>JAIYDW010000206.1 GCA_027487315.1 Verrucomicrobiaceae bacterium | reverse complement strand
TAGCGAATCGAATCCACCGACGACAGCAACGCCTTCTTGTGATTCTCAATCGCCAGCGTGATCCCATGCTCCCCCGCCGCATCCGCATGCGGTTTCATCTGCTCCAAAAACGCCTTGATGCCCGCCTTCGCCTCCGCCCCCACCACATCATTCGGCCCCTTCGTTGCACTCACAATCAAGCTCCCACCCAGCCGCTTCACCATCGGCATCTCCGGCTGCAACCCAAACGGCCCCAAAGGATACCGCGTCGAGCACACCAGCTGCACCCCATGCTTCTTCAGCAGCGCCTCAAACGCCTCCACCCCCATCGCCTCCACCTCCTCACGATGCGTCGCATGCTGCTTCCCCCACAAATCCAGCCCCACGCACCCCGCCGCCGCCACCTCCGGCAGCACCTCAGCCAGCTTCATGTCCCCATAAAGCGCCGAAGCCAGCAGATACTTCAGCTTCAAAGGTTCACCCGCCGCCCGGACAGGCAAAGCCGAATCCGCAAAAGCCGCACCCGCAGTCGAAAGAAAATCACGTCGGTTCATAAAAAGGTGGGGCAAGCTTCCAGCTTGCCCATAAAAACGTTCCCGCACTTCCTAATCACACACCCTTCGCCACAAACGCCTCCAACGCCGCAATCCAAGGCCCGATAAAGTGCCCGCTGTCGTGATAAGTCCGCCCCGAGTACATGTGCTGATCAATCACACACGGCTCGTTCACATAAATCCCACCGCACACCTCCAGGTCAAACTTGCACTTCGCCACCGTCGCCATCCGCAACCCCTTCACGATCCCCGCCCGCGCCGGAATCTCCACCCCGTGGCACACACTCGCCATCGGCCGCTTCTGCTCCCAAAACCACCGCGTCATCCGCAGCAAATCCTCATCCTCACGAATGTACTCTGGCGCGCGCCCGCCGCTGAAAAAGATCCCCGCATACTCCTCCGGCTTCACCTCTGAAAACGGAACCTCACAATCAATGCTATACCCCTCCCACTCCTTCGTGATCGTCCATCCCGGCTTCACCTCGTGCATCACCATCTGATACTTCCGCTTCTCCGGCGCCGACACCACCGGCTGAAACCCAGCTTCAATCAAACGATAATACGGATACAACGTGTCCACCGTCTCCGTCGCATCACCCACGATTACCAACACTTTTCCTTTCACAGCATTCAAACTCATAAGCCCCACCCTACCCCCCAAATCAAACCTTGTCACTACACCCCTCCCGCACCCACTATAAGGTTTTCCGTCACCCAAAGGTCTCCGCAATCCGCAATCCGCAATCCGCAATCCGCAATCCGCAATCCGCAATCCCCATGATCCCCCGCGTCGCCCTCCTCATCGAAACCACCCGCACCTACACCCGCGAAATCCTCGCCGGCGTCCGCCGCTACGTCGCCGAGCAAGGCCCCTGGTCCACCTTCGTCGAACTCCGCTCCCCCGACTCCCCACCACCTCCCTGGCTCAAAAACTGGCAGGGCGACGGCATCCTCACCCGCACCTTCACCCCGGCCATGAACCGCGCCGTAACCGCCACCGGCCTCCCCGCCGTCGAACTCCGCTCCACCTCCCTCCCCCATGACCGCCCCTTCGTCGGCGTCGACAACGGCCTCATCGGCCAAGCCGTCGCCGAACACTTCCTCAACCGCGGCTACCGCCACTTCGCCGTCTACGGACTCACCACCGAAACCTTCTTCATCCAGCGCGTCCAAAACTTCGTCACCCGCCTCCAGCAACGCGGCCTCCCCTGCACCCAGCTCACCGGCACCACCTCCGACCGCCCCGCCGACTGGGAAGCCAGCCAAACTCGCCTCATCGCCCAACTCCGCTCCCTCCCCAAACCCGTCGGCATCTTCGCCGCCAACGACCAGCTCGGCGTCCACCTCCTCGACGCCTGCCTCCGCGCCGGCCTCGCCGTCCCCGAAGAAATCGCCGTCGTCGGCTGCGAAAACGACGAAACCCTCTGCACCCTCGCCACCCCGCCCCTCACCTCCGTCGAACTCGACGGCCCCCGCGTCGGCTACGAAGCCGCCCGCCTCCTCGACCAGCTCATGCGCACCGCCCACAAGCCCAAAGCACGCCGCACTCCCAAATCCGCAATCCCAAATCCGCACTCCGCAATCCTCATCCCCCCCCGCCAGATCATCACCCGCGAATCCTCCGACGACCTCGTCATCACCGACCCCCTCGTCGCTCGCGCCTCCCGCCTCATCCGCCAGCGCAGCCACGAAGGCCTTACCGTCGACGACCTCTGCCTCGCCCTCCACGCCTCCCGCAGCACCCTCGAGCGCCGCATGAAAGTCGCCCTCGGCCGCACCCCCAAAGACGAAATCCTCCGCCTCCGCTTCCGCGACGTCGAACGCCTCCTCCTCACCACCGACCTCACGCTCGACCAAATCGCCGAGCGCACCGGCTTCACCCACGCCAGCTACTTCCAAGCCGCCTTCCGCGCCCGCTACGACCTCCCCCCAGGCACCTGGCGCCAGTCCCACGCCTCCCCCTGAGACAGCTCCTCGTCGAACACAAATCCAAACGTGCCCGCCGAATTCGCTACTCCAGCGCCTCAATCTCCAAATACCCCATCCGCTGCGGCGCAGTCGTCGCAGTAAACGGAGCCCTTGGAATCTCACTGATGGTGTAGCTGCCGCCTCCGCGACGCAGCGCGGGCGCATAGAAACAATACATGTCGATCACACGCTTCACCCCACCATCCATGATCTCGGCCCGACCGAAAAAGTTCCCGAAAAGGTCACACAAGATGAACTTGTAGTTCGCACGGTTCAGCTGCGGGAAGTTGACATACAAATCCCGGTGCACTCCAGATCTCAAGAGCCGGTTGTTCGCAATGTCAAAGATCGTGTCCGTGATCACCTGCTTGTCTCCTCGTGAAAGCTCGTCACCAGACAACCGGATCGAAAACTGAGCCGTGTTCCTAAACATCAGATCACCCATCAGCATCGGCGCTGCAGGCTTATACTCGCTGCCTTGCACATTTACCACATGCTCATTGTGCACTCCCAAGTCAAAACCTGCTCGATAGAGGCGGTCCGTACCGCTTCGTGGCGCTTTCTTGAGCCACGTCGTCGTTCCCGAAACCAAATTTAAAGTCGGGGATGGCTGATCATTGATTTCCAGCCACCCTTGAACCGATTCCTTGTTCCCTGCAAACATTCGATGCAACGGCACCCTGTGGCCTGTCGTAACCACAACCGCCTTGGTCTCCCCCTTAAACGGTGGCAACGACATCGCAAGGCTCACAATCCCCGTCCCGTTCCGATTCAGCGTGACATGTCCGCAAAACGCCCCCTGCGGCGCTCCCACCGAACTCGCCAAACTCGTCGGCACCTCCATCCAATAGTTGTGCCGCCCCTCAATCCCAAGCCCGGGCCGAGTCGTCGAATACGCGTTCCGATAGGCCAGCACCCCCGTTGTCCACGCCTCTCCCTCCGCCAAACTCCCCGTCAAACTCGTATCGGACACACGCAACGTGAAATTGAAAACCACATCCGGCTTCCCTGCCCGGCTCAAAATCACCGTCGCCACTGGATCCACGACTGGCGAATTCAAAATCCGCCCCGCAATCGAATAGCTCGTCCCCATCAAACTCACCCGCCCGGTGAAAAACCCGCTTGGCGTCAGCAGCAAATTGGTTACCTCACCCCCCAAATCCGCATTCGCCCGCTCATGCGGATGCCGATCCACCAACCCCCAATACGTCCCCAACAAATCTGGATGGATCGGCCGGATCGTGATGTTGATTACCCGCGTCGCAACCCCCTGTGAATTGCGCGCTTCAATCGTCACCGGATGATTCGTCACCGCCACATTCGGCGTCCCGAAAATCCGCCCCGTCACCGGATCATGCCTCAGTCCCGACGGCAATCCCGTGATCCGATACGACGTCGCTCCATTATCCCTGTGCATCCGAATCTCAGCAGGTCCGCTCACCACCAGCACATCCAGTGGCGTCTCAGGGTCCAGCTCCACCC
>JAIYDW010000145.1 GCA_027487315.1 Verrucomicrobiaceae bacterium | reverse complement strand
TGGAGGGGCCGGAGGCGGATTTGGATCGGCTGGTGCGGGAGGCGGCGGGGGGGCGATTTGAGGTGCTGAAGGTGCTCGCGGAGTTGCCGGAGGGCGAGGGGGTGGTTTGGCAGGCGACGGGGCCGGTGCTGAGTGAGTTGCAGCCGCGGGAGGTGTTTGAGGAGTTGCTGAAGGAGAAGGGGATCGAGGGGGAGGAGTTGAGGGGGTTTTTTGGGGAGTTGATGGCGTTGAGGGAGGCACGGGTGATTGGTTAATTTTTATGCGTCTTCTTGCTGTCAGACTCCAGAATTTGAACTCGCTGAGCGGGGTGCATGAGGTGCGGTTTGATGTTGTGCCTTTGAGCGGGGTGGGGGTGTTTCTTATTACGGGGCCGACGGGGGCGGGGAAGTCGACTTTGTTGGATGCGATGACTTTGGCGTTGTATGGTCGGGCGGCGCGGTATGGGAATGAGAAGGCGGATGAGATGATGAGTCGGCATACGATGGAGTGTTTTGCGGAGGTGGATTTTGAGGCGGGGGGAAAGGCACTGCGGGCGACGTGGCGGTTGGGGAAGACGAAGACGGGGAATTTGAGGCCGGTGCAGCGGTCGCTGGCGGAGGTTGGGACGGGGCAGATTTTAGCGGACAAGGGGCGGGAGATGGATGCGATGGTGGAGGCGCTGACGGGACTGGATGGGCAGCGGTTTTTGCGGTCGGTTCTGCTGGCGCAGGGGCAGTTTGCGGCGTTTTTGAAGGCGAAGCCGAATGAGCGGGCGGAGTTGTTGGAGAAGATCACGGGGACGGAAATTTACAGTGATCTTTCGATGCTGGCGTTTGAGACGTATCGCGAAAAGGAGGAGAGGGTGAAGCAACTCAAGGCGAGTTTGGGGGCGGTGGCGGTGCTGGAGGACGAGGCGCGGGCGAAGCTTGAAGGGGACGTCAGGGAAGCGCGATCGGCGGCTGAGAGACTGACGACGGAAAGCCAGGTGGCGGCGAAGCAGTGGCAGGATCAGCGAGAGCATTCGGCGATCGTGGCGGAACTTTTGAAGCTGACTGAGACGGGACGGGAGTTGGAGGCGGCGCAGGGGGTTTTGGCGTCGGGTGTTTCAGAGGCCAAGCGGGTGGCGGAGGAGGTGAAACGGCAACGTGTGAAGCGCGAGCCGATTTGGGAACAGGCGGCGGGGATGGCGGCGCAGAGCGATCAGTTGGAGAAGCAACTTTTAGAGAGTCGGGTGACTTATCAGTCGTGGGCGAAGGAGCAGAAGGAGGTGGCGGCGCTGCGGGAGGAAGCTGAAAAGGCGTTGGTGTCGCATGTCGAGGCGGGGCGGGTTTTGGAGGAGTGGCTCACGTTGAACGCGGGCGATGGTGAATGGGCGGAGAAGCTGCCGAGTCTGCGGATGGCGGTGCGAGCGTGGCGGGTGGCTTTTGAGAGGCTGGCGGAGGGTCGGCGGCGAGAAGTGGAGGCGGTGGCGTTGAGGCAGAAGATCACGGATTCGGAGGCGCTGGTGGCGGTTTTGGTGAAGAAGGCGGCGGAGGGACAGGCAAAGGTGGAGAAGGATCGTGGTGAGTTGGAGGGCTTGATGAAGAGGCTGGAGGCGCAGCGTGGGGTGGTTCGGCAGGCGGAGTTGGTGGCGGGGTTTGATGAGCATCGGCAGGATTTGAAGGAGGGGGAGGCGTGTCCTTTGTGCGGATCGAAAGAGCATCCGTTTGCAGCAGGGGAGGTGAGTTTTGAATCGCAGCTTCAGGCGGCGAGGAAGCTGTTGGGGACACTGGAGAAGCAGAGTGAGAAGGCGAATCGTGATCTGGTGGCGTTGGAGCGTGAGTTGGTGAAGGGGGTGGCGGAGAAATGGGCGGAGACGAAGCGGGTGGAGGAGATGAAGGGTCGAGTGGTTGAGCTGGCGGCGCCGAGTGCGGTGGAGCTGGCGCAGTGGAGTGAGGAGGAGGCGCAAAGACGGGGTGAGCTTGCGGTGTTACCGCGTTCTGGCGAACGCGGCTACGAGCCTGCGGAGGCGGAGCGTGAGGTGGAGGCGATCGACAAGCGGGCGGTGGCTTTTGCCAAGAAGCAGGAGGAGGCGGTGAAGAAGCGGGGTGAGCGGCAGCGTCTTGAAGGTCAGATTCAGTTGGCGAAGCAGGAGGAGACGGCGAAGACGAATCGGCTGGAGGAGTTGAGGACGGAGGGGGTGATGCTGCGGGCGAAGGCGGATGCTTTGAAGGCGAAGCTCAAAGCGTTGCTGGGTGGGATTTCGTTGAGTGAGGATCGCGAGCAGCATGAGGCCCGGCTTTTGGCTGCGGAGAAGGCGTGGCGTGAGGCGGAGGCGAAGCTGAATGGGCTGAATGCGGAGTTGGCGGCGACGAAGGCGAAGCGGGAGCAGCTGGAGGCGCGTTGGGAGCCGTTTGCGGGGCAGGCGCTTTTGAGTGGGGAGGCTGCGATGGAGTTGGAGGAGCGGGTGAGGCAATTGAATGAGGCGGTTGCGATGAAGCGGACGGAGGTGGGATCGCTGGAGCAGCAGGTGAAGAGTGATGATGAGGCGAGGCGGCGAAGGGAAGCAGGTGGGGCGGCGCTGCTGGCGGCGGAGGGGGAGGCGCTGCGGTGGGGGAGGTTGAAGGAGTTGATCGGGTCCGCGGATGGGGCGAAGTTTTCGCGGTTTGCGCAGTCGCTGACGTTGCGGCAATTGATTGGGCTGGCGAACGAGCATTTGCAGGTGCTGGCGGAGCGGTATCGGCTGATGGCGGCGGACGGGGATGAGCTGGATTTGCGGATCGTGGATTTGTATCAGGCGAGTGTGGACCGGCCGATGGAGAGTCTGTCAGGAGGGGAGAGTTTTTTGGCGAGTCTGGCGTTGGCGTTGGGGTTGAGCGAGCTGGCGAGCCGGCATCATCCGATTGATTCGCTGTTCATTGATGAGGGGTTTGGGACGTTAGATTCGGAGACGCTGGAGGTGGCGTTGAGTGCGCTGGAGAATTTGCGGTCGCGGGGGAAGACGATTGGGTTGATCTCGCACGTGGAGTTGTTGAAGGAGCGGCTGACGACGCAGGTGCGGGTGGTGCGTGGGGCGGGGGGGACGAGTCGGGTGGAGGTGGTGGCTTGAGGGGGTGCAAGCAAGATGCTTGCACCACCTTTTGGAGTGCGGCTGCGCCGGGTTGGGGGCAAGCAAGATGCTTGCACTACGATGGGTGAGCGGGCTAGCAGCGAGGGAGTTGGGGGAAGTGATGGAAGTGGGCGTCGGAGGTGCAGAGGACGAGGTCATGCTGGATGGCGAGTGCGGCGATCCAGAGGTCGCTGGTGGGAATTTGAGCGCCTTTTTGGCGGAGTTGGAGGTAGAGGTGGGAGTAGTGATGCGTGGTCTGTTCGTCGGGGAGTAAGACGGAGACGCGAGGGCTAGTGAGGAAACGTTGGAGGTTGGCTGCGTTGGTGGACGTCTGGTTGCCGGCGGCAAAACCGGCTCGGAGTTCAGCGAGGACAATAAGGGGGAGGTGGATCTTGCGAGCGGTGCGAATGACGGTGACGCGGGAGGGGTCTCCGCGCATGAAGTCGCTGTAGGCGTTGGTGTCGAGGGCGATGTTCATTTCCAGTCGGCGGGATCGACGCGGCTGAAATCGGCGACGGCGTTGTCGAAGGCGGGGTCTTCGTTCCAGGAGCCGATGAGGCTGTCGAGGTCGGCGAATTCGACAGGGGTGGGGGAGAGGTCGAGGCCGCGGGCGAGAGCTTCGACAGCGACGGTGTTGAGGCTCTTGGACTCTTGTTTGGCGCGGCGGCGCAGGGCGGCGTCGAGGGTTTTGGGGATGGCACGCAGGGTGTATTGCAGGCTCATGATGCAGGCAATGTAGGCAAAAAGTGCCTGCATTGCAAGGGTGGATGATTTTTGAAGGGGGCTCGGTGAAAGTTGGGTGGCGGTGGGGGTGTAGTGGAGGGATGAAAAAGAAGCTGTGTTTGGTGTTGCTGGGGTGGGGTGTTGCGGGCGGGGCGTGGGCGGGGATGAAGGCGGGGGCGGGGATGGCGGATATTTCGCCGACGGTGTTTCCGGCGCCGGTGAATGGGAGCATGTCGGGGAATTTTGCGAAGGGGATCACGGATCCGATGCATGCGCGGAGTTTGGCGGTGGTGGGTGAGGGAGGGGGCGAGGTGATTTTTTGTGTGGTGGATGCGTGCATGATTCCGATGGAGATTTGCGAGGCGGTGAAGGATTTGGTGGTGGCGAAGACAGGGGTGAAGCGGGAGGGGTTGTTGATTTCGGCGACGCATACGCATTCGGCGGCGACGATGGTGGCAGTGTTTCAGAGTGATCCGGACCCGGAGTATGTGAAGGCTTTGCCGCCGAGGATTGCGGCGGCGATGATCGCGGCGCATGAAAACCTTGAGGAGGCGGAGGTGGGCTGGGGGTTTGCGAGTGACCCGACGCAGGTGTTCAATCGGAGGTGGTTTGTGAAGGAGGGGCAGGGGTATGAGAATCCGTTCGGGATATTGACGGACCAGGCGAAGATGAATCCGGGGAATGTGGCGAAGGGGGTGTCGGTGCCGACGGGGCCGGTGGATCAGGATGTGGCGATTTTGGCGGCGAGGAGCAAGTTGGACGGGCGTCCGCTGGGATTGCTGGCGAACTACAGTTTGCACTATGTGGGCGGGCTGACGGCGATTTCGGCGGATTACTTTGGGGTGTTTTGCGGGCTGATGGCGGAGAAGTTGGGGGCGACGGATGGGCGATATGCGGGCAAGCCGGCGTTTGTGGCGGCGCTCTCAAACGGGACGAGTGGGAACATCAACAACGTGAATTATGGGGTGCCTGCTTTGTCGCTGAGGCGGAAGGCGGATCCGGGGTCGCGGATTCGGGAGGTGGCGGAGAGTGTGGCGAAGGCGGCGCTGGAGGCGTGGGAGAGTGTGGTGTGGAAGGCGGACAGTGTGGTAGCGAGCGAGGAGACGGATTTGCAATTGGTGGTGCGGAAGCCGACGGCGGACGAGGTGGCGCAAGCGCGGAAATGGCTGGTGGAGTTTCCGAAGGATGCGACGGGGAATTACCGGGACAAGAAGGCGGTGTATGCGAACGAGTCGGTGAAGTTGGCGGACTTCCCGGACACGATGCCGGTGAAGTTGCAGATGCACCGGATTGGGGATCTGACGGTGGGGGCGATTCCTTGTGAGGTGTTTGTGGAGATCGGGCTGGAGTTGAAGAAGACGACACCGGCGACGCGGCATTTTACGATTTCACTGGCGAACGGCTACAATGGGTATCTGCCAACGGAGGAGCATCATGCGCTGGGGGGATATGAGACGTGGCGGGCGCGGAGCAGTTATCTGGAGGTGGAGGCGGCGAGCAAGATTTTGGCGGCTTTGAAGGGGATGTGGTGAGGTTTGTTCGCTGTTAGAGGCTGATTTGGGACCAGGAGATGTAGTTGGAGAAGGTGGCTGAATGGTTAGCTCTGATCTGAGGGAGGTGTTTCGCAACGCTTTCTAATTACTTCGAGAATGGATCCCTGGATTTGATTCATGACCCATTCGCTCCACCAGCCGGTGTACCAGTTAAACTGAGTGGAGAGGCGATGTGTGCTCGACAGGTGAAGGATGCATTTGCCACCCTGCAAAGGTTCAATTTCATAGGTGCCGTCCAAAACGTCATAGAATCTGCCACCGACAATGATGTGTTGGTCGAAGGCAGTATGTGGAACGAACGCGGGATCGGCCTCAATTGTGAAGGAAAGTCGCTCGAATGGTTGCCATTCAGTGACGATCTCAAAAAATGAAACGTTTCTCTCAAAGGTGGCAAGTCGGCGCCCGCCTACACCCGGATTGTCGAGGGTTGCCGCGATGGGTCGAGGGAAGTCGAGGAGGTAAATCCATTGGTTTGGGAGTTCGTCGGGTTTTATGGCCTCCACTTGTTGGATGTGCTGCCATATTGTTTCGGGGCTGGCATGGATGGTCATTGCATTGCGCATCGAACGGGTTTCGTGGGGCGCTTCCCAGAGTTGTTCGATTGGGGAAACTGCAAATGGCAGCAGCACAGCCAAGCTGAGAGGCAGTCGATCACGATTTATTCGTTTTAGAACGAGACTCATCAACCAGCCGCCTGTGGAGGCCATAGCGATGGCGATTGGTGAGGCCACCAGGGCACAAAGAAAAGCTTCCAGCTTGAACAAGATGCTTCCGAATAGCAAAATGGCCATGGTGATTGCTGGAGCAATTACAGCCCAAAAATCGGTGGGGCGGTCCAGTTTTGAACCTACAAAGCAGACGAGTGCCCCGATACTAGCGGGCGCGAGGTAAATGAAGGAGACCGAAACGATACGCAGCCATTGTTCAAGCGGTTCGGCAGTGAAAGCCAAGCGGCAGACGAGTCCGTAGAGGGCTGCGATGCCGATCACAATCAAACAGGTGCGCAATCGGTCATTCACGGGGTAAGTTCAAAAGAGTGGATGGGTACGCAAGTAGAAGCTGCCGAAGCGGATGAAAAAGGAAAACTCGCAGGGCATTCAGACATTGAGTGTGGACCAGGAGATGTGGTTGGAGAAGGTGGCTTGGACGTCGGAGCCGGGGTCTTGGGGGCGGGTGCTGTAGGGGGCGGTGTAGAAGAATTCGGTGATGTTGGGAGTGCCTTGAGGTTGGGAAGTGGCGAAGGCGACGTTGAGGGGGGAGCGGGCGGGTTGGGTGGGGATGATTTGGGGGAGGGTGTCGCTGCCGGGGGGGAGGTGGGGGAAGTTGATGTTGTGGAAGGTGCCGGGGGCGATGGTACGGGCGGGGATGAGATTCAGCAGATGGGTGGTCCAGGTGGTGATGCGGGTCCAGTCGATGGGGAGGTCGCGGATGAGGTAGTGGGAGAGGGCGATGGCGGGGAGACCGTGGTAGGCGGCTTCGCGGGCGGCGGCGACGGTGCCTGAGATGACGAGGTCCTGGCCCATGTTGCCACCGTGGTTGATGCCGGAGAGGACGAGGTCGGGTTTGAGATTCAGGCCGAAGAGGGCGACGCGGACGCAGTCGGCGGGGGTGCCGTGAACGGCGTAGCGGTCGGGGCCTCGGGATTCGGTGATGAGGGGTTGGTGGGTGGTGACGCGGTGGCCGCACTGGGACTGTTCGGTGGCGGGGGCGACGATGATGACGCGGGCGGAGGGGAGGGAGAGGGCGGCGTTTTGGAGGGCGAGGAGGCCTTGGGCGTCGATGCCGTCGTCGTTGGTGAGGAGAATGGTCATGGGAGAGGGCTATTTTGTGAAGATGCGATAATTCTCAAAATTGTGGTTTATCTAACAAAAGGTTAGGTGTAGACTGAGAAGTGATCCAGCATTGTCGAATGATCCAGTTGCAACTTTTTGAAGATTTGGTGGCCAGACCTGTAAATGGGGGGATGGGGGTATGATCGCGGTGCCGGCTGATGGGATGATGAAGGGGATGCTGGAGGAGCCGATGAGGCGTCGCGTGTTGGGGTTTGAGGACGAGGCTGGTGGTGTGAGTGAGGGGGAGGTGACGTTTCGATGGGTGCGGGATGGGGTGGAATTTGCGGCGTTGGAGCCGGTGTGGGATACGTTGTTGGAGAGGTGCGAGACGGTTTCTCCGTTCATGAGGTGGGATTGGGTGTGGCGGTGGTGGGTGGCGAATGCGGATTTGTTTGAGCCAGCGATTTGTGTGGCTGAGGAGGCGGGAGAAGTGGTGGCGATGGCGCCGTTTGCGATTGGGAAAGAGGAGAAGGGGAGTCGGCGGGGTTTGAAGCAGCTGGGTTTGATGGCGGGATTGGGAGAGGCGCAGGGGGAGCGGATCAATGTGATGATTCCGGCGGAGCGGGTGGAGGAGTTGGCGCCGGCGTTGCTGGGGAGGCTGGCGGATTTGACAGGGCAGTGGGATGCGGTGCGATGGAACCGGATCCCGGCGGAGTCGGCGATTTTGCATCACTTGATGTGCGCGCTGCGGGAGATCACGGCGAATTCGGGGGTGTTGAACACCACGTCGTGCCGATTTTTACGGATGGAGCAGGAGACTTGGGAGGCGTTTGAGACGTCGAGGTCGCGGAATTGGAGGCGGAACCAGAAGCGGTTGAGGAAGGAACTGGAGGAGGCGTTTGGGGTGACGTATCACACGGGGACGATCGCGCCGAACGGGGAGGATGTGGTGGAGGCGCTGTTGCGGCTGCATGCGAAGCAGTTTGAAGGGGAGGAGAGTTTTTTCACGTCGGACCGGGCGTTGGTGCTGCATCGGGAGCTGATTCCGCTGTGGGAGGCGCAGGGGAAGAGTCAGATGTGTTATTTGATGGCTGGAGGGAAGGTGATTTCGGTGGTGCAGGTGCTGCACGAGGGGCGGGTGAGCTATGCGTTTCAGGTGGGGCGTGATTTGGCCTATGGGGAGACGTCGGTGGGCAGTGCGACGTTTGGGTGGGCGGTGGAGTGCGCGTTCCGGAGCGGGGCGCGGAGTTTGGATTTCCTGGCGGGAGATTTTGAGTACAAGCGGCGGTGGACGGCGGAGACGCGGACGGTGCTGGACTTGGAAGGGTATGCGCCCTGGAGCTGGCGGGCGCGGGTGTTTTTGGTGCTTCGGTGGCTGAGGCGGAAGACGATAAAGCCGAAGGTGCAGGCTGGGAAAGTGGAGGCGGCTGAATCAGGCGAGAGTGACGCAGTCGGGTAGGCCGTGGCGGATGTTGGCCCAGGGGGCCTGGGTGGAGACGTCGATGGGGTCGGGGGTGCTGGCTTCCGGCTCGGGGAGTTTGGCGGGGGAGAGGATGGCGAGGAAGACGAGGGGTTCGTGATGAGGGTTGTAGGTGCCGTGGATGGTTCCGGCGGGGATGTGGGCCATTTCGCCGGCGGAGAGGATGCGTTTTTCTTCGCCGACCCACTGTTCGGCGCGGCCGTAGAGGACGTAGATGATTTCCTCGCGATGGGGGTGGTAGTGGAAGGGGTGGCAGTGGCCGGGGGCCATGTTGGCGCGGACGAGGAGGAGTTTTTCGGCGTTGACGAGATCAGGGCGGCAGAGCCATTCGTTGTGGGTCCAGGGATTGATTTCGCGGGCGGCGTCGTCGATTTGGATGAAGCGATTGGAGGCGGGGTCGGTCATGGGGAGAGGAGAGCAGATGGGGCAGGGGGATGCAACTGAGACTGGTCCACCTGGGGCTACCCGGGGTCCACATGGTTGAACCCGAATGCCTCCAATGGCGGCATTCGGGTTGATATGGACGATTGCAATGCTGCGGCTTTCAGACGATAGAGGACGCGGAAAGAATCAATATCAGTGAGCAAGAACGCAAAGGAAGACTCCCAACCCTCGATGCTAGGACGCATTAAAGCCGGTGTGAAACGCCTGCTTGGAATTCAGAAGAACCCGGCCCAGGCCGAAGCTGCGGCTACTGAGGTGGTGCGTCGGCGTCCGCGATTTGAGGATCAGGATGGGAAGCCTTTGCGGGATGATGATCGTCCGGCAAGGCCGGCGGGGCGTCGGGAAGATGGGCGGCCGGAGCGGCCGAGGCGTTCGGTTGAAGGCGGAGGAGAAGGGCGGGGGCCGAGGCGTGAGCGTACGCCGCGTGAGGGCGGAACCATTGAGGGTGGAGGCGAGGGGCGTCGTGAGCGGGGGCCGCGTGAGGGTGGAGGAGAGCGGCGGGAGCGGAGTCGGGATGGCGGGCGTGAGGGAGGACGTGGTCGGGAGCGGGATCGAGGGGGACGTGGGCCGAGGGATCGGGAGGAACGGGAGCCGAGGGAGGCGATTGTGAATGTGGCGCCGGTGCCGCCGCCACCACCGCCGCCGGTGCCTGAGGGGCCGTATCCAGAGAAGTTTGAGATTTTGGGGCTGAGTCCAGCGGTGCTGGCGGCGATTCGGGAGACGGGATACGAGACGCCGACGACGATTCAGGAGCGTGCGATTCCGGTGGTGTTGCAGGGTCGGGATGTGGTGGGAGCGTCGCAGACGGGGACGGGCAAGACGGCTGCTTTTGCGCTGCCGACGCTGAGTCGATTGGGAGCGCCGGGGACGTTCCGGTGTTTGGTTTTGGAGCCGACGCGGGAGTTGGCGGCGCAGGTGGTGGATCAGTTTGAGAAGTATGGCAAGCACACGGGATTGCGGGTGCTGCTGGTGCACGGTGGTGTGGGGTATGAGAAGCAGCGGCGTGGGTTGCAAGAGGGAGTGGACGTTGTGGTGGCGACACCAGGGCGGTTGCTGGACTTCATGAAGGATGGGACGGCGGATCTGGGCAAGATTGACGTGCTGATTCTGGATGAGGTGGATCGCATGCTGGACATGGGCTTTTTGCCGGATGTGCGGCGGATCATTGAGCGGACGCCGGCGACACGGCAGACGTTGTTTTTCTCGGCGACAATGCCGCCGCAGATTCAGAGTTTGGCGGAGTTTGCGCTGAAGGATCCGGAGAGCATTGAGATTGGGATCCGGTTTTCGCCAGCGGAGACGGTGAGTCACTATGTGTATCCGGTGGCGGGGGATCAGCGGCAGGAGTTGCTGATGGCGATCTTGAAGCAGACGCACTTTGAGAGTCTGATGATTTTCACGCGGACGAAGATGCAGGCGGATCAGTTGTATTCGGCGCTGCAGCAGGAGGGCAATTACAAAGCGGCGGTGATGCATTCGGACATTCGGCAAAGCGAGCGTGAGCGGGCTTTGAAGGGATTCCGAGATGGGGAGTTTGAGGTGATTGTGGCGACGGATTTGGCGGCGCGGGGATTGGACATCAGCGGGGTGACGCACGTGATCAATTACATGGTGCCGGAGAATTCGGAGGATTACGTTCACCGGATCGGGCGGACGGGCCGGGCGCAGAAGGAGGGGGATGCTTACACGCTGTTCTCGGCGGAGGAACTGCCGAATGTGGAGTCGGTGGAGCGGTTGATTAACCAGAAGATTCCGAGGCGGAAGTTGGACGGGTTCAGCTACAAGTACACGACGGTTTTGGATGATGAGGCGAGAGCGAAGGCGATCTTGACGGGGCGTTCGAAGAAGAAGAGTCCGCGGCGGAGGTAGGGGACGCGGCCTTTTTTGGTGGAATGTGTGCGGGGGTTGTTTTGGGGTCGTGTTGAGGGGGTGGGCTTGATAGGCTGTCAGGTCTATGAAGCTGTTTTGGAATTTGATTGGGTGGGCCGGGGTGGGAGTGGGGTTGATTGGGTGCCGGCATGCACCTGAAGGTGGGTCGGTGGAGGTGCCTGTGACTTTCGCTGCGGCGCGGCAGGTTTTGGAGTCGAATTGTGTGCATTGTCATGGGGACTATCGGTTGAAGGGGATGCCGCCGATTGATACGACACGGCATTTGGCGAAATTGATCGGGCCGGGGAATTGGATTGTTCCGGGGCAGCCGGAGAAGAGCCGATTTTTTCAGGTGGTGATTTTTCCGGATGAGATTCCGGGGGCGATGCCACCGACGGGGCATGGGATTGGCAAGGCGGAGGTGGAGGTTTTGAGGCAGTGGATCGTGGCAGGTGCGCCGATGCCGGAGGGGCGGAATGAGCGGTTGCGGCCGTTGGGGGAGGCGCCGCGGTCGCGGTGAAGGAGGTGCTGGAACCATGACGACTCGATTTCGAGAGGGGGCGCCGGCGTTGATTGAGATGAAGCTGTCGAGTCTGGCGCAGCTTTTTAACTCGATGGATCCGTCACCCTTTCATGAGCGGGATTTGGATCGGGATGCGGAGGCGTTTATTGTGAGTTGGGCGCAGGAGCATGCGAAGGCGCAGCCGTTCAAGTTGGTGATTCATTTGGCAAATCGGGATGGTTCGCCTGAGGGGAATGAGGAGGCGGTGGAGCGGTCGATCCAGCACTACTTTGGGTATCGTGCGGAGATGCGGTGGCTGGATTTCAAGCGGTTGATGAGGGAGGGACGGGTGTCGCTGGGGATTGGACTGGGGTTTTTGCTGCTCTGCCAGGGGGTGGCGATGATGCTGGTGGTGGATGAGGGGTCGTGGATGTCGGTGTTGCACCAGGGGCTGACGATCACGGGGTGGGTGGCGATGTGGAGGCCGTTGGAAATTGGCCTTTATCGATGGTGGCCGTTGCTGGCGGAGCGGGAGTTGTTCCAGCGCTTGGAGCGGATGCCGGTGGAGATCCGCTGAGGGGCCAGCTACTTGACGAGCTTGTTGTATTTGGTGACGAGGTCGTTGAAGGCTTTGGTGCGGGTGTTGAGTTCGGCGATGGCGGCGTCGCGCTCGGCGGTGAGTTTTTTGAGGCGCTCGTTGGCGGTGGTGAT
>JAIYDW010000109.1 GCA_027487315.1 Verrucomicrobiaceae bacterium | reverse complement strand
TAAATGCTCGATGCCTTTCAAAACAAGCCCAACGCAGCAGACTCTGGCTTTTCAGCGGTTGCAGTAGATGGCTCATGAATAATCCAGGCTAGGTGTAGCGATTATCCGCAAACACCGCAGCATCATCCCGGACAAACGCAATGTCCATCTGCCACAGTGCCCCATCCTTTTCTCGGTGCAGCACATCCCCCATGTCCGCGCACCGGAACCCATGCCCCGCGAGCAAAGCGCACATCTCCGGGAACGTCAGACAGTCCGGACTGATCTTGAAGTTGTAGCACTCCATGATGATCACCCGCGTCTGCTTCAGCACCTCCACCGCCCCCTCCAAAATCGGCACCTCAAACCCATGCGTGTCGAACTTGATCAAAAACGGCCCCTTCAATCCCCTCGCCACCATCTCATGATCCAGGGTCGTCACCGGCACCACCAGATTGTTCGTCTCAAAAGGCGTCGTCGAAGCCAAACCCCCATATGGATCCGACACATTGAAGTGAATCTCCCCCTGCGTCCTCCCCGCAGCCGCCATCGCCACCTGCACCTGCGCCCGCCCCTCACCAAACTTCGCCAGCGCCTCCGCATGACAAGGCTGCGCCTCCACCAGCAAATACTCACTGCGCGGAAACCACTCCAACGCCAGCTTCGTCCACTGCCCGTCGGACGCCCCAATATCAATCACCGTCTTCGGATCTTCCCCGGACAAATGCAGCCGCTTCAACATCCCCGCCATCGTCCCCGCCCGCGCCTCCACCGCCGACCCCAAAGCCCCCAGCCGCTGCTCCATCGCCTTCCGCAAAGCCTCCGTCTCCTTCCTCCCCCGCTTGCTCTCCTCCTGAATCACCTGCTTCAACTTCTTCACCTCAGCAGCAAGCGCCTTGCCTGAGTCATTGCGGGACAATCCAAAAAGTTGACGAAGAGAAGGCATAACAAAAATCACTCATTGCTAACAGACAAGACCGCCTCTGACCACCGCTCATCGCAAGGTCGCCCAAGTTCCAAAGACTTCCAAAGCCACTCCACCCCGTCATCACACGCAAACGCCGGCGCCATCGCCGCCGCCCGACGCCGAAACCGCAACTGCTGCTCCGGCCTGCAAATCCACTGCACCGCCTGCCGCAACGCCTTCCCCTCATACGGCACCACCACCCCCAAATCATGCCGCTTCACAAACTTCGCCACCCCACTCTCCGCATGACCCGTCACCACAATCGGCAAGTTCCCCACCGCCGACAAATACAACGTCCGCGACGGCAAACTGTACCGCGCGATCTCCGGCAAATCATCCTCCTCATCCATCGTCCCCGTCGGCACCACCGCATACGGATGCCCACGCAACGCCGCCACCAAATCCTCCTCCGGCAAAAAACCCCGAAACTGCACACTCGACTCCAGCGCCCCATGCTTCACCCACTCCGGCGACTTATGCCCAAACGCCGTCAAAGGAATCTTCGCCCCCTCCACCGACGCCGCCAACTTCTTCAGCCACCGCTGACTCCAAATGTTCCCCAGCAGCACCCCCGTCGCCGGAAGAAAAGCCTCGGGCGGCAAATGCAAAAGCGTCCGCTGCCCCAAGGCCGCATTCACCATCGGCGGCACAAAATGCACCGCATGCCCAAACTCCTTCTCATACAACTCGCAAAACTCCGGCGAGATCCCCAACCGCAACTGCGCCCCATCCAACAACCGCTTCATTAAAGCCCTCGGAATCTGATGCGGTCCATCGCCCAAATGATGGTCCATCAGCCAAACCACCAGCGGAGCCCCCGTCAAAGCCTGCAACGCCAGCGTGTTCTCCACATCCCCCCCGCAATACGGCACCGACAACAAACGCGTCACCTCACTCCCCTTCAAAAGCCCCGCCAAATCCACGCCCCCCACCTCCCCCGGCGGCAAACAAATCTGCAACGCCCCCAGCGTCTTCCCCCCATACAAATTCATGCTCCGCACATGAATCATCCCCGCCCCATCGCCAAACAATCGCTCCAAAAGCACCCCCGTCCCATGTCGCTCATTGATCTCCGCCGCCGTCACAATCAGCGTCGCCCCCATCACCCCCACGCCCTCTGACCGCACCTCCGCCCTCGGCTTCTCCACCACCTCCGCCTTGGTCACCGTCTCCTCTTTCGCCTTCACCTTACCTTCCGCCTTCTTCGCCTTCTTCACCGCAACTTCCGCCTTCAAAGCATCCCGCCGCCGCTTCACCGCTCGATTCACCCCAAACAAAAACCACATCGGATTCCGGCGAATCTTCTTCAACCGCTCTTCAACCGCCTTCAACTCATCCTTGGCCGAAAGCTTCACCTCCTGTCGTCCCAAAATTTCCTTCACCCGCTCCCGCTCCGCCGCCTCCTCATCCAGCAGCGCCCGCCCCGCCTCACACGCCTTCCTCAAAGCCACCCGCGCTTCTTCAATGACCACCCCAACCTCATCCACCCCACCCCGACTCCCAGCCGCCACCAACACCTCCTCATAAAGCTCCGCATACGCCGCCGCCTGCCGCTCCAGCCCATACTCCGCCTCACACTTCCGCCGCGCCTCCACTCCCCATCCCGCCCAAATCGCAGGCTCCCGAATCATCTCCAACAAAGCCACCCCAAGAGCCTCCCCATCATTCGGCGCCACCAAACGCCCATTCCGCCCATCCTCAATCATGTCCGGAATCCCCCCCACATCCGCCCCCAACACCGGCACCCCACAGGCCATCGCCTCCATCACCGTGTTCGGCAGATTGTCCTCCCGACTCGGACACACAAACAAATCACTCGCACTCAACACCCGCGCCATCTCCTCCGCCGTCGCCTGCTCCCCTAGCAAAACCAAAGGCAACCGCGTCTCCCTCAGCGTCTCCCCACTCTGCCCATACGCCGCAAACACCACCCTCCCCGCCTTCACCGCCCCCGCCATCGTCTCATCAGCCATCACCCTCTCAATCGCCCGCCTCACCAAATCAAACCCCTTCCGCGGCTCCGCCAAACTCTGCGCCCCGATCAAAATCACCAGCGCCTCCTCCGGCAACCCAAAAAACGCCCGCGCCTTCCTCCGATCCGACGCCTTAAACACCTCCAGATCCAGCCCATACGGAATGCACTCCACCCGACACTCCGAAAACAAAGCACTCCGCCTCGCCTCCTCTGCCAACCACCGACTCGGCGCCACAATCACCGGCTTCGGCACCCCCATTGAACACGCCTTGCTCAACGCCAGCGCCCGCTCCGGAATCACCCGCCACTCAGCCCTCAATTGCGGACACGCCTCGCACCCATTCAAGAACCCCTCACACCCCGCCGCATAGTGACACCCCCCGGTAAAGGCCCGCTCATCATGCAGCGTCCAAATCACCGGCTTCCCCGTCTGCAACAACGCCCGCAAACCCTCCGGCGAAACAAAATGCCCTACCCAGTGCAAATGAATCACCTCCGCCTCCTTCACCCTCTCATGTCCCGCCACATCCTCACCCGGCCACGGCAGCGAAAAATACGTCGTGCTCAACGCCGTCCTCGCTCGCAGCCTCAAATCATTCGTCAACGCATCCCACCCCGCCGCCTCCGCATCACTCCGCTCTCCCCACACCACCACCGCCTCATCCGCACTCAACTTCTCCCGCACCAGCATCCCACAGTCCCGTCCCATCCGGCGCAGCCCCTCGTGCAACCGATACCCCGCAATCGCCGCCCCGCCGCCAATGTCACTGGTGCTGACAATCAAACTCCTCATGCACTTGGCTTCCGAGCCTCCATGAACAGCGAGTCCGGCTTCCGCACCCGCCCCGCCTCATCCGCATCCAACTCATAGCCCGCAAACCCCGCAATCCCCGACTCCACCGCCGACTTCACCTCGATCCCCTCAAACCCAGCCTCCGCCAGCAACCTCCCCAGCGACAGCCGATCATACATCCACTGATGCACCTCCCCCCCCAACCGAAACGTCCCCACCGCATTCGCCTCCGGCTTCACAGCCTTCGCCTCCACCTTCCCAGACGCCCTCCAAGGCTCCACAAACTGCCTCACCTCCCACCCCACCCGCTCAAACACAAAATCCTCCGCCGGCATCGGATCCTGCTTCCAATACTTCATCATCTCCCCACCCGACCGATGCCTCGCCAGTTGATCCACCAACTCATGTGTCATCCACTCATGCCGCTGCACCGCCCCCTGGTCTCCCGCCACACCCGCCTCCAGTTCTCTCAAATAAGCCCTCACAATCCCCTCCAAATCCGGCACAACCACCCGCAAAATCCCGCCTTCCGCCAGCACCCGATAACACTCCCCGACGAACCGCGGCGCCGCATCCTTCGGCAAATGCTCAAGCACATGACTGTGATAAACCACCCCGCAACTCCCGTCCGCAAACGGCAACGGCTGCGTCAAATCATGCGCATGCACCGATGCATCCGCCGGCACCACATCCACATTCACCCACCCAGCGCGAAAATGATGCCCACACCCCAAATTGACCATCGGCAAAACCCCGTTTGCCCCTCCTATCGCCAGCGGCGCACGCGGCTTTGGCGCCACCTCCATCCGCGTCCCCTCAAGACTCGCCGTTAACAACTCACAAAGCTTCTGCGCCTGCCGGTGCCCCGCAAACTGCTTCACCTCCGCCAAAGCCTCCTCCCTCGCTTCCTCCACCCGGCCCAAACGCCACAAAGAATACGCCCGAAGATACCCCGCCCCATAACTGCTTGCCTCCTTCAATGCCTCCAACGCCCCTGCAAAATCCTTCGCCCTCACCAACCCCAACGCCTGCGGTTGCTCGGGCGCCACATCCGTCCCCAACTTCTTCAGCCCTGTCCGCTTCAAGAACCCGTTGCTGCTCCAAGTGAAGTTGTACCCAAAAAAATCACACCACTCCGGCAGGATCTCCCACTCCGCAAAATTGCGATGCAAAAACTTCTTCAACGCCCGATGCGGCCCCGACGCCCCCTCTTCCATCGATGACAAATCACTAATGATCCCATCCTCCACCACCACCATGTCCTCGGTCGTGATCAGATCCTCAAAAAACTCCAGCACCGCATGCGTCGTCTCGTAGCTGTGATCGGCATCCTCAATCACCAGCCATGGCCTCGGCAGCCGCTTCAGCAACTTCTCAGTGAATGTCCCACCCAGATTGCGACCATCCCCCTCGTGAAACGTCACCCGCTTGTGCTTCACCGTCGCCACCCGCACGATGTCCACCGAGTGAATCTGACAATCCAACCCAAAGGTATCGCATAAATCCCCAAACCACAGCGCAGACCCTCCCTCCTTCGAACCGATCTCAATGATCGTCCGCGGCCTGAACTGCCACAGCAGCATCGGATACAGCGCATAATCAAACGGGTTCTTCTGCAGTGGCGTGTCCTTGTACTTGTAGTTGTGCAGCGCATTCTGAATGCTCGTCAAAGCCGCCAAAGGCATCCCGCTCCGCCACGAACGCAACCCCGTCGGCACATGCTCAACCTTGGGCCGTTCCAAAGCCGCCTGCAAAACCTCCACCCGCTTCTCAGCATCCCCATGCCCGCCCAGCCGAACACACTCCCGATAACTGCTCAACGCCTCCTCATACCGCGCCGAAATCTCCTGAATCCGCGCATGCAAATGATGCGCCCCCGGGCTTGTCCGGTGCTCCTTCGCCGCCTGCTCCGCCACACGCAGCGCCGCCATGTTACTTCCCCCTTTGAGGAGACGGTGGGCTTCTTTTTCGAGTTCGGAAAGGGTCGGCATTGATGGAGGAGATTGGCTAAGGTCTGCGCCCACCACTACGGCAGCGAATCGCGCGTTCAAGCTTGAACAACCACCTCAGACAACCCCACGCCCACGTCCCCCGAATCCCTTCCAACTCCTCAGTCAACCGCCCCACCCGGGCCTCCAACTTGTCCCGTTCCGCCCGCAACTTCTCTGCATTTCCATTGCCAGCACCCGGCACCGCCAAAATCTGATCAAACAACCCCGCCCGCTCACCCGCACAACAATCCACCCCCAACACCCCCAAAATCGCCTCCTCATGCTTGCTCGCCTTCGCCCGCGCATGCACATCCACCGGCGGCCGATCCCCCATGTTGGCAAACTCCCGCCGGGAACCCTCAATCGCCGCCTCCACCCATTCCAAAATCTCAGGCTCCATCGGCTGCGACGCCGGCCCCATCTCAACCCCCCACCGTGGCGACAATTCCGCAATCAACCGTATCGCCTCCCGACTCAACGGCTCCATCCTCCCCATCCCCGCCATCGCCGTCTGCACCACCCGTGTCGTTAAGCCGACTGGCACCCCGATCGATTTGATCAGCCACCTGTTCCCCAACGCCTCGGGCACGCCCATCACAATCGATGTCTCAGGATTCAACAACTTCCAAGTCACGCAACTGCTCGAATGCAGTGCCAACAACTTCGACTTCGCCAAACTCACCGCCAGACACTCCACCGGCAACCGGTCAATCTCCACGCTGTGAAACGCCCGATACCCCAACGCTCCCAGCCGCTCGACCAGCATCCCAGGCTGCCCATAGCAATGCCTCGGATGCCCCTTGATCCAAACTCTCGTCTCCGCCGTCAAATGCGGCACCATCGTCTCCAAAAAATAGCTCACCTCATCCTCAGCCTTCGCCGCATACCCCGCCTCCGTCAGATTCGTCATCAACACCACCACCGATGGCTTCTCAAAAACCTCCGGATCATAACGCTTCATCATCGCCTCCACCTCCAGCGCCTCCGCCCCCCGCCGTACCGCTTCCACATACTTCCCGGCATCAATCGCCCCCACCGCCAGCCTGCCAAACAGTCCCGGTTCCGACTCAATCGGCAAAATCGACTGCAACTCATCCACCGCCAAATACCCAGTCGGCAAAATCGGCTCCGCAAATCGCACACTGCTGTTGTCAATCACCCCCAACCCATCCCCCACCGTGATTCGCCTCGCCGAACCAAACGCATGCATCACCACCTCATTCAGAGTCTGCGTGTTTCGTGTGCAGATCAATTCATCAAACTCGCGGCACCCGATCCGGCGCAGAACCCCCGCAAAATAGCCCGGCAAAGGCAACTCTCTCCGATACAACCTCGCATCCAAATCATGCGTGCTGCACACTTTCACAAAACCATGCTGCTTCGCCAGCATCCGGCAAATCTGGTCCACATCCTCCGCCACCTCCGGCGCCATGAAATCGCCGAGAACCAAAACATCCTCAAACACCACCCCAGCACCCGCATCCTCCGCCCGCTGGCGCAGACACGCCAGCCCCACCAACAACTGTTGTGGACCCTGAGCGATGAGCAGTCGTCTTTTAAGCATGACCGGAGTAAGCGCAGCCTGAACCATTTGGCCTCAGATTTCGCCCAAAAAGAGCATTTTCCGCACCTACCCCTCCAACAGCAAATCCCAACTCAACGGCGTCCCCTTCGTCACCGCCCGCCTCAGTCGCCTCCCCAACACCAAGGGCAGAAACCTCGGCTCCAGCCCGTGCCCAGGACGCACCACCCTCAAATTGCCCTCACTCAGCACCTCCCCTTCCCCCACATCCTCACTCAGGTAAATCGACCGTCGCCGCTTCACCGCCCCCTGCTCCGCCGCTGTCGGCCCATAGTGAATCCGTCCCATCGCCTGCCACGCCCGCTCCGATTCCACCACCAGCGCCTTCATCTCATCAGGCTCCATCGAAAACGCCGAATCCACCCCGCCATCCGCCCGCGCCAGCGTGAAATGCTTCTCAATGATCACCGCCCCCAGCGCCACCGACGCCACACTCACCCCAATCCCCAACGTGTGATCCGAGATGCCCACCTCGCACCCGAACATCTCCCTCAAATGCGGCAACGTCGCCAAATTCGAATTCTCCGGCGTGCTCGGATACGAACTCGTGCACTTCAAAAGCGCCAACTCAGAACATCCCCCCGCCCGCAACGTCCACACTGCCTCATCAATCTCCGCCACTGTCGCCATCCCCGTCGAAAGAATCACCGGCTTGCCCGTCTCCGCCACCTTCTTCAACAACGGCAAATGCGTGCATTCAAACGACCCAATCTTGTAGGCAGGCACATCCAGCCCCTCCAAAAAATCCACCGCCGTCTCATCAAACGGACTGCTGAAGCACACCACCCCCAACTCGGCCGCCCGCTTCATGATCGGCTCATGCCACTCCCATGGCGTGTGCGCCTCCTCATACAGCGAATGCAACGAACGCCCCTTCCACAGCGACTTCGGATCCGAAATCACAAACTCTCCCTCCGTCACATCCAACGTCAGCGTATCCGCCCGATACGTCTGCAACTTAACGCACTGAGCCCCCGTCGCCGCCGCCGCCTCGACAAGCCTGATCGCCCGATCCAAAGAACCATTGTGATTCCCTGAAAGCTCTGCAATGACAAAGGGTCTATCACTTCGATCTATTTGGAATTTGCCAATTCTCATTTTTCTAAAAAGGTTCTATTTCGCCCTCGACAAGGGATACCCAATTTTTTCTGCTGCTTCCCGCGAAAATCGACAGGCCTCCTCCCGATTTACCCCCGAAGCAATCACGGCACCAAACCTCGCGGCAGAACTGTCAAGTCTCGGAATCGTATCTCCCTCTTGCAGATAAAATCTCACCAAATGCACCCCGGGCAAGGCTCTCGCTTCTTCCAGTCCCTCAATTGAAACCACCTTCCGCCCCCCATGGTCCGGACAATCCAACTCCGTGATGAATTTGACTGACAAAGCCGCTTTCGCCGGGATTCTCCGACAACTCCCCCACGGATCCTCATTTCCCATCGCTTGCCGAATCGCAATCTCGATCATGTCCACCCCGCTACGATACCACGCCACCTCCCTCATGTGACCACCCGGGATTCGGACCGCAATCTCAATCACCCGCGGTCCCTTCGGACTCGCAATCACCTGCGGATACGCAATCCCATCCGTCAATCCGATCGCCTTGATCGCCAGCCGCGAGGCCTCCCGAATCGCCTCAGCCATCTCGTCATCCACCTGTGGAGGAGAAATGTGTTCAATTGCGATCCCAAAATGCGGTGGCTCCGCAGTGATCCGGTCAGACAACGACAAAAAGTGGACCTCCCCGCCTACCACCGCAGCCGTAACGTTGATCTCAATACCCTCGCAAAACGTCTCCACAATCGCCCGACCATCTGTCGAGAATCGCAAGGCGCTTTCCAACGCAACCTCCAACCCCGCAATCTCATCCACCCGCGTCGTTCCGCGTTGACCCGAACAGTCACTCGGCTTCAACACGAGCGGAAAACCATGCACCTCAGCAAACGCTTCCACCTCCTCCAGGGTTAATGCCGGCCTGCTCACCGGCGCAGGCACCCCAAACGCCTCAAACGCAGCCCTCATCGCGTTCTTGTTCGTCGCCTTGTAGGCCGTCTCCTCCGAAAACCCCGGCAATCCTAACACTTGGGCGATATGCGCCACAACCGGCACCGCCGTCTCCGACCCCAACGTCATCACACCGGCAATCGCATGCTTCCTCGCGGCCTCCAAATTCCCCTCTTTGTCACCCGTGCTGACCAACTCAAAGAAATGCGCATGAGCGACACCCGGCGCCTCAGGATTTCGATCCGTAGTCAGCACCCGATAACCCATCTCCGCCGCCATTCTGATGGCCGGCACCTGTTCGTGCCCCGCCCCTATGATCATTAGTGTCTTGCTCATCTTCTCAATCTCAAACAAAGGCCACAATCCGTTCGCCATCGAAAATCGGCACGCTCACACTGATGTCCAGCCGCGAACAATAGATCACATCATCAATGTAACCCAGCGAGATCAGGTTCACACCACTGTCGCTCGAAAGAAAGTCACGCTCCAAATTGTCACTGAAGCACGGCTCTAACGTTCCTCGTGGTGTGGCATTCCCAATGCACTTCATGATCTCCGTCACTCCCGCCCGATCCTCAATCGCAGGCAGGTTGTTCCTCCCCGCCGCCACAAGTGAGATGTTCCGCCCCGTCTCCTTCGCAATCCTCACAGCCGCTTGGGCAACCGCTTTGCAGTTCGTCACCGTCCCAATCAGCACCACACTGTTTGGCCCCTTGGCGGTGCGAATACATTCCGTTCCATTGGTCGACGTGATCACCACGGACTTCCCTCCCACCGCCTCCCGGGTGATTTCTCTTGGACTGTTACCCAAATCCGCATTCGGCAACTTGGCCCCCCCCCGCTCTCCAATCGTCACCTCCCCCTGAAGATCCTGAGCGCTCACCACGGGAATCAACTCCCTGGCACCCTTGTCCAGGCATTCGACTATCGTCGCGCTCGCCCGCAAAGCGTCCACCACAACCACCACATCACCACGTCTCTGTGCCCGCAGCGCCCCACCTACCCCAAGCTCCAGAAAAACACACGAACTGTTCTTGCAGTGATCTCGAAAGGTATCCGCCCGCAGACCATGTCTCATCGACTCCAAACTCAATACATCAGAAGGCGGCACATTCCCAATGTTCACCTCAGGTCCAAGTTGCCGCAGCAGCCAGACCTGCTGCTCCTTCTGCGGCGCCTCCCACAAGATCGAATCCGGATCGACATGCTTGAATAGTTCATAAGCCAGTTCCGAGTTGATCTTCCCATCCGCCTTAAAAATCCCCACAGTGCCCGTCTCGCGCGCTTCCATGATCACCTTCCGAGCGCCCGCAGTCAGGTCCTCCCTAACCTCTTGAATCCGCTGTTGATACGTCATCGCCCCATCCTCTTGGGGCAACTTCTTGCCCACCTCCGACATCGTGTGAAACCCGCGCTCCGTGGCCAATCGAATCATCCGTAACTTGTCGTCACGTGTCATGTCAGGGTGAATCCCATTGGATATCTCAATCGCATCAAAGCCAATCTCCTTCGCCAGATCCAATATCACCTCCACCTTTCCATGCTCAAACGCCGTCTCCAAAAAGGTGCCCCCTGGACACACATGAACCCCAGCGTCCCGCAACATCCCCACCTTTTTCACCAGTGCTGCCTCGGGATACAGCACACAAGACCCCCACCCCAGTTTCACCACGTCCACATACTCCCCCGCCGTCTCGATCAAATCCGCAGTCCCATTCGACCCCATGAATTTATCCAAAACCATAGTTAACCCGGACTGACGGGGCTTGACCGACCGTGGCACGAGGCCAAGACAACTCACAAAGGGATTCATAAGAGGAAAAGTGGATTCAGGTGACCAGCTTGACTGCCTTACTGCTGGAAGTCACATGCAAAGAGAAGAATGACTCATTTTCAACGCTCAACCGCACCAAATCCCGGAAATCGACCCAAAAAATCCCCCCTCTTGGGCTTCAGACCAGCTGTCGGAAATACGCAACGATTTGCCGACCCAGCCCCAGACTCCCCAGCGCCTCATACAATCGATTCGCCCCCTCTGGAGAAATTTCGTGAATCAAGTTGTCCAACTCAACCCTCACTCCATGACAAGACCTCCCTTTTGACTTGTCCACCACATAATTGGTGTGCTCATTGCAAAGCGCAAAATCAATCGGAAAATCACTCATCAAAGCGCACTGCTCAAGACCCGCATCCTTGGCCAAGGCTTTCAGCCCCTGGTGATTGAAGTAAGAAACGTGATCCGGCGCAACCACCCAAAACGGCGACGGTATTCGACCCGACTCCAATAGGCGCATCTGCAAAACCGAAAAGTCATTGGGCACTTCCACAATGAGAACTCCTCCAGGCGCCAGCAACTCTTTCACTGTCTTCAAGACCTCCAATGGCTCCAGGACATGTTCCAATACGTTGTCCATCAGGATCAACTGATACTTCTTCATATCCATCCTCAGTTGCTCCATGAGTTCGTTCAAATCACCCACCAACAGCCGGTCACACAACTCCGGATGGTGCATACCACAACCAAACGAACTGTAGTCCATCCCCGTCACTTCCCAGCCAGCCCCGGCAAAATGACCCAAGGCAAAACCTTCACCCGCTCCTATGTCCAAGAATCGCCGCTGTCCTTCACGTGGATCAAGTAGGCTCTCCACTTTAATTCTCTTTTGCTCAAGCTTGTTCCTGCGAAACGACAACTCCGCAGCACCATACTCATGCTGGTGAGTGCGAACTGACTGCTGGTAATACTTCGCCGCATAATACTCCTTGAGCCGTTCCGGCGTTGGCTTCTCAGCCAACTCGTAATATCCGTATTCGGTCAATCGCACTTTCGTTTGGTCTTCTGCATCAAATGTCATGAGTCAAAAAGTCTTGTCTATTGTTTCTCCCCTCCATCAGCGCATGCAGTGCATGAAAACGGCCTCCGCCAGACGCCAGTCATCTTCATCATCAATGTCCAGTCCTCGATAGTTTGGCAGCACCACACCTTGCGTCCCTAGCGTCAGCAAAGGAGCCACATCACTCAGGAAACCCTTGGCCGTCCCCCAGCAAAACTGTCCAGGGTCATAGTAAGTTGCGCTCAGGTCTTGAGTCCGAACCGCAAAGTGCTCAGGGTTCACCATCGTAACTTGACCCCCATCGCTTAACGCCAAGCGCCTCTCCACAGGGTGTGGGAATGCCTTCACCCCCATCGCAAAGGGGGCTCCCCCCTTCATTCTCGAAAAGCCCGCCCTCAAGTCTTCCGGCAAAAGCAGCGCCGCCGTCGCAAAGATTCGGCACAAAAACTCAAACTCAACCCCCTGAGCCCGCAACTCCCGAATCGTATGCCGAACCACCTCAATAATCGGCGTGTGATCATCCGCCAACCCCGCCGGCCTTACAAATGGCACTTCCGCTCCAAACGATTCGGCGACCTCAGCAATCTCCGCATCATCCGTCGACACAATGACGCGATCAAACAACCCGCTCGCCTGCGCAATCTTGATCGGGTGTGCAATCATCGGCAGCCCGGCAAAACTCCGGACACACTTCCGGGGAATTCTTCGGCTCCCCCCTCGGGCGGGTATCAGGGCAATGGCAGACATAGACACAAGAAAGACGAATGCCGGAAAGTGCTCCTCATGTCAATCAGCGTCAGCCCCCACCAAGCCAAGAACTCTCCTCGCCACACGTTGCGACCCAAGACCGTCTTGACTACCCCAAGCTTTCTCAGCCATCCTCAATCGCTCTTCCGACCTTCTTAAAACCGAGTCAATCACCTCACACGCTGCCAAATCCTTCACCTCAGTCACAGCCCCAAGATTCTTCCCAAGACCCGCCCGCTGCCAGGCCTCAGCCGGGGCCACTTGATTGTCAGCAATCGTCAGGATCACTACCGGAAGCCCCAGACAAGCCAGCTCGTTCAAAGAAGTTCCTCCTGCACAAAACGCCAGTTGGCACCCGCCCATCGCCTCAGCTGGCTCCCAATTCCCTACTTGCACCTCCAAACTCTCCGACCCTTCCGCCGCCGCGCAAAGGGCTCCCAAACTTCTATTGGACGGCCCGGTCAATACCAGTCTGCGACCTTCAAACCCCAGCCGATCCAGCCAACCCAGCACCCGCATCGTCGCCCCGCGATCGTCACCGCCACCAAACGTGATCAAGATCGATTCGACAGCCTCCTCTTTCGGCCCCGGCAGCAACGCTCGAACACTCCGAAAGCCCTCACCCACCAACGCATACCGGGGCCCCAGCAAAAACTCCGTCCCAGCTCCGATCACACGACCCTCATAACCCGTCATCTCAGCCCCGGGACTCGCATCATGTACCCATCGTCCCAACAGAGGATGTGCATGCCCTGTGTTCCCAAATTGCATCCACTCCAACTCACTCTCTCCCAGCCTCTCCTGATAGGCTCCAGACAACCGATAGTGGTCAAGCACGCCTTTCCCAATGCCAAACTCCTGACACACGTTCACCACCCACTCCGCATCCTCGTCCGGCGTCAACTCCCAAGGCATCTCATGAATCTTCGCCCCCGTCCAGTCCCCTGCGGACTCGATCGCCACATCACGCCACCGCGCGATCAAATGAACCTCAGCCCCCAACTCACGACAAGCCTGCGCCAATACCGCACACCGCCGCACATGCCCCAAACCAGCTTCAGGCGAGGCATCAGCCCGAAAAAAAACCGCCCGCCTCATGCAAACAAATCTCCCTTCCGTCCCGTCACCGTAAAATCGTCTGGCACTTCATCCAGCCTCACCATTCGCCCTTGATTCACGGCCGACCACGCTCCAGCAAGACCCAACTGATTAGATCGCAATATGTCCGCAGCACTGTAGGAGGTCGCCCCCTCACCTCGCACAGCTGATGCCAACTCCATCAGGGCACGCCGTCTTCCACTCATGGTAAATGGAACTGAGACCTCCCTTTCACCGCTCACCCGAATGCCCGTCCCATATTCTCTGACAGCAAGCCAAGACGTGTTTCCACCAATGACATATTCTCCCCTTTCACAAATCAAACGCACCACTCCTGAACCAGTTGGCAGAATCGTCGCACTCAGCCTGCCCCTGAACTGAATCGACAACGCCTCAACAATCGGATCCGCATCCAACACCCTCTCAGACCATGCCGCCGTCTCAAAGGTCATTCTCGCCTGAATGGCTTCCACGTCGCTCAAGCCTACAAAAAAAGTGATCAAGTCAAAGTGATGCGGATGCGACCAAAGCAATTCAACCCGTCCGCACTCAATCACAATCTGCCTGAGCATACCCATTTCCTCAGCATCAATTCCTTTCTTCACCCGGCGCGGCACATCCATGCACCTCCTCACCGCCCCGTAACTCAGTTTCACCCCGGCAACCTCAGCCGCTGCTAACGCATGCCGACACTCCATCACTGAATGCGCCAAAGGTTTCTCAAAGTGCACGCCCCCCACCCCTTTCTCTGCCGCATGTTCAATCAACCTCGCTCGACCCTCCGTGCGAGTCGCAATCAATAGAATATCTGGCCGAACCTCATCAATCATCCTCAGACCATCCACATAGCATCTCGATGCTCCATAAGTGTCCGCCGCCATCCGCCCGGCCGCCTCGTTTTGGTCGCAAACAGCCACCAGTTCCACCCCGACCACCTCGCGTAACGCATCCAAATGAGAGTACGGAAACCACACCGGCGGCAAAGTCTCCCTCAGCCGCTCAGCTGTGTTCGCACCAATTCGCCCACAACCCACAATGGCTGCGCGCAATGGAGTTGTGACCTCACGCTTCATCGCCAATGCAAAAGGCACGACAGACGCCCCGCCCGATTCTCGTCAAGCCCCCGATAGACCTCCCCCAATTCCTTACCCAAATGCTCGCTGCTGATCAACTCCCTCGCCGGCAGGCCCCCGCTCCGAATCTGGTCCAGCAAAAAGCCCAAATTCCGGCGCCGCACCGCCCACAGCGCCTCCTGAGAGACATTGCGGTCTTGCGACCATCCCGATGCTAGAATTCGCACCTGCTTTTCATAAAAATACTGCGGATCCAAAGGGTTGAACTCTGGAGCCGGCTGCCCCCGCCCCGGAAAGCCAATCACCGAAAGCGTCCCCCGCCGACGCACCAGTTTCAAAGCCAGCAGCCAGTCCGCCCAAGAATCGCCCGTCACAATCACCAAATCCGCCCCACCCTGCCCTGTCGACGCCAAATAGCCTTCAGTCCCAGCCTCATCACTCTTGTGACAACGAACATCGGCACCAAACAACCCGGCCTTCTCCAGGCTTTCAACCTGCTCCGAAAAACCCGCCACACGCCCCCCTCCCAACGCAGCACACGCAACCGCTCCCAACCCTAAGACACCCAAACCCACCACTGCCACCTGCTGACCCACCTGAAAACCGGCATTGAGCAGTGCAGAGTAACCCAAATGAAACAAATAACTCGTCGCCGCCGCACCTAGATCCGTCCCCTCAGGCACTTTAATCAACAAATCACCCGCTCTACACACAAACGCGCTTCGGTGCGACTGATGCGACAGCACCACATCTCCCTCCGCCCATCCCTTGACCTTGTGACCGACCTCCACAACCCGCGCCACGTTGCAATAACCCACAACTCTTGGATACACCGGCCCGGGACGCAACGGCGGCAACCCCTTATACGCCGCCATCTCGGTTCCGACCGATAAAGCCGACACCAACGTCTCCGCCATGACTTCGTCTTCGGCCAGGCGACCAGCGTCCAGCACCTCAGTCTCAAACACCAACTCCCTTGGTCCTAGGAGACGCGCCGTTTGTGCTTCGATGACTCGACTCATAGCATCCCCCTTCATCATAGCCCGAGCGCCTCCACCAGTGCACCACGCACCCGTCCAACATCATCATCTGTCATTGCCGGAAACAGCGGTAACGTGATCGCTTCCTCATAATACCGCTCCGCCTCCGGAAACATCCCAGCCCGGAATCCCAGCTTCTCAAAATCTGGCTGCAAATGCACAGGAATGTAGTGCACATTCACTCCAATCCCTTGTGCCCGCAGACTGTCGAAGACTTCCCGGCGGGTCTTCCGAATCGAATTCAAATCCAACCGAATCATGTACAAATGCCAACCACTGACTCCTGCCGGATCTCGCGCCAGCGCACGCAAGGGCAACCCACTCAGTTCCCGATCATAAAAATCCGCCAATTCCCTTCGCCTGGCCGCAAACGATTCCAATTTACTCATCTGACTCGCCCCCAGCGCCGCCTGCAAATCCGTCATCCGGTAGTTATAGCCCAACTCCAACTGCTGATAATACCAAGGCCCATCCGCCTCGCGGGTCATCCGCCCAGGCTCTCTCGTGATCCCATGCGTCCGCAACGTCCCAATGCGCCAAGCCAGTTCATCGTCATTCGTCGTGATCATCCCGCCCTCGCCACTCGTGATGATTTTCACTGGATGAAAACTGTGCGACACCGCGTCAGACCACCGGCAATTCCCAATCCGTTCCCCCCCGTAACTCCCCCCCAACGCATGCGCCGCATCCTCCAAGATCCGAAACCCATACTTCTGCCCCAGCGCATGAATGCTAGGCATGTCACACGACTGCCCCGCAAAATGCACCGGCACCACCACCTTCGGCAACCGCCCTTCCTTCTCCGCCTGCTCCAACTTCACCGCCAGCGCTCCGACTGACAGGTTGACCGTCCCGGGATCCACATCCACAAAGTCGACCTTCGCCCCGCAATACCGCCCCGCATTCGCCGAAGCCACAAACGTAATCGGACTCGTCCACAACCAGTCCCCATGCCCTAACCCCATCGCCTTGGCCGCGCAATGTAACGTCGCCGTTCCGTTCGCCATCGCGATCCCATGTCCAGCCCCGCACCAGTTTGCCACCGCTCCCTCAAACCGGGGAATCGCCGGTCCCTGGGTCAAAAAATCAGACCGCAGCACCTCAACCACCGCCTCAATGTCGGCCTCGTCCAGTGACTGCTTTCCGTACGGCAGCATGACTCAGACAGCGAAGCTCGAATCCAGATGCCCAGTGATCAAAGCGCGAATCTCAGGCACCGTCAGAAACTGCTCGTTCGTCCCGGAATTGTAGCAGAACCCTTGAGGCACAGGCTTGGCACCCAGCTTCTCGTAGTGCGCCCAAATCCCGGGCGCTCCAGGCGGCAAAATGCAGTAGTGGCTCCCGCAATCGACCGTCGTCAAAGCATCAGCCGTCGAAATCATCTCCTCATGAATCTTCTCCCCAGGACGAATCCCCACAACCGGACGCTCGCAGTTCGGACCAATGGCTTCCGCCAACTCCGTGATCCGATAACTCGGAATCTTCGGCACCAAAATCTCCCCACCAAATCCAGACTCCAACGCCTCCATCACCAAACGCACACCTTCATCCAGCGTGATATTGAATCGAGTCATCTCCTCATGCGTGATCGGCAACACACCCGACTTCCGACGGTCCATAAAAAACGGAATCACCGACCCCCGGGATCCCATCACATTCCCATAACGCACCACTGAAAACCGTATGTCGTGCTGACCTTTGATCCGATTCGCAGCGATAAAGAGCTTGTCTGAACACAACTTCGTCGCCCCATAAAGATTGATTGGCGAACATGCCTTGTCAGTCGACAACGCGACCACCTGCTTAACCCCGCAGTCGATCGCCGCCTCAATCACGTTCTCCGCCCCTAGCACATTCGTCTTGATGAACTCCATCGGATTGTACTCCGCCGCCGGCACCTGCTTCAGCGCCGCCGCATGCACAACGACATCAATACCCTCCATCGCACGCATCAAACGATCCCGATCCCTTACATCCCCGATGAAATACCGAAGCCCCGAATACTTCTCCATCCCAAATTGCTGGGACATCTCATATTGCTTCAGTTCATCCCTCGAAAACACCACCAACCGCGGGACTTCAGGATTTCGTTTGAGCACCGTTTCAACAAACTTCTTCCCGAACGATCCGGTGCCGCCAGTGATGAGTATCTTCTTCGTTTCAATCATGAATTGCCAGTGCTGAAAGGGTGAGGTGAGCCCTGACATAGCCGTTATTCCAACCCATCAGCAACCTCTTTCTCGGTCCCTCTGCCCTCTCTTCCCCAAAGATCCGTCAGTCGAAACACACGAAAAACATCCAAATTCCTTTGATCAGCCCCGACATCCCCCCCAACCTATCATCTTCTCACCCCTCTCGCCCATGGTCCCCCTCCTCGACGTCAACGCCCAAAACCACCCTCTTGAAGCCGAATTCACCGCCGCCTTCCAGAGCGTCTTCAAGACCGGCCATTTCATCATGGGCAACGAGGTCAACCAAGTCGAAGCCGAACTCGCCGCCCTAACCGAATCCCGCCATTGCATCGGTGTCTCCTCCGGCACCGACGCCATCCTTCTCGCCCTCATGGCCCTCGACATTGGCCCCGGCGATGAAGTGCTCGTCCCCACCTTTACCTTCTTCGCCACCGCTGGATGCGTCAGTCGCGTCGGCGCCACCCCCGTCTTTGTCGACTCCTGCCCCGTCTGCTTCAACATCGACCTGGCCGACGCCAAAACCAAAATCACCTCCAAAACCAGAGCCATCATCCCCGTCCACCTCTTCGGCCAATGTGCCGATCTCGACGGAATCCTTGCCCTCGCTCAGGAGCACGGCCTTAAGGTCATCGAAGACGCCGCCCAAGCCATCGGTGCCCGCTATCGAGGCCGCTCCTGCGGCACCATGGGCGATTTCGGCACCTACAGTTTCTTCCCCAGCAAGAATCTTGGCGGTTTCGGCGATTCCGGCGCTTTGGTCACCCAAGACGATGCCCTAGCCGAAAAAGCCCGCATCCTCCGGAACCATGGCATGCAGCCAAAATACTTCCATCACCTCGTTGGTGGCAACTTCCGGATCGACGCGCTCCAAGCCGCCATCCTGCGAGTCAAAATCCCTCACTACCCCGATTACACCATCGGTCGTCAACGCAACGCCAGTCGTTATACTGAGCAACTCAGTCAAGTTCCTGGAATCGCCCAAGCCAACCCCATTCACTGTCATTGTTCAACAACTCAGCAAACTTGGGCCGCCGAAAATGGCATCAAGATCATTCTTCCGGTCGCCTACGATCACAACGACCACATCTGGAATCAATTTACCCTCCGCGTTCTTGGCACCGGACGTCGTGACGCCCTCAAGCAGCACCTCCTCGATCAGGGTATCGGCTGCGAAGTCTACTACCCTCTCACTCTCGACCAGCAACCCTGCTTCCAACACCTCCCAGCCTCTTCCAGACAAGGTTGCACCACTGCCCATCAACTCGCTTCTGAAGTCCTGAGCATTCCCATCTACGCCGAACTTCAAGAATCTCAAATCGCCGAAGTCATCTCCGCAGTGTCGACATTCGCAGCGACTAACCCCTAAACACCCTCTACCTCCCGGCGGGCTTCGGCGCCAAGGCTTTGCGATAGTTCGTCACCGCATCCCCAATCGCTTCGGCCAGCGCTTTCCGATACTGATCCGACGCGATCAGCTGGCACTCTCGCGCATTCGTCACAAACCCTCCTTCAAACAGAATCCCTGGCCGGTTGCACCCCGTCAAAACCGTCCATCGCGCCCTCTTGATTCCCCGATCAATCAGTTTGAACCGATGCACCACCTGCGCATGAACCGCAGTTGCCAAGGCAATATTCTCCGAATCAAACTGGTTCCCGATCCGCGCCGAATTGCTGAACCCACCCCCTCGGGCCAATGACGAAGCACTCCCCTGCGGCGTCAAAGCAAACGTTTCAATCCCGGACGCCGCCGAACCACCCGAGTTAAAATGAATGCTGATGAAGATGCTGTTGGGAGTCTTGTTGGCCAAAGCAACACGCGACTGCAAAGTCAAAAAGGTGTCGTTACTGCGCGTCAGAATCACCTTGAAGCCCCGCTTGATCAAAGCCTCACGCACCACCAGCACCATCGCCAGTGCATAGTTCTTTTCATAGCCATAAACACCTTTCGATCCGCTGTCGTGCCCGCCATGACCCGCATCCAGAACCACCGTGTTAAAGATCTCACTGCTCCCAATGTAGGAAGGCCGAATCACCGGCTCGATCAATTTGCAAAGATCCAACCTTGAAAACAACGCCTGCCCACCCTGATAGAGTATCGGGTAACTCATCACAAACTTGATGTTATTCACCAGCAGTTCCTGACTCCCAATTTGCCCCTTGATGATCAGATTGGGATTTCGAAACCAAACATGATTGCCCTCCACCTTGTGCGTGCTGAAACGATAAAAAAGCTGCACGGAATTCCCGGTCACATAGTCCCTTCCGTCTACCTTGACCACTTTCCAAACATTACCCTGAGCAGGAGGCAGTGTCTCCTCGCTCAGCGGCGGAGGCTCCGGTTCAGGCGCCTTCTTGGCCGCCACTTCGGGCGTCGCGGCCGGCGGAGTGATCCGCGTCGTCGGCTTCTGCAGTCCAGTCTTTCCTTCCGCCACCTTCGCATCATCCTCCTCATGAGCGAATTCACTGTCCTCACCCCGCATCGGAGCAGCCCCATCCCCGCTTGCGTCGCCCTTGTCAGCCACCAATGCCTCGGCTCCAGCTAGTCCAACACTGAACGGAGGCCCTACATCAGCAGGTGAAGGGGGACCAACTTGCTGCGCCACAATCGCCTGGGTCAAACTCGCTAAATCGGGAGGTCCCTGAAAACTCTCCCGTATCATTGAAGCAATCCATTCCGGTTCAGGCACGCCCTGATAGGAAATCTCCCACTCCTCTTGCAACTTCTTCAGAGCTTCCAAATCTGGAGGACCTTGAATCGGACCAATCGCCACAGCCTTCGGCACAGGAGGTGGTTCAGGTGCCACCAAAACAGGCTGTTTTTCCATCTTTTCCTCCACCAAGGGCTCCTGCGGAACAGTCATTGGAACGGGCATCACAGGTGTCTCGATCACCGTCGCAACTGGCTCCATCGGCTTCGCTTCACCGCTCTCAGATTCCCCTTCTCTTATCTGAGGGGTTTCCGGCAACTTCGAAACAACCTCAACACGTTCCGTTTTCCCTGGTTCGACTTCCGGCGTCATGAGGACCACCAGCAAAAGCCCCGCCGACAAGGCAGTCAGCCAAGTCGATGGTTTTTGGAGCAGGGTCAATAAAAAATGCTTCATGCAACGCCGGTAACGATACGTGCCTGATCTCAGGTCTAGCCAGCCCTCAAACTATCCCAACCTGAGCCCTCCGCAATCCTCTTCTTATCCTACTCTCGGACCTGGGAATCCATCCAAATGGTGACCGGCCCATCATTCACCAACTCCACCTTCATGTCCGCCCCAAACTCCCCCGAAGCCACCGCGCGTCCCAAAGCAAGACCGACTTTTGACTTGAATGCCTCGTAAAGGGGAATCGCCTGTTCGGGCCTCGCCGCACGGATAAAGCTCGGCCGATTCCCCTTTTTGGTGCTCGCATGCAACGTGAACTGGCTGACCACCAAAATCTCCCCTCCCACTTCCCTCACATCCCGGTTCATTTTCCCTTCCCCATCCGAAAAGATTCGCATCCCAATCACCTTGGTCGCAAGCCACTCCACATCATCTTCAGTATCCCCGCCCTCAATACCAACCAAAATGAGCAATCCCACACCAATACATCCTGTCTCCCGCCCCTCCACGGTCACACTCGCCCGCGATACTCGTTGAATCAAAATTCTCATCAAGCCACGAGATAGCGATTGAGCCTCCATTTGCAATCAAACACCGCTCCAGACAATCCGGGCCTCATCGTCTCTCCTTTCATTTGGCTTTCCCGCACCAATGCCCGATACTCATCACCAGTGCCCATTCACCATACCAGCCAATTTACCCTTCGTTGGAGAACCGCATTCCAGCATCCCCTGGCCTGCGCTCTTGGCCTTGTCTCGCTCATCTCCTCTTCGCTCGCCGGCACCTTCTCCATCAGCGAAAATGTTGAAGAGGTGCTCAAATTCACTCTGGCACCCGCCGCCATCACGGCCTCGTCCAATGGCGATTGGCTGGTCGCCCTCGATCAACGTGAAAAACCCAATCTTCGGGCAGCACGCATCCTCAGGTCCGGCGAAGTGATCCCCTTCCCAGATGAATGGATGAGCACCGCTTCCGCCGAAGCTCGACTCCCCCTCGATTCTCTGGAAGCCATCGCCGTGGGCCAAGATGGCATCGTGTGGATGCTCGACAATGGCAGACGCTCCGAAACAACTCCAAAGCTGGTAGGCTGGAACATCGACAAGGAGCGGCTCCACCGTGTCGTCTATCTTTCGCCCCCTGCCGTGATCCCCAGTTCCTTTTGCACCGACCTGGTGCTGGACCCTTCAGCCCCCTTCGCCTACCTCGCAGACCCGGCAAATGGCCAGGACGCCGCTATCATCGTCGCAGATTTGGAAAGCGGCCTCTGCAGGCGTGTTCTCCAAGGCATCCCTTGCGTCCAGCCAGATCCCTCCGTCGCTTTACCCATCAGTGCCCTGAGTGAACGCTCCACCGTCCGCCTTGATGGCACCACGACGATCACTCAGTGCGGAGTGGATTCATTGGCCATCGACCGGCGAGGAGAATGGCTCTACCTTTCCGCCCTCCAGTCCCGCACACTCCAGAGGCTGCCCGCCAAACTCCTTCGAAACGCCAAAAGTTCAGCTCCCGATCTGGCAAAAGCCATTGAACATTATGCTACCAAACCGCCTTCGGTTAGTATCGCGATCGACTCCAAAGGCAACCTCTATCTAGGGGACAGCGCCAATCGAGGCATTGGCATCATCGAACCCAAAAACAAGAGCTATCAACTCCTGGTCTCCGACGCCCGCCTCCTCTGGCCCGATAGTCTCACCTTCGGCCAGGATGGCCGTCTCTACTTTTTTTCACCCAATCGCCCCCTTCCGAAACTTGGAGACAAGGCCTCCGTAAACGCCAAACCCTCCTACAGCCTGTTCCGCACACGCACTCCCGCCTCAGGTCGTTCCGGAGATTAGCAGCAGGAAACAATCCGCTGATTGGTCACCAGCCAGTCCATGCTTTGGTCGTGACTCTCCAAAGGAATGCCCTCCCGCACTTGACACTCCAAACCCACCCCTACCCGCATCACCGATGCAGGGGTCCTGGCAAGATACCGGTCAAAAAAGCCACCCCCGCGCCCCAAACGAGCCCCATTCTTCTCAGAGAAAAACAAGCCGGGAACCAACACCACGGTGATTTCTCCAGGATGCACCAGCGACGTTTTTGAAACTTCGGGCTCCCAGACCCCGAATCGACCGCGTTTGATTTGGGTCGGATCGTCGACCAAATAGGCCTCCATCTCCCTCGCATTCGCCTCGCCCTCATTGACTTGTAGGCCAAAAAGAGCCGGCCTCAATCCCTCTTCCAGCAATGCCCTCATCACATTCGCCACCAAATCCACCTCATTCCGCAATCCACCAAATAAGGTCACCACATTGCCTTTTCCAAGCTTGCAAGCATCCAAGCAGAACCGAATCACCTGTCCTTCAAGCTCCCGGCACTGCTTTGCCCAGAGTTCCTTGTCCGCACCAGCAAACATTTCTCTGAACTGATCTCGAAGGTGCGTTTTCATTCGGCGCTCAACACCTCAAAACAAACCTGAAGTCTCGGTAACCCACAAAACATCTCGCCTGAGAGGCACTCAATGCCCCCCAACCCTTCAGCTGTCGTTCGCTAGCATCCCCCCGGCTAGGATGAAATCAACTTCCAGAACGAGTCAGCACATTGAGCACTAGAGTGGCAGCAGACAGAAGAAAAACGAGCCAAGCAAGGAGTTGCATATTGAGAGGAAATGAAGGTAACGGAAACGAGTCTATCCAATCTAAGTTGGACCTACTGAGGGATTTGTGGGAGCACCCGGTCAAAACTGCTCTTCCAAGCACCTGTCGCATCTTGGGTTTCCCAATCCACCCGCGTTGCCTCAGGAACCATCAAGGCAGACGGCTGGTTAGCAGGCGTGCTCATCACAGTGTCAGTCGCCATCATTTGAATCAAAAGCAACACTACGCCAAGCACAACGCATACCACCGAAAGAGGCACCAATCCCGCCTCAGGGTCCTTCTCATCGTAAAACTCCTCCGAGTCTTGCTGCGAAACACGCTTTGCCGGCGCTGCCGATGGTGTCGGCATCCCAGGCCGCCCCACACCGGGTCCTTGCTGAAGTTTGACCGTAGCCTTGGGTAGCGCACCAGTGCCTCCCGCTCCAACGGCACGAGGAGCCGGACGCGGTGCGGCCACTCCTCCTTGTGTCGGCAGTTTCATCCTGACCGTCGCCGATGGCATATCCGCTCCGCCAGCTAACGGAGAAGTCGCTGCACCTGTCTCAACCCGAGGTGCCGCCCCAGGGATCGCCGGCGCTGCCGGACGTGGAGCCATAGGCGCCGATGGTGCTACTGGAGCTCCAGGAACTGAAGGTGCACCCGGTGGCTTTGGGGCAGGAGGCGCCATAGGCCGTGGAGCCGTTGGCGCGGGAAGCCCTACCGAAGGTGGCGTCAACTGCGCCGAGGGCGGTGGCATGGGCGCTGGAGGCAGCACCACTGGAGCCGTGCTCGACTTCGGAGCCGGCGGCGGCAATGGCGCGGACGGCAACTGAATCGGAGCTGTCGCCTTCTTTGGAGCAGCAGAAATCGGAGTCACGGGCGAAGTCGCCTCACGCACCTGTGTCACACCCGCTGCCGGCCTGGCACGCAACGTGATCCGCACAGTCTCCTTCTTCAACGGCACAGCGCTCGTTTTTTGGGTCGATGGAGGCGGAATCGGAGTGGGAGTGTCGTCGCTCATGGAAACGGGAATGCTGAAACTGATTTTTAAGTGGGGTAAGACTCCATTAAAGAGTTTAGCGCCCTCAGCGTCAATCCTGTTTTCTGTGAATCATCGACTTATCACCACTATTTATCCCAAATTTCGATGTTCAAGGTTTCGCAGGCCTTGCCATGCTTGGCTACACAAGACACCAGGGTTCGGTGGACTGCATCAAATCGATCCTGTTAAAAGTCTCCCTGCAGCTAGCACGGCTAACGATGGCAGCGAATAAAGTGCCCCCAACTTCGGAGTTTGCCGCGCACGATCACGCCTTCTTGGCTTTAACAGCTTTGACTCGCTCCGGAAAAAGTTCTCGACACAACGGACAAACCGTCCCGTCACACCCGCGAGCAGAACAATACTCACGCCCATAAAAAATGATCTGCAAATGCAAGGCGTTCCATGACTCCATAGGAAACAATCGCTTCAAATCCCTCTCCGTCTGTAAAACGGACCTTCCATTCGTCAGTTTCCACCGCTGCGCCAGTCGATGAATGTGCGTATCCACAGGAAAGCTCGCCACACCAAATGCCTGCGCCATGACAACCTGTGCCGTCTTATGACCGACCCCCGGTAACCGCTCCAGCGCGTCAAGATCAGCCGGCACCTTGCCTTCATGCTCTTCCAGCAGAATCTCCGACAATCGGCGAATCGCTTTCGCCTTTTGCGGACCCAACCCACACGGACGCACGATCGCCTCAATTTCCTCCACTTCCCGCCGAGCCAGATCCTCTGGCCTCTTCCCCAACTCACCAAACAACTTGGGAGTGATTTGATTGACGCGAATGTCCGTGCACTGAGCCGACAGCAATACCGCTATCAACAAAGTAAACGCATCCTCATGATCCAATGGCACCGGAGTTTCCGGATACAACTCCGCCAGTCGTCTCAAAACATGCGCAGCACGTTCGCTCTTCGTCACGCAAAACCCATCCGCTAAGAACTTTTCTCGATCCGCTGCACCATCTTCTTCACATGATCATGCTTTGCACGCGGCTTCATGATGGCCAAACTTTTGCTGAACGAACCCCATTTCAAGACTCGAATGTTCACTTTCCGCACACCCCAATTGTCCATGGTATCTTTGTCCGGCTTGTACAAGTCAATCGTGTTCGTCCCCACCAGAGCCGAGCCATAGTCATCCACTTGATAAACGTTTGGCGTGCCTTCGATCTGAAACACCGTCCCCACCGGATAAACAGACCAATCTGCCGCCGCACTACGCACCCTGCCAAACTTCAAATTGGAACCCAACGCAGAGCTCGTTCCATGCTGAATGTGATCAGCTTCCGTATGCGTATAAGCCGTCGTCCGCACTCCTGGGATCACCTTCGTCTTCGCCAGAACCTTCTGACTGGCCTTCAAATGGGACGAACTCGAACACGAAGCAAACAGGCAGGCTACCAGTCCAAGCAAAATCAATCGGGAGTTCATCATGAACGAAATGGTTTTCAAAGGTTAATAATCAGGACCTCGATTTAACAGGGTGGCTTAATCGATGGAAATTTGCAAACTTTCTTTTTCGCGGCAGTCCCTCAGACTTTCAGACGAACGAATGCTTGTCCAGCAAATGATGATCCAATCCGGATGTAATTTCTGTTAATCTTGACTGAAACCCATCAAATTGTCTTGCGCCGACGCTTAACATGCAACTGGGCCGTAGAGCGCTGAATACTCGCCATCACCGCCGCAACCTCGTCCTGCTGCTCCCCATGTTTGAGGCTTGCAAGAGCGTTCTTGGCTCGTTCAAGCGCCTGTTCCACCGCTTTCTCGTCAATCTCTTCAGCATGAATGGCCATATCAGTCAGGATCCGCGCACTCTGGCCCGTGATCTCAACCAACCCTTCACCTACCGCCATCTCGGTGATCTTCCCTGCTTTCGTGAACCGCAACTCGCCCGGCAGCAAAGTCGTCACCAACGGAGCATGCATTGGCAAAACCCCCATCTCCCCTTCGTAGCCAGGCAGCACTACCGTGTCCACCTCGTCAGAAAAGACGCGGGCCTCAGGAGTTACAATCTCGAGTTTTAAAGGCATTGAAGAATCGTTGGTTCGTTTTCCGTTCTCAGTTCGCTATCATCAATTGGCCCGCAATTCGATTCCATTCTTTCGGAATCAAACTCACGCGCTAACGGCATCAGGCTTTCTCGACGGAATCCATGCCGCCCTTCATGTAGAAATTGGATTCTGGCACGTTGTCGTGCTTACCATCCAAAATCTCAGCAAATCCACGAACCGTCTCCTTAACCGGAACATACACCCCAGGCGTGCCAGTGAACACTTCCGCCACGTGGAACGGCTGGGACAGGAAACGCTGAATCTTGCGAGCACGGAACACCGTCAACTTGTCTTCGTCGTTCAACTCGTCCATCCCGAGAATCGCAATGATGTCCTGAAGATCCTTGTAACGCTGCAACACCGACTGCACCCCACGGGCAACGCGGTAATGCTCTTCACCCACAACGTCAGGTGCCAAAGCCTTCGAGACTGACGCCAACGGATCAACCGCAGGGTAGATACCCAGTTCGGCGAGTGAGCGCTCAAGCACAACAGTGGAATCAAGGTGCGCAAAGGTGTTCGCAGGAGCCGGGTCAGTCAAGTCATCCGCAGGAACATAAACCGCTTGGAATGACGTGATGGATCCCGACTTGGTCGAAGTGATCCGCTCTTGCATCGCACCCATTTCCGCCGCCAAAGTTGGCTGGTAACCCACCGCTGAAGGTGTGCGTCCCAAAAGTGCGGACACTTCCGAACCCGCCTGAGAGAAACGGAACACGTTGTCCACAAACATCAGCACGTCCTGGTTCTTTTCGTCACGGAAATATTCCGCCATCGACAAAGCTGACAGAGCCACCCGAAGACGCGCACCTGGAGGCTCATTCATTTGACCGTATACCAGAGCCACTTTAGAACCCGAAGCCAAAACAGGACGGCCCTTGTCGTCGATCTTCACGTGTCCTTTGTCATCCTTCTCAGTCGCGATAACGCCCGACTCGATCATTTCCCAATAAAGGTCGTTCCCTTCCCGAGTCCGCTCTCCCACACCCGCAAAGACAGAATAGCCACCGTGGCCCTTGGCGATGTTGTTGATCAACTCCATGATGACCACGGTCTTACCGACGCCCGCACCACCAAACGCACCCACTTTACCACCCTTGGTAAACGGACAGATCAGATCGATCACTTTGATGCCTGTTTCGAGAATTTGAGCCGAAGGATCTTGGTCAACGAATGAAGGCGCTGGCCGGTGAATGGCATACCGCTTCTCCGTCACGGGTGGATCTTGGTCATCAACAGGATCACCGGTCACATTGAAGATCCGTCCCAAAACGTTTTCACCTACTGGCACGGTGATCGGTGCTCCCGTGTCCGTCGCATTCATCCCACGCTTGAGACCGTCAGTGCTGCTCATGGCCACAGAACGAACCCAGCCATCTCCCAAGTGCTGCTGCACTTCGCAAACCAACCGGCTGCTCTTGCCGCCAAGATCAAAGTTGATCTCAATGGCGTTATAAATCTCTGGCAGTTTGCCGGTGGCGGAGAAATCGACGTCCACAACGGGGCCGATGACTTGAACGATATTGCCGATGTTACTCATGGTGATGTCAGATGTCAGAATTCAGAGGAAAGGTTAACCCAATGCCATCTTGGCAGTGGTGATTTCGAGGAGTTCGTTGGTGATCGCGGCCTGCCGCAATTTGTTGTACTCAAGACTGAGGTCCTTGAGCATTTGTTTGGCATTGTCCGTCGCATTCTTCATCGCCACCATTCGGCTGGAATGTTCAGATGCGCGCGCTTCCAAAACCATTTGATAAATCGTGCCATTGACGTACTGCGGCAATACAGTCGCAAAAACCTGCTCCGCACTCGGCTCAAAAGTGTAGTCCGGTAAAGTAGCCGCATCGACCTCCTTTTCCTTTTCCTGGAAATTGCGCTTTCCGCCCAGTGTCACCGGATTCACAGGAAGCAGCTGCTCTATAGACGGCAGAAGGGTGACCGTGTTGATGAAGTTGTTGAAAGCAACGAGGACACGCTTGTATTCACCCGTAAGGAACTTGTCCTGAATGAAGTTGCCAACCGACCTGACTTCCAAAAACTTGGCGGGATCTTTGATCGGGAAATCCGCAGACAAAGTCTTGCGAAGTCTCGCCAGCGACTGGGAGCCCTTGCGCCCAATCGTCACGAACTCCACCTCGTTTCCAAAGTCCGCAAGCACGACCTTCTTCAATAGGTTGGTATTCAAAGCCCCGCACAAACCCTTGTCTGTCGTGATCACTAGAACCAGCGTCTTTGACCCCTGCCCTTCGTGAAAGAATGGGTGCATGCCCTCTTCGGCACTTTCCTTCAAGGCCACCAAAATCCGGTTCATCAATTCGCTGTAAGCGCGGCCTTGATTGGCAAGATCCTGAGCCTTCTTCATCTTCGCAGCCGCGACGAGCTGCATGGCCTTGGTAATCTGAGCCGTGTTCTTGACCGATTTGATTCGGCGGCGGATGTCGCGTGTGGAAGGCATGTGAGCAGTAAGCTAAGATCTAAAGTGAGAACCGGATGCGTTACTTCCAGGAAGACTTGAAGTCGGCAATTGCGCCCTTGATCTCGTCTTCATTGCCATCAAGCGTCTTGTCGTTCCCCAGTTTGACCAAAAGATCCGCTTTGCGATTCGCGAGGTATTCTTCAAGTGCGGCCTGGCACTCACGAATGCGATTCACTGGAACGTCATCGAAATTGCCCTTCTGCATGGCATACAGACTAATCACCATCACCGAAAGACTCTTCGGCTGATACTGCTGCTGCTTGAAGAGTTCCACAATGCGCGCTCCACGATCAAGTTTCGCCTTGGTCGCCGAATCCAAATCAGAACCAAATTGAGCAAAGGCAGCCAACTCACGGAACTGGGCAAGATCCAGCTTGGTCGTTCCTGAAACCTTCTTGATGGCCTTCGTTTGCGCCGCAGAACCCACCCGAGACACTGACAAGCCCACAGAAATAGCAGGCCTAATCCCTTGGTAGAACAAGTCAGTCTCAAGGAAGATTTGACCATCAGTGATCGAGATCACGTTCGTCGGAATGTAGGCAGACACGTCACCAGCCTGGGTTTCAATGATCGGAAGCGCCGTCATCGAACCACCACCGTAGTTATCGTTCACGCGGCAAGCACGCTCCAACAAGCGGGAGTGGAGATAAAACACGTCACCTGGATAAGCTTCACGACCCGAAGGGCGCTTCAAAATCAGTGATACCTGACGGTAAGCCACAGCCTGCTTGGAAAGGTCATCAAACACGATCAACACATCCTGACCTTGATCCATGAACCATTCACCAATCGCGCAACCAGCATACGGAGCCAGATACTGGTTCACCGCGCTGTCCGAAGCGGACGCATTCACCACAACCGTGTATTCCATAGCACCGGCGTCTTCAAGCGTCTTGACCACCCGGGCCACGTTCGATTGCTTTTGGCCGACAGCCACGTAAATGCAATAGAGAGGCTTGTGACCGGCCAACTTGCCCTGCTCGGCTGCTTTGTTCTGCTGCGCCTGCGAGATGATCGTGTCGACAGCAATCGTCGTCTTGCCCGTCGAACGGTCTCCAATGATCAACTCCCGCTGTCCCCGACCAATCGGAATCATCGCGTCGATCGACATGATGCCCGTTTGCACCGGAACGGAAACTGATTTCCGGGCAATGATCCCAGGTGCGATCTTCTCAACAGGGTATTGCGCCTCGCCTTTGATATCACCTTTGCCGTCAACAGCTTGACCGAGAGCATTCACAACGCGACCAAGAAGGCTCTTACCGACAGGAACTGACAAAAGACGGCCAGTTGTCTTCACTTCATCACCCGCTTTAATCGTCTCACCAGAGCCAAGCAACACGCAGCCCACCTCGGTTTCTTCAAGGTTCAGCGCCAGGCCATACAACCCGCCAGGAAACTCGATCATTTCATTGAGCATCACGTCGCTCAAGCCTTCCACACGTGCGGCTCCGTCACCAATTTCGCGCACAACGCCCACGTTGGACTTGGTTACGGCAGTCTTGATGCCTGCGATTTGGGATTCAATCTCCTGAAGGATGTTGCTCATAGGTCGTTAGGGTTCGGAAAAGGGAATGACTGATTTTCGGTTTATCAAATAGGTTTAGGCCAGTTGGGCCCTGAGATTTTCGAGACGCGCCTTAACGGAACCGTCCCAGACATCACTGCCAACACGCACGCGTATGCCACCAAGCAATTCAGGCTTTAGGCTAAACTCAAGAGCCAGCTGACGACCATACTTAGCGTTCAAACTCTTCTGCAATTGGTCATGTTGGCTGGCATCCAAAGGTGACGCACTTTCGACTTGGGCCCGCTGCTTTTCCAGTTCGCCGCGCACTTGATGCGCAAAGAAATCAAGAATCCCCACATAACCGCGTGGCTTGCTCGCCATCACTTGCTTCATCACCAATCGCACGCGTGCCTCGTCCAACTTCCCGTCCACCATGCAGACGCGGAACAGCTGGCGGGATGTGCGGCGGGCTTCTTTGCTGATTTTCATGGGCTAGCGTGTGAGCAGAAAAAAATGAAATAAATCAAAGAGAGACCTGCGCTGTCGTCTCCTGATTGATGCGATTTTGGTCATCGCTATTGAGCACCTTGCCTGTCACACGAGAGGTGGCATCAGAGACCATCCGGCCAAATTCGCGCTTCAGTTGCGACATCAATTGTTCATGCTCAAGTTGAGCTGCCTCCCGGGCCTTGGCCATAATCTGGTTGGCCTCGTGCACAGCATCCTGTTGCTTGCGCTCAGCCAATGCTTTCGCACTTTCGTTTGCATCCTTAACCAACCGACTCGCCTCAACATTGGCCTCGTCGATCCGAGCTTTCGCATTGGCCTCCGCCTCAGCAAGGTCCTTGGAAATCTTTTCCAACTTCGACTCGCCATCAGCAATCCGCTGACGCCGTTGCTCCAGCATGGCCATAATAGGACCAAATGCCTTCGTCTTGAGCACCCAGAAAACAATGCCAAAGATGATCACTTGGGCGATGAGTTTCGGCAATTCGAGCCCGAATTGGTCTGCGATGCCACCAGAGGATGCAAGGAAAGTCATAGCCAGAGAGGTAACGGTAGAATCAGATAAAAAGGAAAGAGAAAGAGGAGTCTGGCGGATCACACGATCCGCCAGACAAACGGGACCGAATTAACGGCCGCCGAAAGCGATGATCAATGCATAGATGGCGATAGCTTCTGCAAGCGCCATCCCGATGATGCCAAGGGTCAAAATGTTACCGAAGGCGCCAGGATTGCGGCCGACAGCTTCAACAGCTTTGCCACCAATCAGACCGATGCCAATGCCTGCGCCAGCGCCAGCAAGACCAAGGGTGAAAGATCCGTTCACGCCAGCAGCAACGGCGGGAGCAGCAGCGGCGCCTGCATCGGCAGCCATGGAGATAAGTTCCATCATCATAAGTTTGTGTATTCTAGATTGAGTTAATTTTGCTTTATCGTGGTTTTGTCCGTCACCCACACGCTTGGCATGGTCACAACGGCAAAGGGTTTAGAAATCAATGGGCATCAGAACCGTGACCATCACCTTCGTCGTGATGCTCATCATGGGTGGTTGAAAGCTGAATGTACACGGCGCACAGAAGTGTGAACACAACCGCTTGGAGCAGGCCCACCAACAACTCCATGAAGTAAAAAGGCAGCGGCGCAAGAACACTAAGGATGAACTGAGCCGTGCCACCCAATCCAAACTTCTCCCCCAAGGTCATCATGGTGTGAAGCAAAGTTTCCCCCGCAAAGATATTCCCAAACAAACGCAAGGACAGAGAAGCCGGACGGAAAGCCATCGAGACCAATTCAATCCAGCCCACCATGAAAAACACCACGGCCACAACCATTCCCATCACGCCTTTCAGCCCGCCCTTTGGGCCGAAAGTGTGCGTGACAAATCCCCACACTCCCATCTCTTTGATCGTGATGTAGAACCACACCACCATGAAACAAAGCGCCATTCCCAAGGTCATATTCAAGTCCGCCGTGGCAGGGCGCAGCAAAGGCTTTTCAATGTGAGCCAGACTCAAAAATCCATGACCTTCACCCCAACCGATCGTCCCCACACCTGGAAGCAAACCAAAGTAGTTCGCCACGACGATAAAAATAAACAATGTGGCCAGCAACGGGAAGGCACGAGGCGCAACCTTTGGCCCAACAATATCCTCAACCTTGGAATACAAAAACTCGATCAAAAGCTCGAAAAAATTCTGCCACTGGTGAGGCACCATCGTCATCCCCGTCGTCGCCTTTTTCGACACCCACAGAATCAACCCCAAAACCAACAGCGCTACGAACAACGAATTGGTCACAAACGCCGTGAAACTGCTCGGCTCCCCAAGAAGGGTCACGGCAGATTGGCTCAGCGCCAGCGGCAAAAGGGTTGGGGAGAAGACGGTGGTCATTATGACGAAAAAACGAACATTCCGAAGGGGTCGGAGGGGATTGTTATCTGCATGCCGATAGCGGTGCAAGATGAATTTGTGAAATTTTTCACAAAGTCTTCCATTGCCCGATTTCAAAGGCTTTGCAGGTTTTTATCTGCCAGCCAAAAGTCACCACAGACGGCCCGGCCCACCTGCCCAAATGCCCTCTTTCACGACCTCCCGCCCTCCTTGCCGCACACGACTCGGCAAGGCGCGACGGTTTTGTCAAAACAAACATTCCTAGTCGCCCTCAGAATCGAATTCTTCTTTTACCACCACCGAATCGGGGACACGATTCGGCAGCCAAATGCAGTAAGCCCTTCCAATGCCGCCCACTCAAACCCACAAATCATTTTGCCCAAGCTTCACGATGGCTTTTCGAATCCGGCATCATACTTCAGCTGGCCCCCTTATCTGCGCCCTTCTGTTGCTAAACATCATTCCCTGCTTCGCAAATCCGGATCTCGAAAGCTTTCCCAATTGCCAATTCGTCGACGAAACTTGGGCCGATGGTGACAGTTTCCCAGTTCGGTTTCCAGATGGGACCGTGCGCACCATTCGCCTTTACGGAGTTGATTGCCTGGAAAGCTCTGTCGAAGGCAGCGACTCCAATGCTCGCCGGCTTCGTGACCAAAAACGCTGGTTTGGAATCCCTTCCATGCAAACGGCCCATACCTTGGGCATCGACGGCAAAACGGAAACAAAAAATCAGCTCAGCAAACCTTTCACCGTCCACACTGCATTTGCCGATGCCCGTGGCGACTCCCGCTATCAGCGAATCTATGGCTTCGTCACGACAAGCACCGGCCACGACCTGTCCGAACTCCTGGTATCCAAGGGCCTCGCAAGGGCGTTCGGCGTTGCCCGCCAACGTCCCGAAGGCACTACAGGCGAAGAATGGCGCGAACACCTAAAGGATCTCGAAATCATAGCCGCCAAAAAGGACCTCGGAGCCTGGTCAAAGACAGACTGGAACGAACTACCCGCAGAACGCAGCGCCGCACGCCTGGAAGAGGCCGAAATCGCCGCCGTCAAAGGCACTGGCACCAAATCGCCCCCTAGTACACCCATCGATCTCAACACCGCCTCTCGCGACGAATTGCTTTCCCTGCCGGGAATCGGGGAAGTCATGGCTCTTCGATTGATTGAAGCCCGCCCCTTCTCAAGCACCGATGGCCTTCTTGAAGTTCCAGGAATTGGAAACGCAACCTTCGAAAGGCTCGCCCCATTCGTCTCCGTCGCAAAACCAACCAAGCCTCGCTAATCAACCCGCAAACGCTGTCGCAGGCACCCCCATCACCCCAGGTCTGCACACAAACAATCGGCCTGCCGCCGCCTCATCAAGTCCAGGCTTGACCCCCGTCGTCACGTAAAGCTCGCTCAAATCAGCCCCCCCAAAGGCACAGGCCGTCGTCTCTATGCACGGAAAATCAATCTGCTCCAGCTTTTGCCCCGCCACCGGATCGTAGCAAACGACCTTCCCTCCATGGCAAAACGCAATCCAGAGACGGTCTTCGCTGTCAATCGTCATCCCATCGGGGCTACTCTCATCCTCGCTGGTGTCCCAAACCACACGCTCCTGAGAGATCGAACCCATCGCTACGTCAAAATCAAAGGCACGAACTTTTTTACTCGGGGTATCAATGTAGTACATCGTCTGTCCATCGCGCGCCCAAACGATCCCGTTCGAGTTCGTCACCGGTGCAAACTTTTTGGCCACACTCAGGTCGGTATCCAAACAATACAAAGCTGCCTCTGGACGTTTCTTCAGGCAAATGGTGCCTGCCCATAACCGTCCTGCTGGATCGCATTTGCCGTCATTGAACCGATTATCCAACACCCCAATCTCCGGATCGGCGATCGCCGTGCTGACTCCACTCGTCTCATCCAAAAAGTAGAACCCATCATCTCCCGCCCATACTAGCCCACCACCAATCCGGGGCACCACCGTTCCCACCCGCTGCCCAACATTCCAAACTCTTTCTTCATCGGTCGCGGGATCAAACGCCACGATCAAATGGGACTCAATGTCCACATACAGCAGCCTTCCTTGGTGCCAAATCGGCCCCTCTCCCCACTGCGAAACACGGCTTCCGACAACTTCTACTTGAATCATACCCAACACCCAACCTCAACACGCCTCTCTGTGCAATTTGCATTCTCGCTTTTTCATTGTTCCCCCAACAAGGGTCTCAACAAAGCTTCTTCTGTCACCACACCACACGGCACCTCCGTCTCCGAGACCGCCAGCGCTACCATTCTCCCACGCCGCCGCAAACGTTGCAGAGCCCGCAGCGCCGACTCATTCTCACTCAATTGCTCCAGGGCTCGCATGTGCTGCCTGACCATTCGATCCTGCGGCAATTGCGGCCCACAAAGTGCAGGCTCAAACACTCCGACATATCTCCCGTCATCACCCAAAACCGGCACCGCCTCTAATCCATGGCCCCTGGCCAACTCGACGGCCACATGCAAAGGTACCTCCGGTGCAAGCGCCACGCTGTGTTTCAAAGTCACCATCACATCCCTAACTCGCAGCCGCCTGTAGTCCAAAACTCTTCGGATCAAAATCGAGGATCCCTCTGATATCTGCCCCTGCCTGGCCAACGCCACCGCCAATACCCGCAAATCCTCGCGCGCCACCGAATCTTCCGGCACCTCCTCGCTAAACTTCCCTCCTTCGCGCCTTCCTAACAGTCCTCCAAACAACGGTCGAAAGACCCCCACCACCCGCAACAAAGGCACCGCCCGTCGCAGCATCCGAAACGGATAGCGCCGAAAAAGCTTTTTCGGCAAAATCTCAAGCCCCACCAAAAAAATCGGCAACCCCAGCAAAAACGCCACCGCATACCCTCCCTGCCCCGCCCACCCCACCAGTTTCCAAGCCATCAATAAAAAAGCGCCCAGAGCAGCCACGTGATTCGCCACCGTCACCGCACCCAACATGGCATCCCGATTTTCAATCATCGGAAGCAATCGCTTCGCCCTCCGATCCCCTTCATTCGCCGCATGCCTCACCCTCACCCGGCTCACTGCCAGAAGCGCGGCTTCACAGCCCGCCAACACAAACGAGACCAGCAAACAAACAATCACCACCAGGGTCAGCATCACGGCTCCACCTCCTTCTCTTCAGCCTTCCGCTCCGGCAGTCGCATCTCCAACTGCTTCACCCTCGCCCGCGCCATCCGCCTCACCTTGAGCGTTGCCTCGCCAGCCATGACCCGCTCACCTGGCTTC
>JAIYDW010000024.1 GCA_027487315.1 Verrucomicrobiaceae bacterium | reverse complement strand
GACAGCTCGAACATCCCGGATCATCCTGAGCAGATGCTGCGTGGCATGGAGGGCGTGGTGCGTCATGCCCGCGAGGCGAATCCGCTCACGGACATCATCCACATGCACTTCGTCATGCCACCGCACATCGATGACTATCACAAGGGCAAAGTGCCAGCTTCCATCGCGCAGCATGAGAAAGTGGCCGTCGCGTATGGAAATCCCTCGCTCAATCTCGCGCTCGAAGTCACCGACCGCATCGACGCGGGCGAGTTTACCTGGGACAAGGATTTCAAAGGCCTGCATCCCTCCGCCTTCGGCCATCAACTCTACGCCAACAGCATCGCCCGCATGCTCGACGCCGCCTTTGCCAAACCTCTGGCCGATGCCGCGAAACCACACGCGCTTTCCGCGATGGTCGATGCCCAAAGCTACGCCAAAGGCCGCTTCGGCAACATCGCAGAGGCGAAGCTCCTCCAAGGCTTCACGTTGGAGTCTGCTTGGAAGCCTGCCGACGGCAAGGGCACTCGCGCAGGCTTTGTCGCTGTGCCCGCCCTCGTCGCCACGCAACCCGGCGCGGCGTTTGAGTTCAGCTTCACCGGCACGGGCTGCGGCCTCTTCATCGCCGCCGGTCCAGATGCGGGCCGCATCGAGTTCAGCATCGACGGTGGCGAGTTTCGCAAGCTCGAAACCTTTACTCATTGGAGCGCCGGACTGCATCTGCCCTGGGCACTGATCCTCGATGATCAACTCAAGCCCGGCAAACACACCGCCCAAGTCCGCCTCGCTGCCGATCACGATCCGAAAGGCACCGGCACGGCGCTTCGGTTGTTTCATCTGCTGGTGAACTGACTGTTTTTCCGCATCTACCCAAAGCACCTCTCTTCTAGAAGAGAGCATGATCAATCGCTGGATGCACTAGGTGTAATGATTATTTGCTCCAATTCACTGCCCGGCCTGTTTTTTGGAAGCAAATTTTGGAAATTCCTTTCGTTAGCTTAGGTTCATGAATTTGCTTCTACCCATCCTCGTATTGGGTCTCTCTTTTGCGCTAAGGGCCAAGCCGCCCAATGTCGTGCTCATCGTCAGCGACGACCAGGGCTACCCCGATCTCGGCTGCATCGGCAGCAAACCCATTCAAACCCCTAACCTCGACCGCCTCGCCGCCGAAGGAACGCGCGCCACCAACTTCTGCGTCACATGGCCCGCCTGCACCCCCTCACGCGGCAGCATCCTCACAGGCCGCTACCCCCAGCGCAATGGTCTTTCCGACATGGTCCGCAATGACATGGTCAACTACGGCCACCGCTTCTCCGCCGAGGAATACGCGGTATCGCCCGAAATGATCTTGGGCCTCGACCCCAAAGAAATCACCCTCGGCGACATGCTCCGCACCGCTGGCTACATCAACGGCGTCGTGGGCAAATGGGACATGGGGCAGGCCAAACGCTACTTGCCCCTGCAACGCGGCTTCGATTTCTTCTACGGTCACGGCAACAACGGCATCGACTACTACACCCACGAACGCTACGGCATTCCCTCTCTCTTCCGAGGCAACGACCGCACCACTGAGCACAAGGGCCAATACATCACAGATGTGTTTGGTCGCGAGGCCCTCAATTTCTTGCGCGAGCACCTCGGCAAAAAACCCGTATTCCTCTACCTCCCCTTCAACGCCCCACACAGCGCCTCCACCCTAGCCGAGGACAATGGAGGCAAAAAACCGGGTGTCCAAGTCCCTGAAGCCTACGCCAAAGAATACAGGGATCTCGTCAAAGACGAGAAACTGGCGCACTACTATGGAGCCGTCACCCGGATGGACGAAGTCATCGGCGATGTCATGAGTGCGCTCGATCGAGCCGGTCAAACCGACAACACCGTCGTCCTGTTCATGTCCGACAACGGCGGCAGCGGCAATGGCGGCAATGCACCGCTCAAAGGCAGCAAAAGCACCATGTGGGAGGGCGGTCTTCGAGTGCCCTTCGTCATCCGTTGGCCCGGAAAAGTCCCAGCCGGAAAAGTCACGGGCGAGTTCCTCACATCCCTCGAGATAGTGCCTACCCTGCTTTCAGCTGCGGGTGCTCAAGCCCCAACTGGCATCGCCCTTGATGGCTTCGATATGCTTCCCGTTTTGCGAGGTGAAAAGCCCTCACCCCGCACCGAAATGTTCTGGCAACGCCGCGCTGACAAAGCCGCTAGGGTCGGCAATTGGAAATGGATTGACTCCCAAAAAGGCAAGGGTCTCTATGATCTCGCAAACGACATCGGCGAATCCAAAGATCTCTCAAAGGAGCACCCAGATATCGTCGAACGCCTTCAAAGTCGATTTGCTGCTTGGAGGAAAGAAATGGATCAAACCGATCCCCGTGGTCCGTTTCGTGACTATTGACAATTTTACTCTTTCTCACCCCAACTCTTCGATCCACTATATGAAAGCTTATCTCCTGGTCGCTCTAATCCTGAATTCAATCTCACTTCATGCCGAAGAACCCGTTCGTGCATTCATGGATGACACCCAGCCAGGCTTCCACGCTCTTTCCGCCGCCGATTTCGCTAAGGTCAACAGCGCAGACGACACCTGGAGTTGGAAAGACGGCGTACTGCAATGTACTGGCCAGCCCGTTAGCGTCATGCGCACGGTGAAGGAGTACAAAAACTTCGAATTGATCGTCGAATGGAGCCATCAAAAGCCAGCAGGCAACTCAGGCGTCTTTCTTTGGGCGACCCCTTCCTCCATCGAAAAACTCACCACTGCGGGCAAACCAGGCCTCCCCGATGGAATCGAAGTTCAAATCCTCGACCATGCCTTCACGGAGAAAATGGCTGCGGCAGGTAAAAAGACAGACTGGTTTGGCACCAACGGAGATGTCTTCCCGGTTCGTGTCAAAATGACCCCATTCCCACCTCTTTCCCCGGACGGCACTCGGAGTTTCCCCCGCAAGCACCTCGCCAAAGGCCACGGCGAATGGAATCACTACTACATTCGCGCCATCAACGGTGAAGTCCGCCTTTGGGTCAATGGCGAAGAGGTTTCTGGCGGAACGGCTTGCGATCCATCCCAAGGATTCCTGTGTCTCGAAAGCGAAGGCTCGCCCATTCACTTCCGCAAGATCCGTATCCGCGAACTCCCATGACGGCAACGTTCAGATTGCTCGCACTCTTACTTCTGAGTGTTTCAGCCTTAGAAGCGGTCACCCCTCTAGCCGCCTCAACTCGACCCAACGTGATTCTCATCATGGCCGACGACTTCGGCTATGAGTGCGTCACAGCCAACGGCGGCCAGTCATACCAGACGCCCACCCTAGACCGCCTTGCCGCAGACGGCCTTCGCTTCGAAAATTGCCACGTCCAACCCCTTTGCACCCCGACACGAGTGCAACTCATGACGGGCCGCTACAACATTCGCAACTACCTCAGCTTCGGCACCCTTCTCCGCACCGAGACCACCTTCGGGCAATTGCTCAAAAAGGCCGGTTACGCCACGGGTGTTTGCGGCAAGTGGCAACTGGGTCAAGAAATCGACTCACCCCAGCATTTCGGATTCGACAAATCATGCCTCTGGCAGCACACACGCCGCCCACCGCGCTACGCAAATGCCGATCTCGAATACAACGGCCTCGAAAAGGACTTCAACAATGGCGAATACGGACCCGATCTGGTCAATGACTTTGCCTTGGAATTCATCACCGAGAACAAGGAAAAGCCCTTCTTTCTTTACTACCCGATGATCCTAACGCACAACCCCTTCCAGCCCACGCCGGACAGTCCGGAGTGGGACCCGAAGGCGGACGGCGAGGACAAGCAGCAAAGCCCGAAGCATTTCGCCGATATGACCGCCTACATGGACAAAATGGTTGGACGTGTCGTCGCAAAGCTCAATCAGCTTGGTATTCGAGATAACACGCTGCTGATTTTCTTGGGCGACAACGGCACCAACACAGGCATCACAAGCCGCTTCAAAGGCGCGGACTACAAAGGCGGCAAAGGATCGACCGCAGCCCACGGAACGCACGTTCCACTCATCGCAAGTTGGCCCGCAGTGATTAAAGAGGGACGCGTCTGTCCTGATCTCATCAGCAGCACCGACTTTCTGCCCACTCTTTGTGCCGCTGCCGGTGTTGAAGTGCCCGCAACGGTCGATGGTGTCAGTTTCCTGCCACAACTACGCGGTGAAGTCGGCACACCTCGTGAATGGCTCTACACTTGGTATTCGCCACGACAAAAGTCAGACCTGACCATCCGCGAGTGTGCCTTCGACCAACACTACAAACTCTACCGTGATGGCCGTCTCTTCGACATCACACGCGATCCCTTGGAAAAAGAACCTGTCCCCCTTTCAGACATGACCGCCTCAGTTGCCAAAGCCTCGGAGAAGCTGCAACAGGTGCTAGACCAGTTCACCAATGCCCGCCCTGCCGCACTCGACGAGGCCTTCAGAAAATCCACCCCGGAATTGAAGCCACAGGGAAAGCGCAAAGGTAAGAGTAAGGTCAAACAGTCAGGGGTCGGAGACGCTACAACTTCTCCGCAAGCCGCAGGCATCATCAATCACGAGCATCGCCAGCGCGACTAGGTGGCGCATAAATCGGCCGAGGCAACACCCCCATGCCTGAATCACCACGGGCCGCTTGATCTCGAATCGCACGAGCAATCGCTTCGGCAAGCCGCTCCCGATACCCTGCCGAGGCAAGCAAGGAAGCTTCGCGAGCGTTCGTCAGGTAACCGCACTCTACCAAAATGCACGGTATCGTCGGATTCCGCGTTAACCGCAAACGCCGTCGCACCAAACCCGCATTCCCTGACTCGTTTGGAATGACCGCGCTCAGTTGCAACTGAACCCGTCTTGCCAACGAGTAACTGTCCGTTCTCCAGTAAAAGGTCTCGGGTCCGGAAGTCGAGCGCCTTCCATAATTCAAATGAATGCTGACCAGCACAGCATCTCCATACCGGCTCGCCAGACGCACGCGTTCATCCAACTCGATGAATCGATCATCACTCCGTAACTGAACCACCTTGAACCCAGGGGTCAACGCTGCACGCAGCCTTTTCGAAATGTCTAGAGCCAGATGCTTCTCCATCAGACCGCGAACATGCGCTCCAGAATCTTTGCCTCCGTGTCCAGCATCAATCACCACCGTCTTGAATCCCTTGGGTCCAGGTCGATCTCCATAAGTACTCCGTCCGGCACCCCCGGATGGCGACTGACAAGACACCATTCCGAAAGCAAGCAGGAACCCAGCAATGGCACGAAACGCGTTCATGGTGAACTCATGAAGCAAGAACCACGCCGCAGCAACACGTGATGACTTGCCTCACGCTCAGAAAAAAGCTCGCTGCGCAAACCACCAGAGCCCCATGGCGGCGATGACAATCGAGCAAGGTATGACGACATAGCGCCTGTATCTTCCATCGTCTTTCATCCCAAACGTCGCCATCAATGCAAAGGCTATGATCGCCAACTGACCAAACTCAACACCAATATTGAAGCCCAGCAGTCCAACGATCAACGAACTCATAGGCAGATCCAATTCACTCAGAGCCCCCGCAAAACCCAGTCCATGAACGAGCCCAAACCCAAAAACAATCAGTAGCCGCCAAGGCGTGTACCGTGGGTGAAAGATGTTCTCCAATGCTACGACTGCAATACTTAACGCAATGACCGGTTCCACCACCTCGGCAGGAGCTTTCACCCATCCCATCGTCGCAAGTCCAAGCGTTAGTGTGTGAGCCAAGGTAAAACAGGTCACCTGATAGATCAGCGGCTTCAACTCGCGACTCAAAAGAAACAAGCCCAGCACAAAAAGTATGTGATCCATCCCCATCGGCAGGACATGAACGAACCCTTGGCGCATGAACGTCACAAAGCTTTGCCACCAGCCTGAATCACCCGCCTTTACCGCTCCAGGAGCACTGTTTGCTGCTTTCGTCGAAACCAAACCGGCCAAATCCAACGTGAAACTTTGCTCCCCTGGAAATAGCACCTGCATTCGTTCCACGGCCTGACCCCTGACTTCATTGAGAAACTGAACACTCAGATTGCCCGCCTCCAGCGCTTTGATCCGATAACCCGAAATCCCAGCCGGAATGGTCGTTTCCCAAGTCCCGGAAATTACCATCACTTCTTCGCCCTGATCTTCGGTCTCATCGGTGCCTTTTTGCACATGAAAGTCGTACACGAACGCTGGCGTCACCTGCCCCAAAGGCTCCAAAAACACTGCTACCCGGGTCTTCACATACTCTGCCGCTTGAATCTTCAGCGCTTCCTTTTGATCGGCTGTCAGCTTGTCAAAATCAGGTTTCAGCATCGACGGCGCCTTTGTCGGATCCGCATCAAAACACCTCGGATTGACTTCCACGACGACCTTTCCCGCGCCACCTTCAGAAAAAGAGCCTCGAACTGGAATGTCCGGAATCGGGTGGGCCTGGACCAATGACCAAGATAAAAAGATCGCCAACAAAGCGGAATAAAGAGCGGAGCGAGGCATGATTGACAACCATGAAGGGAACATGGGCAGACATCCAACTCTTTTTGGGGTCCGTATTTTATCTTGCAATTAACGCCAGAATCTGTCGTTAATGGGGAGTAGTCTTCGAGGATCCTCCCGGAAGACTCCCAGTCAAAGTTCAATCGTCACAAATCTATGAAATCCATCCTCTGCACCCTTGCTCTCATCAGTCTCTCCGTCGCCTCCAGCCAGGCTGGCTGCGGCAAAACCGTCACCGATACCGGCAAACTCAAGTCTTTCGACAAAGACAGCAAAGCCCTGGTCATCGAAGTGGACGGAAAAGAAGTGAAGCGTACCTTGACCCCTACCAGCGCCGGCGCTGAAGACGTTGAGAAGCTTGTCGGCAAAGACGTGGTTGTCGTTAGCGGCCACAACAAAGTCGAGTCCGTGAAAAAAGGCTAATCCCCAGCAGGTGCCTCGCACCCGCAATTTCCAGCCCGGATTTCGCCCTGCGGAATCCGGGTTTTTTTGTGTCCCCTACATACTTGCGACTTCTAGAGAAGTCAGATATCTCCAATCACCCGGAGCAAGTTCTGATGGCAAAACCAAAGCTCCAATCGACTCCCGATGCAAGCTGGAGACCCGGTTGCCAACCCGGTGAAACATGCGCTTGATCTGATGATAACGCCCCTCCCATAGAGTCACCCGTGCCTCCCTTTCCCCCACTATCACCAGTTCCGCAGGCTGGGTCACAAGGTCCTCAGTATGAAAGTAGAATCCATCAGCAAAGGCCTTCACCGCGCCAGGTGAAATCGGTTCAACCGTCGTAACTCGATAAACCTTCGGCATCTTGAAAACCGGTTCGGTGATCTTCTTCGACCAAACCCCATCGTTCGTTAGCAACACCATTCCGGTCGATGCCCGGTCCAATCGACCTGCCAAATGCAACTCCGCTCGATCAGGATCGTCTATCAAGTCCAACACCGTTGGATGCTCCGCATCAATCGTCGCAGAAACATAACCCGCAGGTTTATGAAGCATGATGTAAACAGCGCGTCTTCCCGATTGAACGACAATCTCTTCTTTTGTCACCCGATCAAACCGAGTCACCTCAAAGTCACCATTCACGACAGGCTGTCCATTCACCTGGATCAAGCCGGCACCGATCCATGCCTGCGCCCGACTACGGCCTGTCGACTCGTATTTCGCCAAGAGACGGTTCAGTTTCATTTCCAACGATCAGCCCAAGTTCATCGGATCCACATCCCAGGTCACCGTCACATCCGCAGGCAATCCCAACGACTTTACCACGCCCTGTACATGTCGCGACAGGGACCGAATTGCCTTGGCTCGCATCAATAGTTGAAACCGGTATTGACCATGCGCCTTCGCTAGTGGGGCTGGGCAAGGCTCGCCCATGATCACACCCTCGGGCAGACCCTCCTTGAGCCTTCGCGCCACGGTCTGCAACGCAAATTCAGCCTGGGCCTGATGTTTGCCTCGACTCGTAATCAACAACACATGAGCAAAAGGTGGATAGTCAAACTGTCGTCGAAAATCGAGCTCCTGTGAAGCGTAACCCTCATAGTCGTTATGCCGTGCAAACTGGATCGCCGGACTATGAGGCGTGAATGTCTGAATCAAGACTTCACCCAAGATATCCCCTCGCCCGGCCCGCCCAGCCACCTGCACCAGCAACTGAAACGTCCGCTCCGCCGCACGAAAGTCCGGCAAATTCAGCGCCAAATCCGCATTCAAAACGCCAACCAGCGTGACATTCGGAAAATCCAATCCTTTGGCGATCATTTGCGTACCAATCAGCAAATCCAACTTCTGCGCTCGGAAATCGCGTAGCGTATCTCTCAGCTGATTCTTCCGCTGCATCGTGTCCGTATCCACCCTCGCAATTCGAGCCTGAGGAAACACCTCCCGCACAATGGCCTCCACCCTCTCCGTACCAAATCCTCCAAATTTAATCCCTGGGTCATTGCAGGCCGGGCACTTTTGCGGCGGCAATCGTCGCGCCCCGCAAACATGGCAAATGAGACGGTTCTCTGAACGATGCAGCGTCATCGGAATGCTGCACTCCTGGCATTGCACCACTTCCCCGCATGAAGTACAAGCCAATGACGAGTGAAATCCCCTTCGATTGAGAAACAAAATCGTCTGCTCCCTCTTCTCCAATCGATCCGTAATCGCATGGCGCAGTTTTTCCGACAAACAACCAGCATCCTGAACCTTCACTCCGGTACCCTTGCGCCTTACCAACCTCAAATCCACCACCCTCACCAAAGGCAGGCTCTTCCCATCCGTCCTTCGCTCCATCCGCAGCAGTTCATACTTCCCTCGGCACGCATTCTCCCAGGATTCCAAGCTCGGTGTCGCACTTCCCAGCAGCACAACGCAGCCCTCCAACTTGCCTCGCACCACCGCCACATCACGCGCCTGATAACGCGGTGTCTCCTCCTGTTTGTAAGACGGCTCATGCTCCTCATCCACAATGATGATGCCCAGTCTCTCTAGGGGCGCAAACACCGCACTTCGCGCCCCAATCACAATGTTCGCCCTGCCCTCGTGAATCTTAAACCACTCATCATGACGCTCACCATCACTCAAATGACTGTGCAGCACCGCTACCCGATCTTTGTGATCTGAAAACCGTGCCTTAAATCGCTCAATCGTCTGTGGCGTCAGACTGATCTCCGGCACCAACACCAAGGCCGTCCCTCCAGACTCCAAAACGGTGGCAATCGCCTGCAAATAGACCTCCGTCTTGCCACTGCCCGTGACTCCATGAAGCAATATCGGGCGCGCTGTCGCCGGCGACTTCAAGGCCGCATGAACACATTCGAGCACGGCGGTCTGCTCCTGAGTCAAAGTCAGCGCTGTACTCGGCAAGAACTCCTCGTCTTGAAACGGATCTCGCTCCACTCGAACCTCACTCTTGGAAATCCATCCCGCAGCCAATAGCGGCTTCAGCAGAGCGCTCGCCCGAGGCAGCTCTCGGCGCAACTCACTCAGAGACGCTGAACCACCCTTCTCATGAAGCGCCTCCAACACCCTCGCCTGCATCGGAGCCCGTTTGCTCAACTTCTCAAATACCTCGCCATCGCAAGGAATCATCAGAGTCAAATGACTGTCCGTGATGAATTTCTCCGTTCGATTTCTCACTGCCTCCGGCAGCATCGTTCTCAATACCTGCCTCACAGGCACCACATAATAATCCGCGATCCACTGCGCCAATTTCAGCATCGCGGTCGAAAACATTGGCCTCGAACCGACAATTTTGATGACTGGTTTCAGTCTTGCTTGAAAGGGAGACTCACTCAACAAATGCAGCACCACTGCCTGCATCTGCCGTCTCTGCAATGGCACCAAAACCCGCGACCCAATCGCTATCCTCCCCTCCAACTCCGACGGCACCAGATAATCCAACTCCATCGCCGCCGAGTCCTCCAACTGCACCCGAACCACCGCCGCTCCACCACTCTGGACAGCCACAGTCCCCTCCATCCGCCCTGGTTCGCTTAAAGGCGGAACAGGCTCGTCAGCAAAGAGATCTGGCAGGCTAGTGGTGTCGTTTTTCAAAATGTCGGTGAGAAAATGTCTTTTAGACTGCTTCCAGAATCACACCTTTTCGCAGGATAACCAATGTGGAAGCGGAAAAGCCGCGAACTTGCACGATTTCACGTCTTCAATACATATCAGGCCCTATCCCCGAGTCGGCTAGCCAGGATGCCGCGATTCGAAGTCGCTCAGACTCTGCCTCGCTTCCTCCCAGAGGGCTAGACACAAAAAAACCTTCCAGTGCGAGCACTGGAAGGTTGGTGAAGAAAGGACTAGCCTTTCAACAAATTAGAAAGCGACGCTCAGCTTAACGCCACCGAAGATCGCAGCGTCTTCGCCTGCGTCATCAAGAGCATCAACCGGAATGTTGCCAGCCACGTATGGGGACAGCGTAGCATGCTTCGTGAGCTTGATCGGCAGAGCGAGGCTCAGGTTCACGGCGGTAAAACCGGAAGTCTGGGCGCCAATCACGTGCCAGCTGTAGTCTTGCGCGTAACCGATGGAAACGCCAGGAACCAAGCTGATCGACTCAGTGATTTCGATGACACTGTTCACAGCCGCTTGGAAGTACCAGCCTTCGATCGCGAAGTCATAGTAGCCACCCAGGCCGAAGTTCAAAGGCCCTGCGGTTGTCGCCAAGGTCAAACCCACTTCATGACCATCTTCCAAAACGTTGGAAAGGTCACCTTGGTGGTTGTAGTAACGATAGCCAGCACCCAACTCAACGGCTCCAAGGTCAACGGACAGTCCGCCATTGAGCTCGAGACGCTGATAGGACACACCACTCAACAAGTCTGCAACCGCATTGTCGTCAGCGGAAACGCCATAGGTGGCGCCACCAACGAAGGAAATGTTGTCGACGAGCGGAATATCGAGAGCAACACCGCCGGAAATCCAGTGTTCCGCAAACTCAACTCCGCGGAAGATGAAGTTCGTGTCATAACCGAGGCTGGCAGTGATGCCAAGATCGGAGGAGGGTTCTTCCACGACTTGGGGAGCGACCACTTTGCCGGAGGAACCGGCAAGAGCAGGTGAAGCGGCCAAGGCCAGGAAGCCAGCTGTTTTCAGCAATGCATTCAGTTTCATAGGTTGGTTGGTTGGGATCGTTGGTTGGTTGGTTCGTCTCAACCACAAAACCCCCGCTCTGAACCCCTCTAATTTACGGGACTCAAGGCAGTGGTCGTCTGGTTGGACGGGGTTACTTAACAGCTTGCCGAAAAGCTGCCAAGGTTTTTTCACACTTTTTCGACCATCTTGGCCCCAAGACTGCTAAAATAGACACTTTTGCCCCGATCGGTGGCGTTCTGTCTTCAACGTCAGCCTCGACAACTCGTTCGGGATGCAGTATCAGAGAAACTTCGTATGTCTCGCCTCAAAAAGCGCCTTTCCCTTGTACTAGCGTCCTGCTGGCTCTCCTTGAGCGCCTCCATCTTAGCCGCTGAGCCTGGCTGGCTTGTCTATGAACTCAAATTCACCCCTGACGTCGTCGGTAACCTCAATTTCCAATTCTACACCGGAGCTTACATTGTCGCTCCCGTCATTGGCGGCCCTTCCTCATTGATCCTGACCACCGAGGAAAACGGTCGCCTCTACACACTGGCTCCCAATGCCGCCCGCATCTTCACCGTCGCAAGCCCCGCTTCGCGCAAGACCGTCCTCTCAGCAGTCGCGCTGAACGGTTCCGCACAAGCCTCCTACATGGCCACAGGTGACATCAATAAGACCGTCTCTCTCCCCGGAGACAAAGGCATCCGCTCTTTCCGAGTCGCCGCCGGACTCCGCGGCACCCTGATCGCTAACGATGACGACTCCGAAGCCCGTGCGGTGTCTCCCGATGGAACCCTCGGCATGGTCGGTAGCGCCATCATCGAAGGAACGCTTCGCGAAGACCTCACCTACAATGCCAGCCAGCACGCCACCCAATCCGACGCCCTCCTCTACCTTGCCGGACTGCTGGAACGCTACGGCTACACCGCCGAAGGCGCTCAACCTGCCACTCCTGAAACCATCGAAGGAAGCTCCTCTCTCGAGGGCACCGACGCCTCCCTTTTCCCCGCAGACAGCGCCATCGAAAAGCCTGCCAAACGCTAATCTTCCCGCATGAAAAGTGTCCGACAGGCCCTCACCCAATGCCTGGAGGCATCCGGCGGCAGTGGCGTTTCTCTCCCCTCAGCCACCCCTAGCGTGTCCGTCATCGGACAAGTCCTGGACCACAGCAAGGTCAATGAGGAAACCTTCCTCTCCAATCTCGCTAACCGCCTGAACATGCCTTGGGTGGACATGCCCATCCCTGACTCTGCCGACGGCCCCGAACTCAAACGTCTCCTCCCTCCCCGGGTCGCCCTGCGTCATCAACTCCTCCCCCTCTCTGTCGAAGAAACGCCCCCACCCGCCGAAGCTGCCGAGGGCACCCCTCCCCTTCGCAAGCTCGTCCTCGCCACCAACGACCCCTTCAACCTCATCGCCCGCCAAGCCGTCGCCCGCGAAGTCACCGTCCCCGTCCGCTGGTGCCTCGCCCCAAAAAAGCGGCTCTTCAATGCCCTCCGCGACTTCTACGGCGTCGGCGCCGACACCTTCGAAGAAATCCTCAAAGGTCGCGATGTCGATTCCGCCGACCTGGAACAGCGCGACGAAGCCAACATCATCGACGCCGACGACGAGGAAGCCTCCGTCGTCAAATTCGTGAACCAAATCATCCGCGAGGCTCTCGAACAGCACGCCACCGACATCCACGTCGAACCCATGGAGGAAAAACTCCGCATGCGCTACCGCATCGACGGCCGCCTCCGCGAAGTCCCGGTTCCCGAAAACATCAAGCAACTCCAGCAGTCCGTGCTCGCCCGCCTCAAGGTCATGGCCAAACTGGACATCGCCGAACGCCGTCTCCCTCAGGATGGACGGATCAACCTCCAAATCGGCGGCCAATTCATCGACGTCCGCGTCGCCACCATCCCCTCCGTCGAAGGCGAAAGCATCTCCCTGCGTCTTCTCGGCCAGGAAAAATTCAACCTCGACCGCCTCCAGTTCGAACCCGACCTGCGCCGCGAGACCGAAGCCCTCCTGAAAAAACCCAACGGCATCGTCCTCGTCACCGGCCCCACCGGCTCCGGCAAATCGACCACCCTCTACACCTTCCTCTCCCAGCTCAATACCGAGCACCGGCGCATCGTTACCATCGAAGACCCTGTCGAAAACAAACTCCCGGGTGTCGTCCAAATCGCCGTCCGTCCTGAAATCAACCTCACCTTCGCCACCGGCCTCCGCTCCATTCTCCGTGGTGACCCCAACATCGTCATGATCGGGGAAATGCGCGACCTCGAAACCGCCGAAATCGCCATCCGCGCAGCCCTCACCGGCCACCTAGTCTTCAGCACCCTCCACACCAACGACGCCATCGGCGGCATCATGCGTCTCGTCGACATGGGCGTCGAGCCCTTCCTCGTTTCCTCGTCCGTCCGAGCTTTCTTCGCCCAACGCCTCGTCCGCGTCCTGTGCCCGGAGTGCAAACAACTCGATCCCCACGCCGAAGAAAAACTCCGTGAATTCGGTTACACTGGCCCCATGGACCGCCCCGTCTTTGCCGCCCGCGAAGGCGGCTGTGAAGCCTGCCGTCACACCGGCTACCGCGGCCGAATGTCGATCTACGAACTCGTCCGCATCACCCCAGCGATGGGCGAACTCGTCACCGCCCGCGCCGGCGCTAAAGCCCTCGCCGAACAGGCCGTCAAAGACGGCTACAGGCCCATGCGCGAATACGGCATCCGCAAGGTCCTCGAAGGCATCACCACCGTCGAGGAAGTCATCAGCGTCACCGTCGCCGACTGATCCTAAAACGAAAGCCCTCACCACCGGCGTTACTCCCCCAGCACCCATTCGTCGATTCCCCTCATGCCCGCCTTCACTTACCAGGCCACAGACCCCACCGGACGCACGGTGAACGGCACCCTGGAAGCGACCGACCGCGGCACCGCCGTCCGCCTCCTCAGCGGCAAAGGCCTGCAACCCTTCCAAGTCAAAGAACACGGCACCCCCGCCAGCGCAGCCAAAACCGCACCGACTCCCTCAAAAACCCCTGCCAGCACCACCAAAAAGGCCACCGCCAAGGACAAAGAAAGCACCGCCCATACTGGCGCCGATGGTCGCGTCAAACTCAGCACCGGCCAGGTTCAAACCTTCGTCGAAGAACTCGCCGAACTGCTCGGCGCCGGCATGCGCCTCGAACCCGCCTTAAAACTCATGGAAGGCCGTGGCGAAGCCGTCACCGCCCACCGCCAAGCCGCCCGCCGCATCGGCAACCTCGTCCGCGAAGGTCACCCCTTCAGCAACGCGCTCCGCCAGGCTTCCCCCTCCTTCGGCGAACTCTTCTGCGCTGTCGCCGCCGCAGGTGAAGCCGGCGGCTCCCTCGCCGAGTCCATGCAACGCCAGGCCGCCTACCTCGCCAGCGCCCGCGAAATCCGCGCCCGCGTCAGCGTCGCCCTCATCTACCCCAGCTTCCTCCTCTTCGCCGCCCTCGCCGTCTCCATCCTCTT
>JAIYDW010000136.1 GCA_027487315.1 Verrucomicrobiaceae bacterium | reverse complement strand
GGGGGAGCATGGGTTCCGGATGAAGCTGGGGCCGTGGGATGCGACGTATCGGTCGCCGCTGGTGGTTTCGATGCCGTCACGGTTTGCGCAGGGGGCGGTGTGTCGGCAGCCGGCGCATGGGGTGGATCTGGTGAGCACGTTTTTGGCGACGGCGGGTGTGGCGGAGCCGTGGGAGATGCACGGGCGGGATTTGACGGGGCTGCTGAAGAAGCCGGAGGTGGCGGAGGAGGCGATTCGGCCGTGTTTTTACGAGCACACGGGGCATTTTTACGGGAGCGATGTCGAGAAGGTGCTACGGGAGGATCCGGGGCATGCGGAGCATAACAACGTGCCGTTTTACGTGGCGGTGAATGATGGGCGCTGGAAGTACATTCGATATCTGCGGGCTGGGGAGACGGAGGAGGTCTATGACTTGCGGGCGGATCCGGAGGAGTTGACGAACTTGGCGGATGATCCGGCGCATGCGGGGACGCTGAAGCGGTTGCGCGAGGTGGCGGTGGCGGAGGCGCGGCGGACGAAGGCGGGGTTCGCGGGGGAGATGCCGGTGACGAAGCAGATGTTAGGACGCTGACGGTCAGCGGGTGCTGGCGACGGCGGGAGCGGTGGGGGCGGGCTGGAGGGCGAGGGCGTCGAGCCAGGGGGTGACCATTTCGCGTTCTTCGCGGAGGAGGCCGTCTTTTTTGATGGAGGTGGCGAGGGGGGCGGTTTGGTCGAGACAGCCGCCGCTGGCCATGATGGAGAGGATGACGGCGGCTTCGCCCTGGTGCCAGCGGTATTGTGGGAGGGGGATGAGGGATTTGACGGCGCCGGTGAGGTCGGACTGTTTGTAGCGGGCGAAGGCGACGAGCATGCGGACGACGGGGTCTGAGGGGGTGGCTTGGGCGAGGGCGGCGATTTCGCGTTCGGTGGCGGGGAGGTTTTGGCCGTTGAGGAGTTCGAGGTAGGCGATGCGTTTGCGGAGGTTGATGGAGATGGGGAGGCGGGCTAGGTGTTGGAGGGAGGCGAGGATGGAGCCGCCGTCGCGGTTGATTTTGCGGGCGGCGAAGAGGAGGGAGTCGGCGGGAAGGGACCAGGAGGGGTTGGCTTCGATGGCGCGGGTGAGGGCATGGGTGCCGAGGTCGTAGGAGCCGGAGGCGAGGGAGAGCATGCCGAGGACGTAGGAGGTTTCGGCTTGGCGTGATGATTCGGATTTGGCGAGGAGGTTTCCGAGTCGGGCGTGGCGAGCGGCGCCGGTGGTGGTGCGGAAGGTGTTGAAGGCGTCGAGGATGTGGGGTTCGAGAGCGGTCATGGAGGCCTTTGGGTGGGCCATGAGTTGATTGGCGGCGTCCCATTGACCGATGCTCAGCAGTGAGATGAGACGGGTCATGAGGAGGCTGGGGTCGTCGAAGGCGACAGCGTTGGGGGTGGAGTCGAGGATGAAGTCGTGATCGCCCAGGTTTTGGATCCAACGGAGGCCGCGGGTGCGATCGGCGGGGGCGAGGGAGGGGGAGTCGAGGTGGCGTTTCCAGCGGAGGCGGAGGGCGACGAGTTGGTCGTGATCGAGGCTGGGTGGGGCGTCCATGCACTCGCGGGCGAGGAGGACTTCGAGGGAGAAGTGCGGGACTTGTTGAGTGAGGGTGAGGAAGCGTTGTTTTTGCTCGGGGTTAAGGTGGGGCAGGTGGGTGAGGGCTGTGCAGATGAGGTTGGCTTGGGTCCAGTCGAGCTGGGTGATGAACTCGGCGGCGAGGTCCATGAGGCGGTCGGTGGACTGGACGGCGGCGGCAGCGTCTGAGCTGTTATGGAGGGCTTTGGTAAGAGCGATTTGGGCCTGGGCGTTTTTGGGGTCGGTGTCGACAACGTTTTGGAAGGCGGTTTGGGCTTTGACGCGGTCGCCTTGGAGGAGGGCGGTGTTGCCGCATTCGATCCAGGGTTCGACCGAGTGGGGGTGTTTTTGCATCAGGAAGGCAAAGACATCCTGACCATGGGAATGGCGGCCGCTGCGGACGAGGAGGCGGCCGAGTTCGAGTTCGTCCTGGAGGGTGGCGTGGCCGAGGGCGCGGAGACGATAGAAGAGGCTGATGGCGTGTTCGGGCTGCTGCTTGCCGGCGGAATGGGCGATGGAGCGGAGCAGATCGGGCTGGGCGGAGTGGTCCTGGAGGACGGGGACAAGCCGGGAGAGGGTTTCGCTAGCGGAGGCGGAGGAAGCTTGGGCGATGATCTCCTGGGTTTGACGATTGGCCTGCCAGGAAGCGATCCGGGCTTTGAGGGGTTCAGCGTAGCGGAAGGTCAGGATGGGGAGCAGGCAGGAGAGGACAACGGTGATGGTGACGAGGGCGTGCCAGGAACTGCTGTGGGATTCAAAGCTAGGGAACCGCAGGCGGACCATGGGCTGGCGGCGGCCGTGTCGGCGGGTGTTGGTGAGGCCCGATTCGGGGTGACCGGCTTTCCACCATTTGACGGTGTTCGCCTCCTTTGAGGAGGAGCGGTGACCGGGCTGATGGCGAAGTGACTTCATGAGTGCAGAGAAACGGAGCGGCGGCGGCGGAGTGCGACCGAGAGAAGGGCGAGGGCGACTAGGGTGGCGCGGGTGGGCTCAGGGACGCCGGAGATGCTGAGGGTATCGAGGCGGAGGGCGTTGATTTGATTGGCATTGGTGCCGACGGTGCCGCGGGAAGGGGCGGCGAGCGTGGGGGCTGCGCCGGTGAAGGAGCGGTTGACGGCGTTGCTGCCATTGGCGACGGTGGTGTTGAGGATGGCGGAGGTGCCGAAGATGTTGACGGCGTCGTTGGCGATGCGGCCCATGGTGGTTTCGATGCCGAGAGCGTCGACGAAGCCGCTGGTTCTGGTGGCAGTGGCGGGTGTGCCTTGGGCGAGCCAGACGACGTCACCCTGGTTGGTTTGGAGGTTCATGGGTCCGCCTTGGGGATAGGTGGCGACACGCGAGAAACCCTGGTTGACGACGAGTTCGATGGCCCAGGCGTCCTGGTCGCTGATGGTGGCGGAGAGGGGGTTGTAGGTGAGGTTTTGGGCACCTAGTCCGGTGCCTTTGACGACGATCAGGGTTCCGACCTGGAATTCGGTGAGGCCAGCGGAGTTGAGAACGCCGTCTAGGGTGGAGAGATCGAAGGCGAAAGCGGAGGAGATTCTTGAAGTGGCGTTGTTGGTATCGCCAAAAGTGAGGGAAGCGAGTTCGCTAGCGGTTGTGGGGGCGGTGATGAGGAATTCGATGAATTCGTTGGTGGCCATGACGTTACCGGTGGGGATGGCGGTGTTGGTGGCGTAGAATTCGTTGATCACGATGCCGATGCCGTGAGCGGAGGGGGAGGCTACCCAGACGGCGACAAAGGCCACTGAGGTGAGGGTGGTTCGGAGGGAACGAACCTTGGGAATGAAAAACGGCAGCGGCATATAATAGATATTATGGTAAATATTATAAGTGTCAATAAAATATTACAGAAATGCTTATTTTAGCTTAAGATTTGAATTTGAGCTGTGATTGCGGGTTATCGGGACGTGTCGAAAAGCTGATTTGGGGGCTGAGGAAGTGCTGGAATCGTTGGTTTGACAGGCGTTTGCGGGTCTCGGTCGGTTTGGCGATGCAGGCCTGCGGAGGGAATGGCAATGTCTTGTGTGAGGGCGGGGGGGGTGCGTTCGGCGACTTGCGCTTAAGAATCGAGCACATAAGGAAGAATCATCTCCAGAATGGCGGGAGATTTGTGACTAGAGCAGTTTAAGAAAAACTGTAGCCGCACCTTTGGAGCGGTGGAGGCGGATTTGGTCCGTCGTCAACTTGGGACGTCTGGACTCCTATGCCCCAGCGCTGCCAACGGCCCATCTCCACCTCCGGCGCTCCCAAATCAACGGCCACCTCTTCCTTTAAAATGCACTAGGGGGCGCCTTCGGGATGAGCGTGGACTGCGACTGGCCGCAAGTGGGCACTGGCGGTGAAAGGGATTGATCGACGCGGTGCGCTCCTTGCGGATTGCGTCAGGGCACGACGGGCTATTGGGGCGTCTTGGGACGCTGGGCCGGGACGGATGGGGTAACGCTTATGCGTTAGCGGGCGCGGGTGTTGCGGATGAGGGCGAGGAAGACGCCTTGGATGATGAGTTCGCTGGTGGGGATGAGGTCGGGGTAGGCGGGGTTTTCGGCCTTGAGGTAGGTGCGGCCGGACTCGACGACGTAGCGTTTGAGGGTGGTTTCGCCATCGATGAGGGCGGCGACGATGTCGTTGCGGCGGGGTTCTTTGACTTCCATGATGACGTGGTCGCCATCGAGGATGTGGGCATTGACCATGGAGTCCCCACGGACGCGGAGGGCGAAGGTGCGGGAGGTTTTGGGAACGCCGAGGGTGTTGATGTCGACGGAGATGGAGCCTTCTTGTTCGGGTTCGACATTGGCGGCGTAGCCGGCGGGGATGGTGCCGAAGACGGGGATGTCGAGGATTTCGGGGCGGTCGAGGTCTTCAGGGAAGACGACGGCGCGAGCCATGTGGGAGTGACGCTGGATGACGCCTTTTTTTTGCAGGGCGCGGAGGTGGCTCATCGCGGCGGTTTGGCTGGCGAAGCCGAAGTGCCGCTGGATTTCCCGCGTGGAAGGCATGACGCCATTTTCGCGTTGGTGCTGCCGGAGAAAGTCGAGCAACTGGCGTTGCCGGTCCGTGAGGGAGATCTCGGTATTGGAAAACATGGCTGTTCCTGGGAACAGTTACTCGTTTGAAAGCCTGTGCAAGTGGATTTTCGATGAATTGTTGGGGTAGTGGAGAAGGGGAAGCGGATTTTTTGAAGTGCGGGGAGGGTGGAAGGGGTGCATGATGAGGGGATGAAAATGAGCAGGTGGCATCAAATTGTGATTGGGGTCCTCATGATGGGGCTTGAGGAGGTGCGGGCGCAGGAGTCCGGGCCGGCGGTGGGGGTGGTGGATCCGCTGAAGGACGGGATGCTGCCGGGGGATACGAATGCGCTGGCGAGGAAGGCGGGGGCGGCGTTTGCGAGGCGGGATTGGAAGGCGGCGCGGGAGGCGTATGAGGAGATGCTGAAGGTGGAGCCGGTGAATGCGCTGGCGTGGGCGAATCTGGGGGCGGTGGAGAAGCAGGCGGGGAATTTGAATGCGTCGCTGGAATGTTTTGAGCAGTCAGTGCGGTTCAATCCGTCTTTGGTGCAGAGTTGGATTTCGCTGGGGCTGACGTATTCGGAGCGGGGGGACATGTATAAGGCGTTGTCATCGCTGGCGCGGGCGGTGCATGAGGATCCGACGGATGCGCGGGCGCACAATTATTTGGCGATCGTCGCGAACAAGTTTGGCTGGGGGGCGACGGCGCAGGCGGAGTTTGAGAAGGCGATCGCGCTGAAGCCGGACTATGGGATTGCCTATTTTAATCTGGCGCTGACGCATTTGGATCAGAAACCGCCGGCAGTGGAATTGGCGCGTCGGCGATATGAGCAGGCGATCAAGTTGGGGGTGGAGAAGGATGAGATTGTGGAGCGGAAGCTGAAGGAGGAGCCGTGAGGGGGGATGAAGAGGGGAGGAGATGGGAGGGGCTGGCTGACGAGGCGGCGGCGTTGAGGGCTGTGGGGTTGTGGCGGGAGCTGCGGCGGGTGGAGGGGCGGGATGGGGGGAGCTTGGAGTTGGAGGGGCGGACAGTGGCGGGGTTTGCTTCAAATGATTATTTGGGGTTGGCGGAGGCGCCGGAGGTGGTGGCGGCTTTGAAGGAGGGAATCGATATTTGGGGGGCGGGGGCGGGGGCGTCGCGGTTGGTGTGTGGGACGTTTGCGCCGCATGAGGAGCTGGAGGCGGTTTTGGCGCGGGCGAAGGGGGTGGAGGGGGCGCTGGTGTTTGGGAGTGGGTTTGCGGTGCCGATGGGGGTGATCCCTGCGCTGGTGGGACCGGGGGATACGGTGATTTTGGACAAGCTGAGTCATGCTTGTTTGGTGGATGCGGCGAAGCTCAGTGGGGCGACTTTGCGGGTGTTTCCGCACAATCATTTGGAGAAGCTGGAGCGGTTATTGGCGACGGCGAAGGGTCGGGTGCTGGTGGTGACGGAGTCGGTGTTTAGCATGGATGGGGATCGGGCGGTGCTGCGGGAGATGGTGGAGCTGAAGGAGCGCTATGGGGCGTGGTTACTGGTGGATGAGGCGCATGCGTTTGGGGTGGTTGGGCCTGGGGGGCGGGGGTTGGTGGCGGAGTTGGGGTTGGAGGGGCGGGTGGAACTGCAGATGGGGACGCTGAGCAAGGCGGTGGGGTTGAGCGGGGGGTATGTGGCGGGGCGGCGGGAGGTGATGGAGTGGCTGATCAACCGCGCGCGGAGTTTCATTTATTCGACAGCGGTGCCGCCGTTTTTGGCGCATGCGGCGCGGGTGGCGGTGGAGCTGATGCTGGGGGAGGAGGGGGAGCGGCGGCGGGTGAGGCTGCGGGAGAATGTGGCGTTGTTTCAGCGATTGATGGGGCTGGAGGAGGCGGTTTTTTCGAGCGCGATCGTGCCGGTGATCGTGGGAGGGGAGCGCGCGGCGGTGGCGATGAGCGAGCGATTGCGGGCGGCGGGGTATTGGATCCCGGCGATTCGGTATCCGACGGTGGCGCGGGGGGCGGCGCGGTTGCGGGTGACGTTAACTGCCTTGCATGAGGCGGTCGAGATCGAAGGCCTTGCTGCTGGTTTTGGGCAGGCGATGGCGGAGCTGGGGGGTGGTGAGTTTGCGGAGGAGGCGGCGGGCTAGGAGGGGGCGGAGCCAGGGGTGGCGGGCGCGGAGGTCGGGGGTGGTGCGGAGGTCGCCGTGGGAGGCGAAGGCGGAGATGAGGGCGCGGGAGGTATTGGCCTGGGCGAAGTGGGTTTGGGCGTGGGCGAGTCCGGCCTGGCCCATGGTTTCGCAGAGGGCGGGGTCTTTGAGGAGGGTGGCGAGGTGGGCGGCGAAGGATTGGGGATCGCGTTCGTTGCAGAGGAGGCCGGTTTGGTTTTCGAGGACCATTTCGGGGACGCCGGCGAGGCGGGTGGAGACGCAGGGGAGGCTGGCGGCCATGGCTTCCATGAGGACGGTGGGGAGGTTGTCTTTGCCGCCGTCGGATTCGGTGGCGCAGGCGAGGGCGAAGACTTGGGTTTCTTCGGCGAGGAGGCGAATGATTTGGTCCATGCCGAGGGGGCCGGTGAGGTGGACTTTGTCTTGGAGGTGGAGGTTGGAGATTTGGCTGCGGAGGGAGTTTTCGAGAGGGCCTTCACCGACGATGCGGCAGTGGAAGGGGATTTGTTGGTCGCGGAGGATGGCACAGGCGGAGATGAGGTCGGGGTAGCCCTTTTTTTCGATGAGGCGGCCGACGCTGAGGATGCCGCCGGGCGCGAGGGAGCGGTCGGCTTTGGTGCGGGCGTCGATGAGGGGTTGGAGGTCGAGGCCGTTGTAGATGCGGTGGATGCGGGGGGCGTCGGAGGGGTGTTGGGAGCGGAGTTGGTGCGCGGTGAAGTCGCTGACGGTAGCGATGAAGGCGGCGTCGTGGAAGAGGCGTTCGAAGGCGGGGCTTTGGGGTTCGGGGGTGCAGAAGATGTCGTTGGCGTGGGCGGTGAAGCTGGTGCTTAGGCCGGTGAATTGGCGGAGCCACCAGGAGGTGCGGGCGCCGATGCCGGCGAAGTGGGAGTGGACGTGGCGGGGGGCGGCGGGGCCGAGGGAGGCGAGGTGTTTGGTGATCCAGGCGGCTTCGTAGACGCGGGCTTTGTCGGGTTGATTTGTCCAGTGACGCAGGGTAATGCCGACGCGACGCGGCAGGGTGTGGGCGTCTTTCCAGGCGCGGACCTGGGCGATGAGGTTGTCGGGAGGGGGGAGGAAGTGGACGCTGTCGAAGAGTTCGGCCGGGAAGTGGCGAATGTCTTCGTCGCGGGTATCGCGTATGGAGAAGATGAGGGGGCGGATGCCCTGGCGTTTGAGTTCAAGGATTTCGCGCACGCAGAAGGTTTGCGTGAAGGAGGGGAAACGTTCGAAGACGTAGGCGATGTGCCAGGGCGCGGGGGAACTCATTTGGACCCGGCATCATTGAGGTTGGAATGAAGGGAAGGCAAGTGTTCCACGCCTCGTGCTACTTTTTCAGGCGGTAGGGGGTGCCGCAGTACATGCAGCGGAAGTTGCCGGTGCAGAGGACGCTGGCGACGGTGGCGGCGCGGTAGGAGAGGCCGGGGATGCGGTTGGCGTTGGCGTGTTTGCGGCAGCGTTTTTCGTGGAGGATGGTGCCGTGGCAGAGGGTGCAGGAGAGGTGGCGGTTGTTGAGGAAGGCGAGAAGGCGGGCGATTCCGAAGCCCGCGAGGAGGGAGAGCGCGAGGATGCCGTCGGTGCGATCGGCGGTGAGAAGGAGTTTGGCGGTGAACCAGGCGAAGCCGATGAAGCAGGCGAAGGCGAAGAAAAGCAGGAAGGCGCCGTAGGCGACGGCGAGGGAACGGGGGTGGTGGCGGGAGCGACGGACTTTCGCAGGTTCAGCGGTTGGAACCTGAACGGAAGCAGCGGGTACGAAGGTCGTCGCGGATTTCATTCTGGAAATTATACAATAATCGATTTAGTCTGACAATATCAAAATTTCGCATTTGTTGATTATTTTTTGCAAAATGATGTTTTGGGTTGGGGAAGGGGGAGAGAATGGGAGATGGAAGGGGTTCATGAATTTGATCATTTTCGACCTCGAGACGACGGGGCTATCGCCGTATTCGCATGAGATCATCCAGATTGCGGCGGTGCGGATGCGGGTGGGGGTTTGGGAAGAGGAGGCTGCGTTTGAGACGTTTGTGAGGCCGAGGCAGAGGGTGCCGTCGTTCATTACGGGGTTGACGGGGATTACTCAGGCGGATGTGGCGGGGGCGCCGATGCCGGCGGAGGCGTTGCGGGCGTTTTCGGCTTTTGTGGGGGAGGGGGCGACGATGATCGCGCACAATGGGGGGCGGTTTGATGTGCCGTTTTTGCGGGAGAGTTGTTTGAGGCATCAGTTGCCGGTGCGTGAGACGGCGTTTTTGGATTCATGCCGGTTGTCGAGGCAACTGTGGGGAGGGCGAGGGGGGCATGGGTTGGATGCGGTGATGGGGCGGTTGGGGTTGTCGGGTGAGGGAGTGAGGCGGCATGATGCGCGGGGGGACGTGGCGTTGCTGGCGCGGGCGGTGGCGCAGATGTGGCGGCGATTGCAGGTGGAGGGGGATGGATGCCCGGTGGAGTTGAAGTCGGCGGTGATTCCGGTGCTGGATTGAGGGGATCGCTTTGCTTGCGGAGGAAGTGGTGGTAGAGGGGAGGTCCGACATGGCCTCTACGAATTCGAAACCGCATCCTTTAGCTGATCTGCTGCTGACCCTGGTGTTGCCGTCGATGGCGTTGGAGTGGTTGAGCAAGCCGGATCGTTTGGGGCCGGTGTGGGCTTTGGTTTTGGCGTCGGCGTTGCCGATTGGGTTTGGGTTGTGGTGTTGGAAGCACAAGCAGGGGTTGAACTTTTTTTCGGTGTTCGGATTGGTTGCGGTGATTTTGACCGGGGGGCTGGGGATTTTGAATTTGGATGCGAAGTGGTTCGCGGCGAAGGAGGCGTTGTTTCCGGTGATATTGGGATTGGCGTTTCCGTTGAGCCATTGGTTTGGCGTGCCGTTGATCAAGGAGCTGCTGTTGAATCCGCAGGTGATCAATCATGGGGCGTTGAATCGGGCTTTGGATACGGAGACGAAGAAGGCGGCGTTTGAGGGGTTGTTGAAGAAGGCGTCTTGGGGGATGCTGGGGACGACGTTTTTGTCGGCGGGAGGGAATTTTGCTTTGGCGATGTACTTGCTGGGTGGGAAGGAGCCGGGGTCGGAGGCGTATGTGCAGGCGATTGGGAAGTTGAACTGGATGGGGTTCATAGTGATCGGGATTCCGCTGTTGGGGATCACGGTGGGGCTGTTGTTTTGGTTGATTCGGCGGGTGGGGGTGCTGACGGGTTTGGAGCGGGATGATTTAATGAATCCGGGTCAGACGGTGAGGCGGCAGGTGGGAAAGTGAGAAGAAGGGACTTGAATCCTGGTGGGGTCGGGAGGAAGATCGCGTTCCACGACAAGCCGGAGTGGCGGAATTGGTAGACGCGCCAGATTTAGGTTCTGGTATAGTAATATGTGCAGGTTCGAGTCCTGTCTCCGGTACCATTGAGCGTTCGCTCAAGCCTAGTGTTTTTTTCATGACAGCGACCCCAGTTGAACTTCTTGCCACGGTGCTGTTTGCGTTGGCGGTGCTGCATACGTTTTCGGTGAAGCGATTTGCGCATTGGGCGCATCAGTATCCGCAGGGATCGATTCAGGAGAATCTGCTGCATTTTTTGGCGGAGACGGAGGTGGTGTTTGGGCTATGGGCGGCGGCGTTGTTTGCGGGGATTGCGGTGTTGGAGCGGAGTGTGCATGAGGCGGTGCATTACATTGAGGGATTGAATTTTACTGAGCCGAAGTTTGTGCTGGTGGTGATGGTGGTGGCGGCGACGCGACCGGTGGTGCGATTGGCGGAGGCGTTGATCTCGTTTATTGCGAGGCTGCTGCCGTTCGGGGAGAGCATGGCCTTTTATGTGGCGGCGCTTTCTTTTGGCGCGCTGCTGGGGTCGTTCATCACGGAACCGGCGGCGATGACGTTGCTGGCGATTTTGATGAAGCGGCGTTATTTTGATCAGGGGATCAGTTTGAAGCTGGCGTATGCGACGCTGGGATTGTTGTTTGTGAATGTGTCGATCGGGGGGACGCTGACGCATTTTGCGGCGCCGCCGGTGTTGATGGTGGCGGCGACATGGGAATGGGATTTGGCGTTCATGTTCACGACCTTTGGATGGAAGGCGGCGGCGAGTTGTGTGGTGTCGACCGGGTTGATCGCGTGGTGGTTCCGGAAGGAGATTTTGGAGGTGAAGGTCAAGAAGCAGAAGGTCGATCCGATTCCGGCCTGGCTGACGCTACTGCACGTGTTTTTTCTGGCTGCGGTGGTGGGATTTGCGCATCATCCGGATGTGTTTTTCGGGGTGTTCATGCTGTTTCTGGGGTTGGTGACGGCGACGAAGGAGTATCAGGATCAGTTGAAATTGAAGGAGGGATTGCTGGTGGGCTTTTTCCTTGCGGGGCTAGTGACGTTGGGGTCGCTGCAGTCGTGGTGGTTGAAGCCGTTGATCGCTGGCATGGACGGAGCGACGCTGTTCTTTGGGGCGACCGGTTTGACGGCGTTGACGGACAATGCAGCGCTGACTTATTTGGGGAGTTTGGTGGAGGGGATCACGCCGGAGTTGAAGTATGCGCTGGTGGCGGGTGCGGTGACCGGGGGTGGATTGACGGTGATTGCGAATGCGCCGAATCCGGCTGGGGTGGGGATTTTGCAGTCGAGCGAGGCGTTTAAGGGGGAGGGGATCAGTCCGGTGGGGTTGCTGATGGGGGCGTTGATTCCGACGGGGATTGCGATGGTATTTTTTTGGCTGATTTGAGGGAAGGCGTTGAGTTGGTGATGGCGGGGTGAAATGAGGGGATTTGGAATGCGTTGGAGTGGATTTTGAGGCGTGAAATTGGACGTTAGGAGAGTGCGCGAGGCCTTTTTTTCGGACGTTGACATAATAGAACGGCTTTGAGTTTAAATCGTTCTTGATTGCTTTGAGTTAGGTAGGATTACTCGGGGTATGATGAACAGAAATGTCATGATGAGTGGGCTTCGGAAGTCGTGTCTGGCGGTGGGATTGGTGGTCGGTATTTGGAATGGTTGTGTGGTTGCGGAGAATGTGGCGACTGAGTTCATGCCGACGGGGATATCGGGTGGGGGGCGGCTTTTGAGCATGACGGTGAATCCGAGGAATCCGTCCGAGGCTTTTGCGGTCTGTGACATGATGGGTGTTTACCGGACGGACAATGAGGGATTGAGTTGGAGGTTGATTCCGTCGGATCGGTTTGCGGGCAGTTTTCGGACGCGAGTTCAGTATGCGGGAAGTGGAACGAATCAGCGGGTGTATGGAATCAAGCGGAGGGTTTGGGGAAGTACGAAGACTCGACCCGCGATGAGTGTGGATGGGGGAGTGAATTGGACCGATTTGGCGGAGCCGTCTGATCCGTCTGAGCCTGATCAGTATTACAGCATGGTGGTTGATCCGAGCAGTGCGAATGCGGGGAGTCAGCGGATGGTGGTGGATAACTACACCAAGCTGTGGTTCTCAGCGACAGGTGGGCGATCATGGACCCTCATTCACGAACGGAATGGGAGTGATCCGGAGAGTGTGCGCCTGGCGGGAGTGGCCTGGGATGGTGCGACGATTTATGTCGCGACGAATGTGGGACTCTTCCGGTCGACGAATGGTGGAGGTAGCTGGGGGGCGTATGCATTGCCGGGGCTGCCGAGCGATTCGCAGATTGTGGAGTTTTGCGGTGCCAAGCCGGCTGGTGGAGGTGCCATGACGTTGTTTGCCACGCTGGTGAACGGGCCTGCTGTGGAAGGTTGGAACGACGTGATGGATTTGGAGAGTGCCAATGAGAACGGAGATCGTGAGTATTTGGGACTGTACACGGTGAATCCGACCGCCCAGGCGGCGAGCTGGGTGGCGCGGCCTGGACCTGGCGGACGTGCGTTCGTGCGCATTGATGTTCCTGCAACGAACAGTGCCCGGCCCTGGGCCTCGACGAGCCGCAATCTTTCAAGCAGCGAAGGTGGCGGGGTGTACAAGGGGGTTGTGAATCGGGGGGTTTGGACATGGACGAGGAGTTTGGAAGCGGGATCACCGAATGGGGTAGCCAATGCGGGTGTCAGCACCGGGTATCAGGGAGACGGAGGGATCCTGAGTTGGGACTGGTCGCACCCTTGTCTGGCTTTGGACGTGTCTGATGCAGATCCTGACCGGGTGCTGGCATCGGGGAGCTTTCCTTACATGACCGAGAATGGCGGAGCTCAATGGATGCAGATGTATGTGAATCCGGAGTCAGAGAATCCCGCTGGGACGGAGGTGGCGAGGCCGAAAGCTTATCTCAACAGCGGCCTGGGACTGACCACGGGGCATTGGATTTTGTGGGCCAACTCGGATGTGATTTTGGCAGCGGGAACGGATGTGGGGTTGCAGCGCAGTGAGGATGGCGGAGTGACATGGACGACCGACTACACACCGACGAACGACGAGGGACTGGACACGGGGAACTGGTATGCGCTGGCGAAGCAACCCAGCAGTTCACGCATCTATGCGGGCCTGGCCAACGTGAATGATTTTTATGAACTCGACCGGTTAGGAGGAGATCAGGATGGAGAAGGTGTGACGGGCGATGTGCGGTATTCTGATGACCTGGGAAAGACCTGGACATCGATCGGTGGAGGGGTTGCGGATACGGCTGATTTGTCTGGGCCGAGCCAAGGGCGTTTTCCTGGGCCGGTCGTGTGGCTGGCGGTTGATCCTGCGAATCCGTCCCATCTGTATGCCTCTTCGGCTTCGTCGCAGAAAGATGGTTCGACCTTTTTGGGAGGCATTTACCGGACGGTGAACGGAGGCGCATCCTGGAACAAGCTGGCGAGTCCTCCGGGCACGCAAGGGCGACCTTTGACGATTGCCGTGATTGGCCCGAATGAATTGGTGGCGACGTTTTCCGGGCGGACGAACGAGGATGGCACGTTCACGGAGAGTTCGGGAGTGTTTTACAGTGACAACGGGGGGAGTTCCTGGGAGTCGCGGAGTGATCCTGGAATGGCGTATTTCACCCGGGATTTGGTGGTTGATCCGACGGATTCGCGCAGGTGGTTTGTGTCGGTGCAGAGTCGCAAGACGAACACGAGCACGACGGTGTCGACCTTTGAAGGTTTTGGCGGGGTTTACCGGACGGAAGACAAGGGGAGGACGTGGAGGAAGGTTTTCACGAAGGTGAATGTGCAGATCAACGGAGTGACGCAACCGGTGAGTGACTGGACCAAATCCGTGACGTATGTGCCGGGGCCCACCCCGCTTTTGTATGTGACAACGGCGATCACCGGGCTGTGGGTGAGCAGCAACCCGAATGCAACGACGCCGACGTTTACCCGGGTGCCGGGCTTTCCCTTTGCGCGGGCGCGGCGGGTTTTTGTGGACCCACGCCGAACGGACGGGACGATCTGGGTGACAACGCAGGGTGGGGGGCTGTGGATGGGGACGACGAGATCAACGATGAGCAGTTCGATCGTTCGAAACGGAGCCGGGTTCGACTTTCAGGTGGAATTGCGGGAGGCTGGGGCCGTGTTGCCAACGCTTTCAGGAATCGCCGAACTTCCAACGCCTGAAAGTGGGGGAAGCTGGACGAGTCTGGGATTGACGCCAGTCACGAGCAGTCCGAGTGCGGGCGTGACGCGGTATACCTGGGCGGGAGTGCAGAGTCATCCGTTGTTCAGGAATTTGAGTGGAGGTTTTGTGCGGGCGACGCGGCAGAGGGGCGATGGAACGACGGAGAAGGGTGAAGTGGGAGGCTGGGTGACGGATCGTTTGGAAAACGGGCAGACGAAGTCTTGGGGGATTCCTTGGATCAAGCCGCTGCTGCATCGGGCGACTGCGGTGACGCTGGGCAACACGTTGAAACTTGATGTGCCGTTTGGGGGGAGTTTTGCGTCCAGCAAACAGTATTATGTGGAGATTGAGGAGGGGGCGTCGGCGGGACACCGATTTGAATTGGATGAATCGCAAAGCACGAGTGCCGGGGTGTGGGTTATTGATTTGGCGAGTGGGCGGAATACGGCGGGGGCGTTGCCGCCGCTCAATGGTGAGCGAGTGGGATTGAGAGAGCATTGGACGTTGGCGGAGGCCTTTCCGACGGGGCAGTTTTTGGGGACGAGGGCACCTGAGCTGGCTGACGGGATTCTTGCGTGGGAGGGTGCAGGATTTGCGCGGTATTGGCGATTCAAGTCGAACACGACGGAGAGGTGGGTGAGGACTGGTGACAGTGCGTTGACGAATCGAGGGGCGCGGATCATCCCGCCTGGAGAGGGGTTTTTGGTGGAAGCGAAAGCGACGGGAGTGGCGAGGACGCTGGCTGGGTGGGGGATGGTGCGTCGGGGGGTGTTTCGGCAGCCGATTGCAGTGGGGACGCAGATGATTTCATCCGGCTATCCGGTGACGATGTCGTTTGGGAATAGCGCGATGCTTGAGGGCGATCGATTTTTTGCATCGAGAGCGCCTGTAACGTCTGACCGAGTGCGGTTGTGGCGAGGCGATGCGACTCCTGGAGGAACGGGGTGGACGGGGAGCAGCTATTGGTATTTTTCGCTTGGTGGAGGTGTGCCTTCGCGGTGGGTGCTAGAGGGTGACGGATCGCTGACGGACCGCACTTTGGGAGGTGTTTTTGCAAAACAGCGTGGTCTCTTGATTCAGGCTGTGACCAACAAGCCGTCCAGGACGGTTGCGGTGCCTTGGGTGCCGTGACTGCGTTTGGGGCCCTTTCTTTGAAGCGATTGGTTAACTTGCCTTTTTTGTGACGATGAAAACTCTTTCCATGGCTTCTGTTGTCGGTGCCGTTTTGTCCAAGTCGATGGCTTTCGGGGTGATGCTGCTGGCGCCGACAGGGGTTTCCGGGCAAGGGTCGTTGGATTATTTTGCGGGGTTTGGGTCGTTTGAGGGTGGGGCGTTTGTTTCGCCTTTGATTCCTGCTTTTACGAACAGGGGATCGTCTACCGCCGTACCCGGTTGGACCATGACAGCTTCGGGCTCCAAACCTTCGTGGCTGGAGAATGGACAAGCTCAGGATGGGGACAGACATATCTCGCTTCGGTCAAGTGGCGGATCAATCCCAGGCAGCAGCTCAGCGACGTTTGATTTTGCGATCAGTCCGACGCCGTTCACGGCGGGGGAGTTGTATGAGTTGGTGTTTTGGGCGGCGGGTGGGGTGGCGACTTCGTCGAGGAGTTCTTTGTTTGTGAATCTGAACTCGGGAGGGGGAATGAATGGGGGAGGTATTATCGACTTGCCTCGGTATACGCAGGCGGAGTTTGATTCGTTTACGGAACTGCCTTGGGAAGAGTATCGGTTCACGTTCACAGCTGGCGAATTTACGCCTGAATTGAGACTGAGTTCTCAGGCAGCCAACGCGAGTGGCACTGCGTCGGTTTACCTTGATAACTTTTCGATTCGTCCGGTGCCGGAGCCGAGTGGGGTTTTGCTGGTGGGGGTGGCGGTGGGGGTGGGGTTGATGAGGCGGCGGCGGTGAAGGGGGGCCAGGTTAGCCGGAGGCAAAACCTGGACTGCTTTTGCCTGGAGGTATGGGGTGTTTTGTCCCGGCGCTCCTAGGGCATCGGTCATCACGTTTGTTGAACTGCTCTCGTGATTGGCTGAGGCTTTGACTCCAGCGGGACGGTCGGGGCGATTGGGTTTTGCCTCTCAGGGGGGAGGATCAATCCATCTGGAGGGCGGTGGCGAGGGTGGGGAGCTTGAGGGCTTGGAGGTGTTGGGTCCAGAGGCTGAGGCTTTCGGCGGGGATGGGGTCTTTGGCGTCGAGGAGGCGCTGGATGGCGCGGGGGAAGGCGGCGTTTTGGCGATTTTCGAGGGCGAGTTGGGCGGTGCGGAGTCGGAGGTCGGTGTCGAGGCGGGAGGAGTCGGTGGCGAGGAGGTGGTTGACGGCGGCGCTGGGTTGATGGGCGGCGAGCCAGGCGTCGACGAGGAGCTGGTGGGCGAAGAGGTCGTCGGGGTGCTGCTGGAGGTGGCGGCGCCAGAGGATGGCGGTTTGCATGGGGGGGAGGGCGTGGCTCTTGACCTGGAGGCTGAGGCGAAGGGTGGGGAGGTGGGCGGGGGTTTGCTCGAGGCGATGTTCCAGGAGGCGGCGGGCGCTGTCGATGTCCTGCTGCTGGTAGCAGGTTTCGGCAAGGGTGAGGGTGGGGGAGGCTTGGTTGGCTGAGGCGGCGGTTTTTTCCAGGCGGTCGAGGAGTTCGAGGACTTCGGGGAAGCGGTCGGCGCGGGCGGCGGCGGGGAGGATGGGGAGGAGTTTGGTGGGGGAGTGGAGGGTGGCGAGGTGGAGGCCGAGTTCGACGGCGCGGGCGTCCTGCTCGGTTTGGGTGCAGGCGTTGGTGAGGCGGTCGAGCCAGAGGAGGTAGGTGGGGTCCGGGGCGGGGGTGAGGGAGAGCTCGCGCCAGTTTAGAAGATGCTGGGGGTAGCGGCGAAGGAGGGATTCGATGGGGGCGATGAGGGGGGCGGGGTTTTGGGTGAGGCCGGCGAGGGTCCAGGCGAGGTCGAGGGCGTCGAGATCAGGCTGAGTTTGATTCTGGATCAGGGGGGCGAGGATTTTGGCGGCTTCGTCGGGGTGTTTGGCGGTGAGATGGAGGCTGGCGAGGGCGCGGCGGGCGGCGTTGATTTGCTTGGGGTCGTGCGGAGTGGGGGGGTCGTCGAGCCAGTCGCTGAGGAGGGCGATGGCTTCGTCGGTGACCTGGGTGGCGATGGCGTGGTCGATGAGGGTCTGGACTTGAGTCCAGGAGGCGGCGGGATGGCGTGCGGCTTGGGAGAGGAGGTAGTGCTGCACGCGGGGTTGCTGGTCGCTGGCGGCGCGGGCGGCGAGGGCCTGGAGCAGGTGAAGGCGGAGAGGGTCGGCTTTGTCGAGGGGGAGTTTTTGGAGGAGGGTGGGGGTGATGGCGAGGGGAGGCGGGAGGTGGCCGACGAAGGCGGCTTCGAGGAGGGCGGGGAAGAGGGGGGAGTTGAGAGGGAGGGCGGAATCGAAGAGGAGGTTGGGGCGTTGGTCGTTGGGAGTGGGGAGCCAGGTGATGAGGCGGCTGAGGGTGTCGGGGGCGGTGGTTTTGAGGGCGGCGACGGCTGCGGGGGGGGCTCCGGAGGGGAGGGAGGAGAGGTAGCGGGTGAGGATAGCCTCGTAGGTGGCGCGTGTTTTGGCGTCGAGAGGCTCGGTGGATTTTTGCGCTGAGCCGGACTGGCCTTGGCGCGGGAAGAGGGCGATGCCGAGGGCGAGCACGAGGCTGCCGTAGACGAAGAATCTGGCCAGATGGGCGGGTTTAGCGAGAGGCATAAGGTTTGCCGAGTTCGGTGGCGGGTTGGATGCTGACGGTGGCGAGAGCGGGGGCTTTGAGGGTGAGTTGGCCAGCGGGATTGGCTTGGAGACGGTTTTGGAGGCCGCCGGCGTTGAGTTGGTACCAGGTGTTGGGGATCATGCCGCCGAGGGTGACGATGGCGGCGTCACGGTCCTGGGTGCGGAAGCGGGCGGACTGGGGGCGGAGTTCGTAGAAGTCGAGGGGGCGGTCGGCGTCGACGAGATGGAGGTGGGGGGTGGTTTCAGCGGCGGGTTGGATGACCAATTCGCTAAGAGGGAGGCTGCCGAGGTGGATGTAGGTTTGGCCCTGGTGGGTGGTGTAGCCGGTGATGCCGCTGCTGCGAGCGAGGTCGGGGATGCCGCGTGAGGCGGGGAGGCGGAGGGTGGCGGGGCGGCCGGAGGAAACGATGCGCCAGCGATTGGATTCGACAGGGAAGACTTCGATTTTGGCGGCGTCCTTGACGAAGTTGGCGTAGGTGGACGCGATCATGGGGTGGAGGGGTTGTTCGGCGCACCAGGTCCAGATTTGGCGAAGGGCCTCGAGGGTGGCGGTTTTTTTGAGGTCGGCGAAGGCGTAGGCGAGATGGATGGGGGCGATGCGGCGGGCGTTGTGAGCGTTGTGGGTTTGCAACCAGGTGGCGGCGATGGCTTCGGCGGAGTCGGGTTTTTGGAGGCTTGCGGATTGTTCGGGGGAGAGTTCGGGAGTGGTCAGGGGGGAGACATTCCAGCCGCTGTGCCAGGAGCCAGGGAGGTGGGTGGCGCCAGTTTGAGTGAGGTGATCGAGGGCGGCCTGGCTGGGGGTGGCGCCTTCGGGCCAGAGGAAGAAGCGAAGGTTTTTGCCTGGGGGAACGAGGCGGCGCTTGAGGTAGATGAAGGAGCCGGTGATTTCGCGTTCGATGCCGATGCGCGTATCGGGCACGAGGTCTTGGAGAGGGCCGGACTGGAAGGCGTCCGGGGACCAGTTGATGGGGCGTGAGAAGGAATTGGCGGCGGGTTCTATTTGGGGGAGGGAGAAGAGGCTGCGAGCGGCTGCTTCGTAGCGGGTGGCGTCGGCGGGATTGGCATTGGTGGACCAGCCGCGGACATCGGCTTCGGAGACGGCGATGGTGGCGGGGAGGTTGGGGAATTTTTCGAGTTCGGATTGAAGGACTTGGCCGCAAAAAGGGGAGCCCGCTTTCCAGGAGGTTTCGGTGAAGCCTTTGCCCTGGACGGTGGAGAGGTAGATGCGGCGACCGGCGTGGGTGGTGGTGTCTGGCACCGGGCCGGAGGCATCGCGTTGGAGAGCGGCTTCGAGGAAGCGGAAGGTGTCGATGGGAGAGCGGGAGGAGGTGTCGAGCCAGGCGCCGCCCCATGCAGTGATGAAGGCCGCGTGGAAGGTGGATGAGGGAGCGTTGGTGAGGCGGTAGGAAAGGAGGTGGGTGGCGATGGCCGGGGATTGGAGGTCGAGAGGGCGGAGGGTGTTGGAGGCTGGGAGTTGGGTGGCGAGGAACCAGGAGGCTTCGTATTGGGAGAGGCTGGAGCGGGTGGCGGAAGGGGTGGGTTGGCCGTTGCCGCTGAGGTTGAGGGCGGAGGCGAGGGTGGACCAGGCGGCGGGTTCGGTGAAGGGTTGGCCGGCAAGCACGATGGGGATTTGATTGGCGTGGGCTTGGGCGAGCCAGGCGGCGGCGGCGCTTTGCAGGGAAGCGGGGAGGATCATGCCGGGGTCGATGATGATGCCGGCGGGGCGGGGTTGGAAGAGGGCGGCGGGTTGGGCGAGCCATTGGGTGACTCCGACATAGCGTGGGGAGATGTCGAGCCACTGAAGAGCAGGGGCGAGGGTGCGGGAGGTCCAGGTGGATTCAGGGGATTGAGCAGGGCGGGCTTCGCTTTGGCTATCCCAGCCGTGGAGGACGAGGGTGTGGCGGGATTGGGCGACGATGGGACCTAGGACGGTGCCGTCGAGGGCGGGGGTGGTGATGAAGGGGAGGCAGCCGATGCGGTCGAGTTTGGCGGCGGCGTTTTGATTGGCGATGGTGTCGGCGGGGTTGCCGTGTTCGATGGCGTAGATTTTGAGGCCGTGGCCTTGGGCTTTGCGAATGGTGACTTCGGCGTTGTCGAGGGTGAGGATGTTTTCGGCGAGGATGCCTTCGAGGTGATTGCAGAGGACGTTGGCGAATTCGAAGCCGCCGCGGAGGACGATGGGTTTGTCGGGGAACTCGCGGCGGAGGGCGGCGGCGAGGTTGATGAAGGCCTGGCGATGCGGGAGGAATTTTTCGGGGTGGAGGCGGTCGAGATCGGACAGGGCGGCGGCGCCGTCGAGGAGGAAACCGGCGAAGCCTTGTTCGGCAGCGGGCTTGGCTTGCTGGGAGACGACCCAGGAGATCCAATCGGGGTGGAGGACATCGACCATGAGGTTTTCCCAGGCGGAGTCGTGGCCGCTGACGGGGAGGCCGAGTTCGGAGGCTTTGGTGCCGGCTTTGGAGCCGGGGGTGACGCAGACGGTGTTGAGGCGTGCGTAGTAGGTGTGGCCGAGGGCGCGACCGGGGCCGAGTTCGGCTTTGGCTTCAGCGTCGAGGAAGACGAGGTCGTAGGCGAGAAGGTTGGTGGGAGAAGGAGCGGAGGAGAAATCGACGTAGAGCCGGGAATTGGGGCGTTGGAGGGGGGCGGAGGAGGCGGACTGGAGGACGACGAAGAAGGCGATAAGAGCGAGGGCTTCGGTGAGGAGCCGGGGGAGACGCAGCGGGCGAGGAAGGAGAATCATGGCGAGCATCTTGGTTATCAGATTCGAGAATGTTATTATAATAGCAATTCAATTTATAGAATCAATGATTTTAATCGCTCGCTACAAAAAACTTACCTTGGGGGGCTTTTGGGGGATGAGGCGCTCGGGCGAAGGCCTGGGAGGGGATGGCGGTCGCGGAAATTGAGCGAGGGGGCTGCCTTTTTGGCTGGCTCTGTGTGGGCGGATTTATTAGGATGCCGAAATAACCGCTGATGGATGGGTGTAATCAGTGAACGCCATTTTGATATGTCCAAGAATCTGAGTCATTTGTCATTCCGCCACGGGATCGAAAAGAATGTGTTTGAGCGCATGGTGGATGCGGCTGCGGAGACGGGGAGTGCGGCGGGGGCGGAGGTGGTGCGGCCGATGGGTGAGGCGACGTTGTTTGGGGATGCGGTGACGCTGGGGGCGGTGTCGTTTTATGATTTTTTGAAGAAGGAGAATGAGGGAAAGAAGGTGTTTTTATGCAACGGGTCGGCGTGTTTGTGCGCGGGGACGCAGGAGCGGTTGCATCACGAATTGGAGCGGCATTTTGACGCGAAGGAGATCGGGCACATTTGCTGCCTGGGGAGGTGTCATTCGGGCGGGGCGTTTCAGTATCAGGAGAGGAATTACTCGGGGTTGAACGCGATGGAGATTGAGAATCTGTGCGAGACGGGGGAGGGGGATTCGCGGGATCGGTATGCGGTGGTGTCGGCGTTGAAGGAGCCGCTCTTAACGGCGGCGTTTCCCGGGGTGGAGGCGTTTTATGCGCCGCTGAGGGAGTTGTTTGAGAACGGTCGGGATGCGTTTCTGGTGGAGTTGAAGGAGTCGAAGTTGAGGGGGCGCGGGGGAGCGGGGTTTCCGGTGCATTTGAAGTGGCAGTCCTGTCGCGAGGCGGAAGGCGCGGTGAAGTACATTGTTTGCAATGCGGACGAGGGGGATCCGGGGGCTTACATTGACAAGTATCTGATGGAGGAGCAGCCGCATTCGGTGCTGCTGGGGATGATGGTGTCGGGATGGTTTTGTGGAGCGGGGGTGGGGGTGCTGTATATTCGAGCGGAGTATCCGGATTCGATCACGCGGATCAATTCGGCGGTGGAGGAGTTGAAGGCGGCGGGGTGGTTTGGGAAGAACATTCAGGGGAGCGGGTTTGATTTTGAATTTAAGACGATCAAGGGGGCGGGCGCTTACATTTGCGGGGAGGAGACGGCGTTGCTGGCGAGCATTGAGGGTCAACGGCCGGAGGTGCGGGTGAGGCCGCCGTTTCCGACACAGCAAGGATTGTTTCGGCGGCCGACGGTGGTGAACAATGTGGAGACGTTTGCGAACCTGCGGCCGCTCTTGATGCTGGGTGGGGCGGGGTATGCGAAGATCGGGACGGAGATGAGTACGGGGCCAAAATTGCTGTCACTGGACTCGGGGTTCAAGAAGCCGGGGATTTATGAGGTGGCGATGGGGACGCCGTTGGAGGAGGTGTTTGGAGATCTGGCCGGGGGTTTCTGGCAGCCGGCGAAAGCGGTGCAAGTGGGGGGACCGCTGGGGGGCATTGTGCCGGTGGATCGGATTGGGTATTTGACGGTGGATTTTGAGTCGTTCAAGGCGGAGGGCTTTTTGCTGGGGCATGCGGGGGTGGTGAGCATTCCGGAGCGGTTCCCGATGATCGAGTATATTCAGCATCTGTTTCAGTTCACGGCGGACGAGAGTTGCGGGAAGTGTTTCCCGTGCCGGTTGGGGAGCACGCGGGGGAAGGAATTGATCGCGAAGGCGCGGGCGGATGAGGGGTTCAAGATTGATCGCGAACTGATGGACGATCTGTTGGAGACGCTGGAGCAGACGAGTTTGTGCGCGCTCGGTGGCGGGGTGCCGCTGCCAATTAAGAATGCGCTGCAGCATTTTGATGAGGAGCTGCGAGGTTACTTTGACGGCAACATTCATGAGAGGCGCAAGCCCTACCAGGCAGCCGCGGCAACACCCGCTTGATATTCGATTTCACCTTCTAATTCACTCATTCCCATGGTCCAGGATCTTTCCACACTTACTGCCTATCTTGACGGTGAACCGATGCGGTTTAAGGCGGGCGATACGGTTTTGAATTTCATTGATCGGCATAAGGGTCGGGGGCATGTGCCGACGCTTTGTGATGCGCCGCAGTTGGAGCCGTATGGGGCGTGCCGGGTGTGCTCGGTGGAGGTGGCGTTGAAGGCGGATGGGCCGCGGCGGGTGATGGCGTCCTGTCATACGCCGATCAGTGCGGGGATGCATGTGTTTACGGAGTCGCCCAAGGTGCGGAAGCTGCGGAAGAACATTGTGGAGCTGGTGCTGACGGATCATCCGCTGGATTGTTTGACATGCGAGGTGAATGGGAACTGCGAGTTGCAGACGGTGGCGGCGAAGGTGGGGATTCGCGGGGTGCGGTATCCGGCGGGGGCGAATCATTTGGATCGGAAGAAGGATCTGTCTCATCCTTACATGACGAGTGATCTTTCGAAGTGCATCAATTGCTCGCGCTGTGTGCGGGCGTGTGATGAGATTCAGGGGCAGTTTGTTTTGTCGATGCATGGGCGGGGGTTTGATGCGCGGATCATCAAGGGATTGGATCAGAGTTTTGAGGAGAGTCAGTGCGTGTCCTGCGGGGCGTGTTCGCAGGCGTGTCCGACCTCGGCGATCAGTGATCGGTTTATGTCGAAGTCGATCGAAGCGACGAAGAAGACGCGGACGGTGTGCACGTACTGCGGGGTGGGGTGCAATTTGAGTGTGGCGACGAAAGGAAACGATGTGCTGTCGATTCAGGCGCCGGTGGATGCGGAGGTGAACCATGCACACACGTGTTTGAAGGGGCGGTATGCGTTCAAGTTTTTCAATCACCCGGACCGGTTGCGGACGCCGTTGATCCGGAGGGACGGGCAGTTTGAGGAGGCGACGTGGGAGGAAGCTTACGAGCACATTTTTGAGAACCTAACACGGATCAAGGCGGAGCATGGCGGGCAGGCGGTGGCGGGGATTTCTTCGGCGCGTTGCACGAACGAGGAGAACTATCTGATGCAGAAGTTCATTCGGGCGGTTATGGGGACGAACAACATCGACTGCTGCGCGCGGGTGTGTCACTCGCCAACGGCGTGGGGGATGCAGAAGAGTTTTGGAACGGGAGCGGCGACGAACTCGTTTGAGGACATTGAGCACACGCGGTGCATTTTGGTGATCGGAGCGAACCCGACGGAGGGGCATCCGGTGACGGGGGCGAGGCTGAAGCAGCAGGTGATGAAGGGGACACCGTTGATTGTGATCGATCCGCGGAAGATTGAGTTGGTGCCGTATGCGAAGCATCATTTGCAATTGAGGCCGGGGACGAATGTGGCGCTGCTGAACATGATGGCACGGTATCTATTGGATGAGGGTTTGGTGAAGCGGGAGTTTGTGGAGAAGCGGTGCGAGAACTGGGCGGAGTTTGAGGCGGGGTTGAAGGCGCTGGACATGGATGAGATGGAGCGGATCACGGGGGTGGATCGGGAGCAGGTGCGCGCGGCGGCGATTGAGTATGGGACGGCGGAAGCGGCGATGAGTTTTCATGGGTTGGGCGTGACGGAGCATCAGATGGGGGCGCGGACGGTGATGCTGATCGCGAACCTGGCGATGATGACGGGGAACATTGGGAGGCCCGGGGTGGGGGTGAATCCGTTGCGGGGGCAGAACAACGTGCAGGGGGCGGCGGACATGGGGTGTCAGCCGCATCAGGGGGCGGGGTATTACGAGATGAATGATGTGACGGTGCAGAAGCGCTATGCGGATTTCTACGGGGTGCCGACACCGATCGACACGGGTTTAAAAATTCCGCAGATGTTTGAGGCGGCGATTGAGGGGCGGTTGAAGGCGCTGTGGTTGATGGGTGAGGATGTGGTGCAGACGGACCCGGACTCCGAGCATGTCAAAGAGGCGATGAACGGCCTGGAGTTCCTGGTGGTGCAGGAGATTTTCATGACGGAGACAGCGAAGTTTGCGAACGTCATTTTACCGGCGGCTTCGTTCCTGGAGAAGAGCGGGACGTTCACGAATGCGGAGCGGCGGGTGCAGCGGGTGAACGCGGCGGTGAAGCCGTTGGAAGGGACGAAGCCGGACGGGCAGATTTTGTGCGAGGTGATGCAGCGGTTTGGCTTTCCGCAGGCGGACTACACGGCGGATGGAGTGTTGGCGGAGATCGCGCAAATCGTGCCGTTTTTTGCGGGGGCGACGTGGGAGAATCTGGGTGAGAACGGGAAGCAGTGGCCGATTGCTGCGGGCGGGGTGGACACGCAGATTTTGCATCAGGAGAGCTTCAAGCGCGGGCTGGGCAAGTTTCACTTTTTCCCCTGGGAAGAGTCAAACGAGTTGGTGGCGAACCGGGGTGAGTTTCCGTTTATTCTGACCACGGGGCGGTTGCTGGAGCATTACAACTGCGGAACGATGACACGGCGGACGGGGAACGGGTTGATCGTGACTCAGGACGAGCTGGCGATTAACCCGAAGGATGCGCGGGCGAAGGGGATTCGGGTGGGGGATTTGGTGCGGTTGTTTTCGGCGCGGGGTGAGGTGTCGCTGCATGCGCGAGTGACGGAGGAGGTGAAGCCGGGGATTTTGTACACGACGTTCCATTTCCCGGAGGCGATGGTGAACAATGTGACGGGGTCGGGGTGTGATGCGGATACGCTGTGTCCGGAGTACAAGGTGGTGGCGGCGGATGTGGAGCGGGTGGCCTCATGAACGAGGGGAACATGGGAAATTGTGGCTTTGACAAGGGTGTGGATTTGCAAAAGGGTGAGGGATGATGATGAGGTGTTGCCTGGACTATGAGTTTGCTGTGAAAGGCGGACGGATGGGGGCGTTTTTGAAGGGGTGATGATGGCTGAGGATTCCCATGCGAGTGTGCCGCTGCTGGAGGTGCGGGATTTGCGGGCCGGGTTTCAAACGGACCAGGGTTTGTTGACGGCGGTGGATGAGGTGAGTTTTGTGTTGGGAGCGGGAAAGATGCTGGGGTTGGTGGGGGAGAGCGGGTGTGGGAAGAGTGTGACGGCGCGGGCGTTGATGCGGCTGCTGGAGCAGCCGGCGGGGCGTGTGCTAAAGGGGGAGGTGATGCTGGAAGGGCGCGATCTTTTGAAGTTACCGCTGGAGGCGATGCGGAAGGTGCGGGGCAAGGAGGTGGCGATGATTTTTCAGGAGCCGATGACGGCGTTGAATCCGGTGCAGCGTGTGGGGCGGCAGATCATGGAGAATTTGCTGCTGCATGAGCCGCTGGACAAGCGGGGGGCGCTGAGGCGGGCGGTGGAGTTGATGGAGTGGGTGGGGATTCCGGCGCCGGAGCAGCGGGTGAATGAGTATCCGCATCAGTTGAGCGGGGGGATGCGGCAGCGGGTGATGATTGCGATGGCGCTGTCATGCGGGCCGAAGGTCTTAATTGCGGATGAGCCGACGACAGCGTTGGATGTGACGGTGCAGGCGCAGATTTTGGATTTGATCAAGCGGCTGCAAAAGGAGACAGGGATGGCGGTGATTTTGATCACGCATGATCTGGGAGTGGTGGCGGAGACTTGTGATGAGGTGGCGGTGATGTATGCGGGGCGGATTGTTGAGCGGGGGCCGGTGGAGCCGATTTTCAAGCGACCGCTGCATCCTTACACGAAGGGATTGATGGCGTGTCTGCCGAAGATGGATCATCCGCCGAAGACGCCGTTGCCGGTGATTCCGGGGATGGTGCCGACGCTGCGTGACATGCCGGTGGGGTGTCGGTTTGCGGCGCGGTGTCCGAATGCGCATGAGGAGAGTGTGACGGGGCGGAG
>JAIYDW010000139.1 GCA_027487315.1 Verrucomicrobiaceae bacterium | reverse complement strand
GCAGCAGACTGGCTGGCGGATCGGGGCCGTCGAGTCGAAGCGACCGGGCTGTTTGAAGCTCTGCTTGTCGGTCATCCCGGGCATCGGATGGAAAGCGAGGCGATGCGGCGTGTCATGGAAATCCATGGAACTCAAGGACATGACGATCGAGTTTCGGTGTTGGCGGATGGATGGCGTGGCAAGTACGGAGGCGGGGGTGTTTCGGTTGTAGATCTTATCACAGGCGGGCTGCTGTTTGGTCGGGGAGATTACACCGAGTCGATGGCGAAGTTTCAGCGGGCGGCAGATCTTGCAGTAAGTCTTGGGGATCGGCGAAGGGCGCTCTATAATGGAGCGGTTGCCGCGATCAAGGCGGGTGAACTGGCGGTTTATTCCAGTTTGTTTGCGCAACTTCAATCGGTGAGTGATTCGGAGGGGCAAGGTGTCCCATCAGCCAGTGCAGGAAGCCGATCTGGAGAGACGGCTGCAGATTTGGAGCTTGATCTCGCCATGGAGAAGGTGGTCTCGGGGGATGCGTCGGCAGGATTGGATCTTGCGAAATTCACGGAAGCTTATCCGGATCATCCGCGGTGGGTGGAGGCCCAAGTCGCGCTTGCCGAGTTGGCGCTGTTGGATTCTCCGCCAAGGGTTAAGGGGGCGGAATCTGCATTGAATGAAGCAGCGAAGAAGATTGGAGGGGATACCTCTAGTGAAGTCATGCAACGGGTGGCCTATACGCGGCTATGGTGCCGGGAAGCCGAATCAGACTGGAAGGGAGTGATAGAAGTGGGGCAGGCATTTTTGAAGGCGTGGCCTCAGGCTGGTTTGTCGCCGGAAATTCACATGAAGGTCGCTGAAAGCTTCTATCGGATGGAAGACTACGCCAACGCCCAAACCCAATTTGAGTTGGTAGCGAAAAGTTATCCCGGCTCAGAATTTGCGGAGGCGGCCATGTTTTCGGCAGGAAAGGCGGCGATGAATCTGCAAAATGTGGATGCTGCGATTGGAGTTTGGGAGGCATTGGCTGCGCAGGAGGGGAATTTGAGCCGAGCGGCACGCTTGCAGCAGGCAATGGCCAAGCGGAGAGAAGGAAAGGAACCGGAGGCACTCAAAGTCGTCAACGGACTGCTTGCTGAGAAGAATCTGGATGAGGTGACGCGGAGGTTGTTGATCTTTGAAAAGGTTGAGTTGCACATTCAACTGGGTGCAAAGGAAGAGAAAGAGTTGGCGGCGGCAGTGGGGGTTCTTGAGCAGTTTCTCAAGGGAGCTGATGCGAAAGGAGCGTGGCGTGCGCGAGGAGGTTATTGGTTGGCATATGCCCTGAGGAAACAAAAAGAGGATGTTGCCGCTCTGAAGGCCTGTCAGGGAGTGGTTGATCAAGTGGATTTAGCCCAGGCACTTGATCCAGAATCGGCCGTCTGGTACTACAGGGCGGGTTTTTTGGCGATCGAACTGCTTGAGAAAAGCGGTCAATGGGAGGGGGCGGCAAGGATGGCGGAACGTTTGGCGCAGGCTGGAGGGGATCGGGCCATTGAAGCCAAAGATGTGGCAACAAAGATTCGGCTGGAGCGATTTTTGTGGGATGACAGACCTTGAGGCCGGCCAAATGGGCGCAAAAGAAACTTACGAATTCAGAAAAAGCCTTTGACAACAGGGCTGGGAACCATAGCTTCGCGCTCACTTTTTCTCAAAAGGCAGGGGTGTGTCGTCCCCAGATTCCGGTCTGAGTTCGATACAATCTGGTCGCTAGAGAAAGAGGAGGAAACCTGGCCGCCCCGGTTCCCGCCCGTAGAATTTGCTGATGTAGCTCAGTGGTAGAGCACGTCCTTGGTAAGGACGAGGTCGAGGGTTCAACCCCCTTCATCAGCTCCATGGGAGGGATATTTGGACGGGAAGGTTTCCGAGACAGACGAAACGAATCCACAACGACAAGCGAACAACCTTCCTTTATGGCTAAAGAATCCTTCCAACGTAACAAGCCGCACGTCAACATCGGCACCATCGGCCACGTTGACCACGGCAAGACCACCCTCACCGCTGCAATCACGACCACACTTGCCACGAAGGGCTTTGCCCAAGCTCGCAAGTATGACGACATTGACGCCGCTCCAGAAGAAAAAGCTCGCGGTATTACGATTAACACCGCGCACGTCGAATACGAAACCGACAACCGCCACTACGCGCACGTCGACTGCCCAGGGCACGCTGACTATGTGAAAAACATGATCACAGGTGCAGCACAAATGGACGGAGCCATTTTGGTTTGTTCGGCTGCCGACGGCCCAATGCCACAGACTCGTGAGCACATCCTTTTGGCTCGCCAAGTGGGCGTCCCTGCTCTTGTCGTTTTCCTGAACAAGGTCGACATGGTGGACGATGAAGAGTTGCTTGAGCTGGTTGAGATGGAAGTGCGTGACCTGCTCTCCAAATACGAATATCCAGGAGACGACATTCCAATCGTTAAGGGTTCGGCTTTGAAGGCTCTTGAAGGTGACGAGACTCATCGTGCCAACATCTTCAAGCTCATGGATGCCGTTGATGCTTACATCCCGCTTCCTGAGCGTCCGATCGACCAAGATTTCCTGATGCCGATCGAAGACGTTTTCGCGATCGAAGGTCGTGGCACCGTTTGCACGGGTCGTGTTGAGCGCGGGATCGTCAAGAAAATGTCCGAAGTCGAAGTTGTTGGCATTCGCGACACGATCAAGACCACTGTTACCGACATCGAAATGTTCCGCAAACTCCTCGACGAAGGTCGTGCGGGTGACAACGTTGGTCTCTTGCTCCGCGGCGTGAAGAAGACTGACGTCGAGCGCGGCCAAGTCATTGCCAAAGTGGGTTCTGTGAAGCCACACAAGAAGTTCAAGGCTGAGATCTATGTTCTCTCCAAGGACGAAGGTGGTCGCCACACCCCATTCTTCAACAATTATCGCCCCCAGTTCTACTTCCGGACGACGGACGTGACTGGCAGTGTGACCCTTCCTGAGGGTGTTGAAATGGTGATGCCTGGTGATAACGTTTCGATCCAAGTGGAACTCATCACCCCAATCGCGATGGAAAGAACTATCCGGTTCGCCATTCGCGAGGGCGGGAAGACAGTGGGTGCCGGCCGTGTGGCTGACATTCTCGACTAGTCCTTCGTGCCACGGTTTGCTTGTCTTGAGCGCCGCGGGATCTGAATACGGGTCCTGCGGCTGCTTGTCTCTAAAGCAGGCCGTGGTGTTCTATTGAATTGAAATCAAATTTGAGGAAAATTTCAAGGTGTTAAAAGGTCAGTAGCTCAGTTGGTAGAGCGGCGGTCTCCAAAACCGCGTGTCGGGGGTTCGAGTCCCTCCTGGCCTGCCACCCGAAACCTTTCCTCTGAAGTCAGTCAAGATTAGCCGTCAAAACCACACATGAACCGAATCCGCAAATACTGGAGCGAAGTCGTTCTGGAACTCAGAAAAGCCACTTGGCCTTGGGATCCCAAAGAAAAGGGATTTGCCAAGTACAAGGAACTGAATGATTCCACCATCGTCGTCTTCATTGCCATGCTTTTGCTTGGTGCGTTCGTTTCGTTTTTTGACTTTGCGCTGCGTAAGTCCTTCGAATTTTTTGTCAACTAAGATGACGGCGACGACGCCTGCATCGACCACCTTATTTTCCTGAACTAAAATCATGGGAGCTATACCTGAACCTCGCGACCAATGGTACGTCATTCACGTGCGTTCCGGAATGGAGGGCCGTGTTCGTGACAGCATGTTGCGCCGTATCGAGCAGGAGGAGATGGGAGATTACGTCTACCAGGTTCTCGTTCCGGTTGAGCGTGTGTCTGAGGTGAAGAAAGGGAAGAAGACAGAAAGCAATCGCAAGTTCTTTCCCGGCTACGTCATTGCGAATCTCTATCTCTTGGACGAGCACAATCGTTTGGTGGATAAGAGTTGGTATTTTGTTCGTGAGACAGACGGCGTCCTGAATTTTGCTGGCGGCAAGGATCACCCAATCGCCATGCGTCCGCGCGAGGTTGAGGCCATCCTAGCTCAAGTCCGCGAGCGGGAAGACTCAGTCATTCCGAAAATCGCATTCAATGTAGGCGACTCCGTAAGGGTTGCCGACGGACCCTTCGAGAGCCAAACCGGCATCGTTGAGGAAATCGACCCGACTCGCGGCGTGCTGCGGGTGGCGGTCAACATCTTCGGGCGTTCCACCCCTGTTGATTTGGAATACTGGCAGGTGGAAAAAGCATAACTACAACATGCCTGAAAGGGCGGGGTCTGGTGACTTCGTCTTCGAAAGCAGCCCAAACAGCACCAGAACAAAGGGAAATCATCCATGGCCAAAGAAATCGTTAAACTCATCAAGCTCCAAATCAAGGCAGGAGCTGCCAACCCCGCGCCACCGATCGGCCCAGCCCTGGGTCAGGCCGGCGTCAACATCATGGCCTTCTGCAAGGAGTTCAATGCCGCGACGCAAAAGGTTGCCGGCGACATCCTGCCGACTGTCATCACGGTCTATAAGGACAAGAGCTTCACGTTCATCACGAAGCAACCTCCGGCATCGATTCTGCTCAAGAAGGCAGCAAACATTGCCTCGGGTTCAAAGGAACCAAACAAAATCAAGGTCGCCAAAATCACCAAGGCGCAACTCCTTGAGGCGACCAAACTCAAGATTGAAGACCTGAACACGCAGGATCTTGAACGCGCATCTCTTATCATGGCGGGCACAGCTCGGCAGATGGGAATCGAAATCGTCGGATAAGCCCCAATTTTAATCAACCCCAGCAGGAGAGCTAGAACTCGCCAACACTGCAAAAGCCATGCAAGCAAGAAGCAAACGTTACAAGAAGGCCGCCGAGATGATCCCGGACGGCAAGATGTTCACCTTGGAAGAAGCTGCCGACCTCGTTCGGAAACTTCCAGGGACGAAATTTGATCAAACTGTCACCCTTTCCTTCAAGATGGGTGTTGACCCACGCAAAGGCGACCAAATGGTTCGCGGCACGTGCCCACTGCCACACGGAACGGGTAAGTCCGTTCGCGTCGCGGTGTTCGCTCAAGGTGCTGCTGCTGAGGCGGCTAAGGCGGCTGGGGCTGAGGTTGTCGGCTACGAAGACTTGATCGCCAACATCAAAAACGGAGTCATGGATTTCGATGTGGCCATCGCTACGCCTGCCGCCATGAATGAGGTCCGGAAGCTGGGTAAACAACTGGGGCCTCGTGGTTTGATGCCGAACCCACGGACGGGGACGGTGACGGAAGATCCTGCGGCGGCTGTTTTGGCGGTGAAAGCAGGGCGGGCAGACTTCAAGCTCGACAAGAATGGAAACATTGCCTCTTCGATTGGCAAGGCCTCATTTGCGATTGAAGCCTTGTCGGAGAACGGCACAGCATTGATTGAGGCGATTGTCCGGGCCAAGCCAGCCACCGCACGCGGCAAGTATGTTCACTCCATCACCCTTGCGGCTACCATGTCGCCGGCCATTCGCATTGATGCGGGCCGTTACATCAAAAACTAACTTGGAGAACTGTTTGACTGATGAAAGCCGAAAAAACGCTATTGATTGAGGACTTGCTCCGGAGAGTGAACGGCTCACCGTTCTTGTTCGTCGCAGATTACACTGGTTTGACCGTCGACAAGTTTGCTGAGTTGCGTAAGCGCTTGCGGGCCTGTGACGCGGAGATCCACGTCTTTAAGAACAACCTGGTGAAGAAGGCCGCTGAACGGGCAGGCCTTCCTGAAGGTTTGGGAGACGTGCTGGTTGGTCAGACTGCGGTCGTGACTGGGGCGCAAGACGTTTGTGCCGCGGCCAAGGTGATGAAGAACTTCACGGACGAGTTCAAGAAGCCAGAGATCAAGGGCGGCGTCCTTGATGGGGCTCTTTTGAATCCGGCTGGGATCCAAGCGTTGGCGGATCTTCCGTCTCGCGAAGTGCTTCTGGCAACCTTGTTGGGCGTTCTTCAGGCCCCTGCTTCGAAACTGGTCCGCACGCTCAACGAACCTGCTGCCTCCTTGGCTCGTCTGCTTCAGGCGAAAGCGGAAAAAGGTGCCTAACATGGAGTGGTTGGAGATTTGATCCAGCCTCTCTTCCGAAACGTTCCTTCCGAAACAACAATTTGATTAGATGACGGATTATCCCGTCTGAACACAACACCCAATGGTTCCTTGCCGGAAAGTAGGCTTGCTTTCTTAAATCATCCGGAGCTCCGGAAAACGGCGATACCGACACAAAATAACATGGCTGATATTGCAAAACTCGTTGAAGACCTGAGCGGCTTGACCGTTCTTGAGGTCGCTGAACTCGTCAAAACCCTTGAAGACAAGTGGGGCGTTAGCGCTGCCGCTCCTGTAGCCGTTGCTGCTGCTGGACCTGCTGCTGCTGCTGCTGCGCCTGCTGAAGAGAAAACGGAATTTGACGTCATCCTTACTGATGCTGGTGGCAACAAGATCGCCGTCATCAAAGAGGTTCGTGGCGTGGTTCCCGGACTTGGCTTGGCCGAAGCCAAGAAACTTGTCGAGAGCGCTCCTCAGCCTCTCAAGGAAGGTGCCAAGAAAGAAGAAGCCGAAGAGATCAAGAAGAAGCTCGAAGCTGCTGGCGCCAAAGTCGAAATCAAATAACTTCACGGCTCCGCGCAGGTCGCCTTTGGGCGACCTGCGTTGGGGTTCTTTCCGTTTCACACACAAACACAAGTTCAAATAGCCTGACTCCTGCGAATCCGATCCGTCGATTGTTCACAGCATTCAGTCCCTTTGGTTTCTTTTTGTTTCCACTTCCGCCTTTGTCCATTTCCCCTCTAACGCTGCCTATCTTCAATAGCCGAATTGGCCACATGCTTACCTTTGCACCAACCGCCACTGCGGAGCGTGCAGTAAAGGTCATTCATGCGGCTCTTCGTCATTGCAGGTATGCCGCCATTTTTGCAGGCGTTAGCCAGCAGAAATGTCTCACACCCCATTTCTCATCGCAGTTAGGTCTATTCGAACAACCCTTTGAATTGACCGTTAGCCGCATGTGAAGACCCGGAGGTCCCTCGTGGGACCTCCTGAACCCCCCCAAGTACGTTGCCAACCCCCTCCTGATCTCACCTATGTCCCAGCGCACCAACTTTGGCAAAATCCACGAAGTGGCTGAAGCTCCGAATCTCATCGAGATTCAACTTCATTCATACGAGGAATTCCTCCAACGGAACATTCTCCCCTCCAAACGCAAAGAGATCGGTCTGCAGGCCGTCTTCAAGGAGGTCTTCCCAATCGAGAGTTATGATGGGAAGATGACGTTGGATTTCGTCCAGTACGAGATCGGCGAGCCCAAACTTTCCGCTTTGGAAGCCATTCGCGAGGCTGAAACCTACAGTGCGCCTTTGTACGTTACTTTCGAACTTCGTGACGAGGCGGGAGCCAAGCAGGAGCGGGTTTATCTGGGTGAATTGCCCCTCATGACGGCACGCGGCACGTTCGTGATCAATGGTGCTGAGCGGGTGGTTGTGAGCCAACTTCACCGGTCACCAGGCATCAACTTTGAGACCTCGATGCACTTGAACGGTCGCTGGTTGTATGGTTTCCGGATTATTCCTGACCGGGGCACCTGGTTGGAAGTGCAGTTCGACACGAACGACCTGCTTTACGTCTACCTCGACCGTCGTCGGCGTCGCCGGAAGTTCCTGGCCACGACTTTGCTCCGGGTGATTGGTTATCCAACGGACGAAGACATTCTCAAGTTGTTCTACAACATTGAAGACTTGAAGCTCAAGGAGGGCTTGGCCGATGAGGAACTCGCCGAAAAACTTTTGTTCAAGGACATCCTGGACGGCGAATTGATTGTCGCCCGTGCGTATGAGCCACTGACGAACAGCGTGGTTCGGCAGTTGATCCAATTGGGCCACAAGAGCGCCAAAGTCATCACGGCTTCTCCGGATGACTTGATCATCACCTCCCTGCGCAAGGACACAGCGCCGGATGAAGATGAGGCGTTGAAGGAAATCTACCGTCGCATTCGTCCGGGCGATCCACCGACTGTGCCTAATGCTCGCGCACTGGTGAAGCGGTTGTTCTTTGATCCCAAACGCTATGACTTGACCCGGGTTGGTCGGTATAAGATCAATCAGAAGTTGGGTCTCAAGATTGACACTGAGATGCGGATCATGACCAAGGAAGACGTGGTTGCGTCTCTGCGGTATTTGTTTGGTCTTCGTGAAGGTGAAGGTCTTTTGGACGATATTGACCACCTGGGCAGCCGCCGAGTGCGGGCAGTGGGTGAACTTTTGGCGAACCAGTGCCGCGTGGGTCTTGCCCGCACGGAGCGTTTGGTCAAAGAGCGCATGACCTTGTTTGACGTGAGCATGGACACCATGACTCCGGCGAAGTTGATCAACCCGAAAGCGCTTAGCGCCGTGGTTCGTGATTTCTTCGGTCGCAGTCAGTTGAGTCAGTTCATGGACCAAACCAATCCGTTGGCGGAGTTGACGCACAAACGTCGTCTCTCCGCTCTTGGGCCTGGCGGATTGAATCGGGATCGCGCAGGTTTTGAAGTTCGCGACGTGCACATTTCCCACTACGGTCGGATTTGCCCGATTGAGACGCCTGAAGGTCCGAACATTGGTCTGATCAACTCTCTGGGTAGTTACGCCCGCATCAATGAGTTCGGCTTCATCGAGACTCCTTATCGCACCGTGAAGAACGGCGTGGTTTCGGATAAGGTGGAGTATCTTACCGCAGACCAGGAAGAGAATCATTACATCGCCCAGGCGAACAATCCTTTGGATGACAAGGGCAAGTTCACCAGTCCGAAGGTCACCGTGCGTTATCGGGGTGAATTCCTTGAGGTGGAACCGGGTGTGTCCACTTTGATGGACGTTTCGCCGAAACAACTCGTCTCGGTGGCAGCTGCCTTGATTCCGTTCCTTGAGCACGATGACGCCAACCGCGCTCTGATGGGCTCGAACATGCAACGTCAAGGGGTGCCGCTTCTCGAAGCTGAAGCACCATTTGTCGGAACTGGCATGGAAGGAAAAGCAGCCCGCGACTCACGTTCCGTGATCATCGCCGATGCCAATGGCATTGTGGCGGCGGCATCTGCTGATGTGATCATTGTCACGAAGGACGGCAAGTTGCCAATCGCTGAGGCAAAGTACTTGGCTGACCCGGTTAAGTCGGTGAAAACCGATGAGGACAAGGGGACCTATGTTTACGAACTTCGTAAGTTTGGACGGTCCAACGCCGGCACCTGCATCAACCAGCGGGCCCTTGTGGCTAGCGGTGACAAGGTGAAGAAGGGGGACGTTCTTGCTGATGGACCCTGCACCGACAATGGTGAATTGGCGCTCGGCAAGAACATGCTGGTGGCCTTCATGTCCTGGAACGGATACAATTTCGAGGATGCTATCACCATCAGCCGCCGCGTGGTTAAAGAGGATGTTTACACCTCGATCCACATCGAAGACTTTGAAGTCATTGCTCGTGACACGAAGCTTGGGCCTGAAGAAATCACACGCGACATCCCAAACGTGGGTGACGAGGCGTTGAAGAATCTTGATGCTGACGGTGTGGTTCGGATCGGCGCGGAAGTGAAGCCTGGCGACATTCTTGTCGGCAAGATCACACCGAAGTCTGAGACGGAACTTGCGCCTGAAGAACGCTTGCTGCGCGCCATCTTCGGCGAGAAGGCTGCTGACGTTAAGGACACCTCCCTGCGAGTGCCTTCCGGTTGCACCGGGATTGTGATGGACGTCCGCCTTGCCCAACGGGGCGGCACTGACAAGGAGAAGCTTTCACCCGCTGAAATGAAGAAGCAGGTGAAGCAGATCGAAGAAGATTACAAAACGAAGAAGGAAAACCTCACCGAGCAACTCACGGATCGCCTATCCGACATCCTCCTCAATGAGAAGGTGCCGCTTGATGTGGTGAACGGTCAGACTGGTGAAATCATTCTTGGAGCCAACAAGAAGATCACCAAGACCCTTCTTCGCAAGCTGGCAGAGAGCTATGACACGATCGAGATCGATCCGAGCCCGATCCGTAACAAGATCATGGAAATCATCGGCACCTTCGAGCAGAAGTTTGCAGATGCTGACATGGAACGGGAGCGCGGTTTGGACCGCATCGAAGCCAGCACCGAAGACGGTGGTGATTCCGGTGTCGTGAAACAAGTGCGTGTGTTCATCGCCTCCAAACGGAAACTTTCCGTGGGTGACAAGATGGCGGGTCGCCACGGTAACAAGGGCATTGTTGCCACGATTGTTCCGGAAGAAGATCTGCCGTTCCTGGCTGATGGAACCCCGGTTGATATCTGCTTGAACCCTCTCGGCGTACCATCGCGGATGAACGTGGGTCAGGTGTTGGAAACGCACCTGGGCATTGCAGCGAAAGCTCTTGGCATGACGATCGCGACCCCTGTATTCGACGGGATTAGCGAGGCACGCATCATGGAGTACATCAAGGATGCCAAGAAGGTTCCTGGATTTGAGTGGATGGGCCTCAATGGCAAGTCCACGTTGTTTGATGGTCGCACGGGTGAAGCCTTCGACCAGGACATCGTTGTTGGGTACATTTACATGCTGAAACTGGGCCACCTTGTGGCAGACAAGATTCACGCACGGGCCGTTGGACCTTACTCGCTGGTGACGCAGCAGCCTCTGGGTGGTAAGGCACAATACGGTGGTCAGCGTTTCGGGGAAATGGAGGTCTGGGCGCTTGAAGCGTACGGAGCCGCCTACACCCTTCAGGAATTGCTCACCGTTAAGTCTGATGACGTTCAAGGACGGACTCGGATTTACGAACAGATTGTCAAAGGTGACCATGCGTTGGAAGCCGGCACGCCGGAATCCTTCAACGTGTTGATCAAGGAAATGCAGTCCCTAGGTCTTGATGTGAGGGTTCAAAAAGCCACCACGCACGACATCATGGTGGAAAACATCGAACGCTTCTCCGCCGAGGGTTAATCCTCGCTGATCTTAAACCCAGCAACCCCAACAAACGCATCCCTTATGAACGCTGACGAAAGCTTGAAAGAAATCTTCGGAGAGACCCCGAAAGGCGAGGACTTTGACGCCGTGTCCATTTGCATCGCTTCTCCAGAGCGCATTCGCTCCTGGAGTTCCGGTGAAGTCAAGAACCCAGAAACCATCAATTACCGGACCTTCAAACCTGAAAAGGGTGGTCTGTTTTGCGAGCGCATTTTTGGTCCTACGCGGGACTGGGAGTGTGCCTGCGGCAAATACAAGCGCATCAAACACAAAGGCGTGATCTGCGACCGCTGCGGCGTCGAGGTGACGCTGAGCCGAGTGCGCCGTGAGCGCATGGGCCACATTGAGTTGGCTGTTCCGGTAACACACATCTGGTTCTACAAAGCCATGCCAAGCCGGATCGGCCTCATGCTGGACATGACGGCGCGCGCTTTGGAGCGGGTCATCTATTATGAAGACTACATGGTTATCGACCCAGGTTCGACACCGCTGCTTCGCGGTCAGCTTCTGACGGAAGTGGATCTTCGCGAGGCTGAGGAGCAGTTTGGTGCTGATGCCTTCCGTGTTGGCATGGGTGCAGAAGCCATTCGGGACATTTTCAGTCAGATCAATCTCACCGAGATGATTCGCGATTTGGAAGATGCCATGGGCAAGACCAAGTCGAAGCAGAATCGTAAGAAGTTGGCCAAGCGCTTAAAGCTTTGCCAGGGCTTTGCGTCGAGCCACACGCGTCCGGAGTCGATGATCATGGAAGTGCTTCCAGTGATTCCGCCGGATTTGCGTCCGTTGGTTCCGCTTGAAGGTGGGCGCTTTGCCACCTCCGATTTGAACGATCTTTACCGTCGGGTCATCAACCGGAACAACCGTTTGAAGAACTTGCTGCAATTGCGCACGCCGGATGTCATCATTCGTAACGAGAAGCGCATGCTGCAGGAAGCTGTGGACGCTTTGTTTGACAATGGTCGCCATGGCCGTGCGGTGACAGGTGCGGGTAACCGTCCGTTGAAGTCCCTTTCCGACATGCTGAAAGGCAAGAGCGGTCGTTTCCGGCAGAACTTGCTGGGCAAGCGCGTCGATTACTCAGGTCGTTCGGTCATTGTTATCGGACCTGATCTTCAGCTCAACCAATGCGGTCTTCCGAAGAAGATGGCATTGGTGTTGTTTGAACCGTTCATCATTCGCCGCTTGAAAGAGATGGGCCTGGTGCACACGGTTCGTAGCGCGAAGAAGATGATCGAGCGCCGGACGCCGGAAGTGTGGGATATCCTGGACGAAGTGACCCGGGGACACCCGATCCTTCTGAACCGCGCTCCGACTCTGCACCGTTTGTCGATTCAGGCTTTCGAACCGAAGCTGATCGAAGGTGACGCGATTCGAGTTCACCCGCTGGTTTGTACCGCTTACAACGCGGACTTCGATGGTGACCAAATGGCGGTGCACGTGCCGCTCTCGGTTGAAGCGCAAATGGAAGCTCGTTTGCTGATGCTTGCACCGAACAATTTGTTCTCGCCAGCGAGCGGCAAGCCGATCACGACACCTTCCCAAGACATTCCGTTGGGTTGCTACAACCTGACTTACCTGCGTGACTTCCCAAGTCACGACAAGAGCGATGCAACGCCTCGGGTGCCGATGTTCAACGACGTCACCGAAGTGGAATTCGCGATCACTGAAGGTGGCTTGGGCACGAACGACAAGATCAAGTTCCGCAACCCAGACTATGGCCAACCGGGCAAACCTTATGGTGACCCGACCAAGCCGGTCATTGACACCACTGCAGGTCGAGTGCGCTTTAACGAGATCTGGCCTAGCAGCGTTGGATTCATTAACGCGACGATTGGCAAGAAGCAGATTTCGGAGATCATCTGGCGTTGCTTCCAAACCAACGGTCAGAAGGAGACCGTATCGGCATTGGACCGTCTGAAGTCACTGGGCTTCCGTGAAGCGACACGGTCCGGTATTTCCATCGGTATCACTGACATGGAGATTCCGCCGCTCAAGAAGGAGCTTCTCAAGCAGGCCTATGTGGACATTGAGGAAGTTGATAAGCAGCACCGCCGCGGGATCATCACCCAAGGGGAACGTTATCAGAAGATCATCGATATCTGGACCCAGGTGGGTGACAAGGTCGCTGACGAACTTTTCCGGACGATCGAGTACAATGAAGGCAAGAAGCGTCACAACCCGCTTTACACCATGGTTACCTCTGGTGCCCGGGGGAACCGGACGCAGATCAAGCAACTCGGTGGGATGCGCGGTCTGATGGCCAAACCTTCCGGTGAGATCATTGAGCGCCCGATCACTTCGAACTTCCGCGAAGGTCTTAGCGTGCTGGAATACTTCATCTCCACTCACGGTGCCCGTAAGGGTCTGGCCGATACGGCTTTGAAGACGGCGGACTCCGGCTACATGACCCGGAAGCTGGTTGACGTGTCTCAGGACGTGATTGTTCACGAGGAAGACTGCGGAACGGTCAACGGCATTACTTTGTCTGCGATTTACTCGGGTGACGAAGAAGTGGTGGATCTCAAGACACGGATCTATGGTCGCGTCAGTTGCGAGACCGTTCACAACCCGGTGGACAAGTCCATCATTGTGAAGCCTGGAACTTTGATCAGTGAGATCGAAGCCAACCTGCTGACCAAGATCGGTGTGGATCGTTTGAAGATTCGCTCTGTTTTGACCTGTGAAGCGAAGCGTGGGTGCTGCGCGAAGTGCTATGGACTCAGCCTTGCGACCAGCCGTTTGGTCAAGATTGGTGAAGCCGTTGGTATTGTTGCGGCACAATCGATTGGTGAACCAGGAACTCAGCTGACGATGCGTACGTTCCACGTGGGTGGTGCTGCGATGAGTAGCTTCAAGCAGCCGTTCATCATCGCGAAGGCGGCGGGTACGTTGCGGTTCAACGAATTCCGTTCGGTGCAGTCTGACGAAGGCACCTGGATTGCTCTGACCCGGAATGGTTCCATCTCGATCCTTGATGATGACGGCAAAGAACTTGAGAGCCACAAGCTGGTTGTCGGTGCCGTGATCGCCAAGCCGGACGGTGGCAAGGTCAAGAAGGGTGAGCAGTTTGTCACCTGGGATCCATACAACATTCCGATTATCTCGGAGAAGGGTGGTAAGGTCGAATTCCGCGACATGATTTCCGGCATCACTGTGACCAAGGAGACTAACCAGTCGACCGGGAACGAAGAAATGGTGGTCATCGAGCACAAGGAAGATTTGCACCCGCAGATCGTCATCACCGATCCGAAAACCCACGAGATTCTTTCGAGCTACACGATTCCGGCTGGCGCTCACTTGTCCGTCAAGAACGGTCAGAAAGTGGACGGTGGTTTCACGATTGCCAAGACGCCGCGGAAGGCTTCCAAGACGAAGGACATTACCGGTGGTCTGCCACGGGTGGCCGAGCTTTTCGAAGCCCGGAAGCCGAAGGATGCGTGCGAAATCGCGCGGATCGATGGTGTGGTTGAGATCGGTGGATTGGTTCGCGGCAAGCGTCGCGTGATCGTGACGGATCCGAAGACGGGTCAGCAGGAAGAGCACTTGATTCCCCGGAGCAAGCACATCCTTGTGTTTAACGGCGACCACATCACCAAGGGTGATCAGCTGACCGAAGGGCCTGTGGTGCCGCATGAAATTCTGGAGATCCTTGGGCCTCAGGCCCTGCGTGAACACCTCGTCAATGAGGTGCAGGAAGTTTACCGTGCACAGGGTGTGGAAATCAACGACAAGCACGTTGAGATCATCATCCGCCAGATGCTGCGCAAGGTGAAGATCAACGAGCCAGGCGACACGAACTTCCTTTGGGGAGATCAAGTGGACCGCACGTCGTTTGAAATCGAGAACGTTCGGGTGTCCGAAGAAGGTGGTAAGCCTGCTGAGGCGGAGCCGGTTCTTCTGGGGATCACGAAGGCCTCGTTGGAGACGGAATCGTTCATCTCGGCGGCGTCCTTCCAAGACACCACACGGGTGCTCACGGAGGCGGCGACGCTTGCGAAGTCCGACTTGCTGCGTGGGTTCAAGGAGAACGTGATCATGGGTCACTTGATCCCTGCGGGTTCGGGCTTCTGGAGCAACCGGGATTTCGAAGTGGAAGAGACCGAGCGGCCTAGCTTCTCGACTCGTGACAGTGTCGAAGACGACGCTCTGCGCGCCTAAGACCTGACCAAATAACCAATCAAACACAACCCCCGGTAGCTTGATGGCTCCGGGGGTTGTTTTGTTTTGGAGGGGGCGAAGGAAGGGTGTGCTTTTGCTTGGCTTGGGCGGGGTGGCTTGTTAGGATGAGGGGATGAGATTGTCGCTGTTATTGGTTGGGTTGGTGGGTGCTGTGTTGGCGCAGGAGCCGGAGTTTCCGTTGACGGTGGATTCGAAGGTGCAGGAGGGGGTGGCGAAGGGGACGATGGTGAAGGGTGGGTATGTTGCGGGGGAGGAGAGTGTGTTTCCGGGGACGCAGCGGGAGTATCAGTTGTATTTGCCAGCGGGGTTCGACAAGACGAAGCCGGCGGCTTTCATGGTGTTTCAGGATGGGGTGATTTATCAGGCGCCGGTGGTGTTTGATAACTTGATCGCGAAAGGAGACATTCCGCCGCTGGTGGGGGTGTTCATCAAGCCGGGGGTGGTGCCGGCGGCGAATGAGAACGCGCTGCCGCGGTTCAATCGGAGCTTTGAGTATGATTCGGTAACGCCGACTTATTCGCGATTCTTGATTGGGGAGTTCTTGCCGGCGGTGGAGCGGGAGCATGGGATCACGTTCAGCACGAATCCGAATGAGGCGGCGATCGCGGGGAACAGCAGCGGGGGGATCTGCGCGTTCATGGTGGCGTGGCATCGGCCGGATCGTTTTCGGCGGGTGTTCACGGGGGTGGGGACCTATGTGGGGATCCATGGGGCGGATCAACTGCCGGTGTGGGTGCGGAAGTTTGAGCCGAAGCCGATCCGGGTGTTTTTGCAGAGCGGGACGGGGGACAACAATCTGTATTGTGGCGACTGGTGGATGGCGAATCAGATGATGGAGCGGAGTCTGACCTGGGCGGGGTATGAGGTGAAGCACGCGTGGGGTGATGGCGGGCACAATCAGAAGCATGCGAGCCAGGTTTTTCCGGAGGCGATGCGGTGGCTTTGGAGGGAGTGGAAGACGGAGATTGAGGTGAAGGCGAATGTGAAGGGGGAGTCGAAGTGGAAGGGGTATGAGGTGGTGGGGGCGGGGGAGTGGGAGGTTGCAGCGGAGTTGGGGAAGGTGCTGACAACTTCGACCGTAGGTCGAGACATAGCAGAAGCACCTTTATGGCATTGGTCGAACCTCGCCTCGGATGTGGAGGGTGAGGTGATCATTGCAGAGAAAGCGTTAGGAATTGTTGTTCGATTGAAAAGTTCGGGTCAGGTGATTAGTGTTGATCCTAAATTAGGTGGTCTAGCAGCTTTGGCGGTAGGGCAAAATGGAGATTGGTTTGCTGTGCAGAAAGGCATGTCGTGCGGTGAAACAGACCCAGTTCGGTGGGTTCGAGTTGCAAAGGATGGGATTTTGCGGTCCGAGATGGTTGGTGTTCCTGGGGAGTCGAATTGTGTGCGAACAGATGGCTTGGCGTACGTCGCTACTGGCCGAGTTGTAGTCGGAGATTTCAGGCCGGGTTTTGAGTTGTTACCTCATGACGCTCGGATCATATTGATTGGGGATGGTGGTGAAATGCATCCGGCAGTTACAGATGACAAAAATGGGCCGATTTTTGAGCCTAATCGAATCTTGCTTTCCCCCGATCAAACTTGGCTCTACGCCTCAAGTGACAGTGAGACAGAAGTTATGAGTTGGCGTGTGCAACCAGATGGAACTTTGACTCAAGGGCAAAGATTTGTCGTTCTGGACGTTGATCCTGGGCAAAGGTGCGAAGCTAAGGGCATGTGCGTGGATCAAGATGGGAGGTTGTATGTGGCCACCGCACTCGGAGTGCAAGTTTGCGATCAGGCGGGGCGGGTGAATTTCATTATTCCGACTCCGAAGTCGGCGAGTGATGTTTGTTTTGGGGGGAAGGATTTGGGGGAGTTTTTTATTGCTTGCGGGGACACGGTGTATAAGCGGGTGACGAAGGCGAAGGGGGTGGTGAGTGGGCAGATGGCGCCGATCAAGCCGCCAGCGCCGAAGCTTTGAGGGGGGAAGTCGATGTCCGACCTTTTCGCGCCGCTACCGCGTAGGTTGTGCGCGCTTTAGCGTGTGGGGGTGATCGAGACGTGCGATGACAAGCTAAAGCTTGAACAACGTGCGGTTTCGCGAGCTGGCATTGAGTGAGTCAGGCGTGTTCTCTGCTCTGAAGGCCGGGGGGCGTTTCTTTCGCTCTTCAGGCCCCACGCGCTGCGCGGGGAAGACTTACGTCTTCCGCTACGAGCCTGGGGTCTGCCAATCCTCTTGTCCGTCGACTTCCCCAGAGCTCAGGACGTTTGTGATTGGAGCCTTTGCTCCGATCCAGAGAGAGAGTCGGCGGCTTGGGCTAGGGCTTGGCGGATGGGGAGGGCTTTTTCGGCGAGGTGGCGTTGGGCTTGCTCGTAGGTTTGGCGGCCTTCGGGGGTTTCGATGGGGATGGGGTCGTAGCCGAGGTGGGCGAGGTCGTAGGGGCTGGCGCGCATGTCGAGGATGCGGCCTTCGACAGCGAGGGCGAAGGTTTGACCGACGAGAGTGGAGCCGATCCAGGGCCAGAGTTTGGAGGCCCACTTGTAGAGGTCCATGTTGGCGTGGAGGCAGGCGCCTTGCTCCATTTCGAGGCGGGTCTCGAGGGTGGGTTGGAAGGCGTTGAGCGGGGAGGCGGGAGAGGTGAAGAAGCGGTAGGCGTCGTAGTGGGTGCAGCAGAGGGCTTGGGAATCGACGAAGGTGGCGAGTTGGTCGGGGGTGAGGCGAAGGGCGTGGCCCTGGTGGCGGATTTGCTCGGGGGTTTGGCGGTAGACCATGGCCCACTCATGGAGGCCGAAGCAGCGGAAGCGCGGGGGGCGGTCGAGGATGTTGCGGCAGAGGGTGGCGACCCAGGCGGCGAGTTGGCGGGTTTTTTGGGGGAGGAGGTCGGGGTTGAGGGTGAGGGTGGTGGGGGTGCGGAGGAGGAAGGGGTGGTCGATGAGGTCGGCGTCGGTGATTTCGAGGGTGGTGCCGAGCGGGGGGAGCCACTGTTTCAGTTTGCCGGGGGGGAAGTTGTAGTAGCTGAAGAGGAAGTCGTCGACGGCGTGGGTTTGGCCGCGGGCACGACGGTCCAGGGTGGCGTCGGCCATGGGGGCGACGCGGGCGTGGTGGGCGTGGGCGAGGGCGTGCCAGGTGGCGCGGGGGAGGAGCATGGGGGGAATCTGAACTATGAACGCTGAATGTTGAATGCGCTATGAGGGACGGGTGGGTTGGAGGGGATTTTTCCAGCTCAGGTTTTTGAACCTAAAAACGGAAATGGCTGAGGGCGAATCTGCCGTCGTCATTGGCCCCACAAGGCTTCCCGCTTCTCGGGTGGCATCACTTTATCGATGCAACCGCTGCGAACCGGGAAGCCTTGTGGAACCAAGCACGACGCCATCTTCATCCCTTTCCATTTCCGTTTCTAGGTTGAAACTGATTGCATTGGCTGTTGCTGTCAAGACAGGCACCTTTTGGGGCCAGGGATTCTAGTCGAGGGAGACGCCGCATTGTTGGCAGAAGCGGGCTCGGGGGTCGTTTTCTTCCCAGCCGCATTCGCGACATTTGCGGAAGGGGCGGTTGCTGCGCATTTCGCGGCCGATTTCTTGGGTGACGATGCCGGTGGGGACGGCGATGATGGCAAAGCCGGTGAGCATGATGACGGAGGCCATCATTTTTCCGAGGACGGTGACGGGGGCGACATCGCCATAGCCGACGGTGGTGAGGGTGACGATGGCCCAGTAGATGGATTGGGGGATGTTGCGGAAGCCGGGGTTGGTGTCCTGCTCGATGACGTACATGATGGTGCCTTCGACGAGAACGAGGGTGAGCACGGTGCAGAGGAAGACCATGATTTTGCGTCGGCTGGCGGAGAGGGCGTTGAGGAGGACATTGGCTTCGCCCATGTATTCGGCCATTTTGAGGATGCGGAACATGCGCAGGAGGCGCAGGACGCGGAAGGTCATGAGGTAGTGGCTGCCGGGGATGAGCAGTTCGATGTAGCTGGGGAGGATGGAGATGAAGTCGACGAGGCCGAAGAAGCTGAAGGCGTAGCGGGTGCGATGGCGGACGACCCAGAGGCGGGCGAGGTATTCGAGGGTGAAGAGGGTGGTGAAGGTCCACTCGAGGGATTTGAAGAGGAGGCTGTGGGCTTCCCGGAGTTCAATGACGCTTTCGAGCATCAAGGTGAGGACGCTGAGGAGGATGAGGATGAGGAGGCAGAGATCGAAGGTGCGGCCGGCGCGGGTGTCGGAGAGGAAGATGATGCGCCAGAGGGATTCGCGGTGGGAGGAGGATTCGGGGGGAGGAGGCATGGAGGTGAGGGAAGGTGGTTTTTTTGAGGGGTGTTGGCAAGGGTGGGGTTTTTGAGAGGAGCACCGCCTAAAGGCGGGACTACAGAACGGATAAAGGGGTGGAAGGTGGATAGGTGGGGGTGGGATTTGGGCGCAAGTTTGGGGAGGGGAGATCGTCTTGTTTGGATGCGAGTTTCTTTGTTTGGATTTGTGCTTTTGGGTGTTCTGAGCTGTGGGGTGTCCGGGTTTGGGGTGTCGAGGCCGAACATCATTGTGATCCTGTCGGATGATGTGGGGTATTCGGATGTGGGTTGTTATGGCGGGGAGATTCAGACGCCGACGTTGGATTCGCTGGCGGGAGGTGGGGTGAGGTTCACGCAGTTTTTCAACACGGCGCGGTGTTGTCCGACGCGGGCGGCGTTGTTAACGGGGTTGTATGCGCATCAGGCGGGGATTGGGCACATGGTGGATGATTGGAGTGCGAAGGTGGGGGAGGCTTATGCGGGGGATTTGAGCAAGCGGGCGGTGACGATTGCGGAGGCG
>JAIYDW010000178.1 GCA_027487315.1 Verrucomicrobiaceae bacterium | reverse complement strand
CCCTGAAGTAACGTGCTGGAGCCTTGACTTTGCGAGGGCATCCGGTGAAGCATGGGTGCCAATCAGGATGAGGATATCAGGTGATATCGATATCGCGTTGTACTAACTATACTGTTCGGCAATAATAATATGAGAACTTCGATACATGCTATAATTCCATCCCTGTTCATTGTCGCCATGTCCGTTGCGTTTGCAGCTACGGGACCACCGACCGGAGTAACACCGCAAAACATGTCAGCGATTGGGTTTAAGATCGAATGTAGATTTCGCATCAACACAATAAAGGAAGGTGACAAGCCGACGCGACCAACCGGAGTAGTTTTGATTCAAGTGATCTTCGACGCTGACAAAGGCCCCCTCATCAGGGACATGGATTCCGCATCGTTAGTCATTGGCAAGGAAGATCGGGCCATGTGGATTCCAGTCCAGTGGTCAAGCGGCCAGCATCCCGGCTTCATTCAATTTTCCATTCCCGAAGACATGATCGCCAACTCTTCAATTGTGTTAACGCAAAGCACGAAGGATAACCCTCCATCGTTTGCAATTTCTCTACAAAAGTTTCGACCATGAAGAAAATCGCGAAGCCGAACAAGACGGTAGTGGCAACGGCGGGTAACGTCCCTCGTTCGCTTCGCTCTGTGAGTCCTTTTACCGCCGTGCCACACCTTTGACGTTCGGCAGAATTATACACCTATGCTAAAAGCACACATCGACTCCCACGAACAACAGCTTCTCGCGACATCGCGAATACCAGCGAACTCTGGGCACACTCTCCACAAAGGAACACCGCGTGAGGCATTTATACGTCAGTTCCTCCAAGACCATTTGAGCGAGACTTTGGCAATAGGCACGGGTGAGATTATCGACTCGAACTCCAAACCTGGCGAACCGCGAAACCAGATTGACATCGTTCTTTATCGCCGCAACTACCCAAAGTTGGACTTTGGAGGTGGGATCAATGGTTTTCTTGCTGAGTCTGTTGTCGCAATAATCGAAGTGAAGTCTGTTTTGGACGCAGCTGCGATGAAGCAGAGCATTCAGACTGCAAAAAATGTCAAGGCGCTGAAGCGCAACATTACCACTGCTTTTGTCAGCGGATTCCAACCGCCGGGAATTCTCAGCTACGTCGTGGCATATGATGGCCCGGCATCCATGCGAACTGTAGCAGGTTGGCTGCCTGCTATTCACGCAGAATGTGGCATTAGTCTTCCGCAAATGCCGCCAACGCTCAATGAGCGTGTCGGAATTGCCAGCCCTACTGTGGACGGCGTGTTTGTGCTTGGTCGTGGATTCTTGCAGTTCGACAATAGCCCTATTGGATTTACGACAGATGACCTACGAAGCACCCATCCAAGCCTTAACTGGGGAATCGCAGATACGCCAGACGGCAATCTCCTATTGCTCTTCCTTTCTATCACCACGGCAACCAGTGGGCTTTCTGGCTCCTGGCTTGAGCCATTGCCTTACGTTAGTGAATTCAGAGTTCCAAATTACTACGCCGCTCCCTGAGCAAAATGCAAGAAGCCGAACAAGACGTGCATGGCAACACCCACTAGCCCCTCTGTTTTCGATGCTTTTACCCCAATTCCACATCAACCCCGCGTTCAACGCTGGCTCCCGCTAGTGGGTGCGCCATCACTTTGACGTTCTCCAATGAAAATTTTCGCAACTATCGCCATGTTTGCCCTGGCGCTGGCAGGTTGCTCCAAGAATAAGAATCCAACATCCAAGTCGCCCATGTTTGATGAATCCGTATATCAAGAATTGAAGTCAGGTCTCGGTGTGGAACTTCCTGAAGACTACGTGAAGTTCATGCGTTCATACTCTGGCGATACGCCTGAACCGAACTCATTCTGGGTGGTCCGAGACGATTGGGGTTCAGGAATTGATTCCCTCTACGTGATGGCACGGAGTGAAGATCAGCAGTCGATGTTGATCGCGTTGGATTGGGATGGTCTTCCTTTGAAGCCCGGATTGATCCCCATCGGTGGAGACGGCTGTTTCGGATACATTTTGATGAGTGTGCGGCCGGAGGACCACGGAACCATTCATTTTTGCTGCACATGGTCAGAAGACGGGAAGACCGACATGTATGAGTCACAGGGATTTTGGAAGATTGCAGACAGTTTCACTGACTTCATTACGAACCTCGGTGAGATGCCCGAAGATGAATAAGACCGGAGAACAAGCCGCGTCGTGCAACCACTACCAGCCGTTCAGTTTCGATGATTCCACCTGAATACAACCTCAACCCCGTGATCGACACTCGCCCTCGCTGGTAGTGGCGCACGCGCTCTACGCTCTCAAAAAAATGAAGACTAATTCCTGCTATCACCCTAGCGGTGAGGTCTTCGTTCTTCACCAAGCCGATACCGGTTTGTGGCTTTGCCCTATCTGCGGGCGTGAATCCTTTGCTGAGCCTCCGTATGCCGATGATGGATCGCCATCCTTTGAGATGTGTGAGTGCGGATTCGAGTTTGGATTTGATGACTCACCCCTAGCGTCGAGCGAAGCCGTTGAGGGGATCGCGGCGAACTGGAGTCGCTGGCGCAGGCGTTTGATCGACTCGGCCACTCGTAGCCGATCCGAATTTGCCGCGTTGGAGCAGCGACTTCAACGTATTGGGCGTCGTCTCGCTTTTGATCTTATCGACGTTCCAACAGAAAAGGCCGAGTAGTTCCAGCGTGGAAGTGCGACGCCTTGGTGTGAGTGTTTGATCTTGTTTGGGGTCTTGTGGTTGAGGGGCTTTTGGAGTGATTGATGGGGATGGGGGGAGGCGATTGGGGTGTGAATGGGGGGAGTTTGGGGGTTCTCGGTTCGCTGTTCTCTGTTCGTGGTTCTGGGATTGTTGGTCGTCGTGCGGGGGCGTGACGGCAAGATGCCGTCACTCCTTGGGGGTGGGTGAGCGGAAGGGGGGCTTTGGGGGATCGCATTCTGGCGAATGTGCCTACGAGGGTGTCACTTGTTTTGGGGAGGGGATGTTTGGATAAGATGGCGTGGGAGTTGCGTTCTTTCTTGTGACTGGAGATGGTGGGGGATAGAACCTTGCTGTGTTTCCGGGGTTTACCTGAATGATTGATGATTGAGGGTCTGCTGATTCAAGAACGGTTGGACGCGGTGCGTGCGGCGCTGCGGGAGGTGAGGCGTCGGGAGGCGTATCGGGTGTTGATGGTGGGGCTGGTGGTTGTGGCGTGCGGGTTGATTGGGTTTGGTGGATTGAAGTCGCTCTTTGGCGATTCTGTTTTCGTGCGACCCTTGCTGATGATGGTGGGGGTGGGTTTGTGTGTGGGTTTTGTCGAACGCTGGGTGAATCGGCTTCGATACGAGGCGGTGGATGTGGCGCGTGAGATTGAGGCGGCGATGCCGGAGCTGGATGCTCGCCTTTTGACGGCGGTGGCGGTGCTGGAGAAGAAGCGGAAGCTGGATGAGGTGATGGATTTTCTGGAGCGGCGGGTGGTGGTGGAGGCGCTGAATGCGGGCAGCACGGAAGGATGGCTGGAGGGGGTGATTGGGAATCGGCTGAAGGTGCTGGGGCGTTGGAATGCGGTCCTGGGATGTTTGGTGTTCGGCTTGGTTTTTTGGGCGGGTGTGATGGGGGAGGACGAGGGGAAGGAGAAGCTGGGCTCTGAGGAGGTGGAGGTGGAGCGGGCGGCGGATGGGGTGGTGGTGCTGGGGTTTGAGGTGAAGCCGGGGGCGGTGGAGGTGGAGCGGGATTCGCGGTTGGTGGTGGAGGCGAAGGTGTCGCCGGTGGTGCCGAGGGAGGCGCGGCTGGTGTGGGTGGATGCTGTGGGGGTGGAGCTGGGGAGTGCGGGGATGTCGGTGGGGGTGGATGGGGTGACTTTTGGCGGGATGATCGGGCGGGTGGACAGGGAGATGCGGTATCGGGTGGAGGCGGAGGGGCAGCGGTCGGCGGAGTTTGCGGTGACGACGTTTGTGTATCCGAAGCTGGAGCGGCTGGATGTGGTGGTGGTGCCGCCGGCTTACACGGGGCTGCCGGTGCGAGAACTGAAGAATGTGCTGAAGGTGGCGGCGCCGGAGGGGTCGCTCTTAAAGTTTAAGGCGCGGGTGAACAAGCCGGTGGTGAGTGCGGAGTTGTTTGCGAGTGAGGAGGCGGTGGTGGTGTTGAAGCCGGGGGCGGAGGGGGCGTTGGTTTTGGAGGGGGAGCTGAAATTGGAGGTGAGCGGGCGGTATCGGCTGCATTTGGTGGATGAGAAGGAGCGGGGGAATGTGAAGCCGCCGTGGGTGGTGCTGACGGCGCAGCCGAATGCGCTGGCGAAGATTGAGGTGGTGTTTCCGAAGCGGGATTTGCAGGTGTCGGCGCTGCAGGAGCTGCCGGTGGAGGCGCGGGTGTGGGATGATGTGGGGGTGAGTCGGAGCGGGGCGACGGTGACGTTTGCTGGGGAGAGCAAGGAGGTGGTGTTCGAGCATGCGGCGACGGGTCCGAACCAGAAGGAGGCGGTGAAGGCGATGCTGAATCTGGAGCCTGAGGGGGTGATGCCGAGGCTGCTGGTGTCGTATCATTTTTGGGCGGAGGATGTGGGGCCGAAGGGGGAGGTGAGGCGGGCGATGAGTGACATGTTTTTTGCCCAGGTGCGGGAGTTTGAAGACATTTTCCGGGAGACGGAGTCGCCGCCGCCTGAGCCGGGGATGCCGGAGGAGAAAGCGGGGAAGCTGGTGGAGTTGCAGAAGCAGGTGGTGAATGCGAACTGGCGGGTGGTGCGCGATACGGCGGGGGGGAAGAAGATGGAGGAGGCGGTGAAGGATGTGGCGGTGGTGCGGGAGTCGGAGGCGATCACGCTGGAGCAGACGAAGGCGGAGATGGAGGAGGCGAAGGATGCGGAGGTGAAGCAGGCGCTGACGGAGGCGTGGAAGGGGATGCGTGAGGCGCTGGATGCGCTGCAAAAGGCGGAGGAGGGGCAGCGGGCGGCTTTGATGCAGGCGCAGGAGCATGAGCAGTCGGCTTTGCAATGGCTGTATCAAGCGAGCGAGCGGGAGCACCTGGTGGCGAGGCAGGATCCGAAGGCGAAGTCGTCGGGTGGGGCGCCGAAGGAGAAGGACGAGCAGTTGATGAATTTGGAATTGAAGCAGGAGGAGCAGCGTTATGAGCAGGAGAAGACGGCGCAGGCGGAGCAGTCGGCGGAGCAGAAGGAGAGCTTGGAAGTGCTCAACAAGCTGAAGGAGCTGGCGCGGAGGCAGGAGGCGCTAGCGAAGAAGATGCAGGAGCTGCGGGAGCAGATGGCGCAGGCGGGGAGCGAGGCGGAGAAGGAGGAGCTGAGGGATCAGTTGGATCGATTGCAGGAGGAACAGGAGGATTTGCTGCGGGGTCTGGATGATTTGAACGAGAAGCTGGCGGGATCGGAACGGGCGGCGGACATGGAGGAGACGCGGAAGGAGCTGGAGGCGGTGCGTGAGCAGGCGCTGGAGTCGGCGGAGAAGCTGAAGGAGTCGAACCTGGCGGATGCGGCGAACGCGGCGACACGGGCGGAGCGGGATTTGAAGGCGCTGGAGGAGGATTTCAGGGAGAAGTCGGCGCGTCGGTTTTCAGAGGAGATGAAGGGGATCAAGCGGGATGTGCAGGCGGTGGCGGAGGCTCAGAAGAAGATTTCGGAGGGGCTGGAGAATCAGAAGACGCCGGAGGGGGCGGAGCGGGGGGATACGTCGAACGCGTTGGACCGGATGTTGAGCGGGTCTGAGGCGGCGAAGGCGCTGGTGGAGCAGCAGGATCGGGTGGAGAAGCTGATGGAGCAGTTGAAGGGGGTGAGCGAGCAGGCGGAGGGGGCGGAGCCGATTTTGTCTCGCAAGCTCTACGAGGCGGTGCGGGGGGCGCAGACGAGCGGGTTGGAGGAGCATCTGGAGGAGGCGCGGATGCAGAGCCGATATGGGGATCGGGCGGCAGCGCAGGAGGCGGAGCGGAAGGCGGCGACGGCGGTGGAGAAGCTGGCGCAGCAGGTGGAGTCGGCGGCGGAGGCGGTGCTGGGGAGTGAGGCGGAGGGGTTGCGGATGGCGCGGAATGAGTTGGATCGGTTGATTGGGGAGGTGGCGGAGGAGGGGGAGAAGGCTGAAGTGGCTGAGGGTAAGGGTGAGGAGGGGAAGGGTGAAAAGGAAGGTAAGGGTGAGGGAAAACAGGCGGGTGAGGTGGCTGAAGGGAAAGGCGAGAAGGGGGAGGGTGGTGAGGCTGGGAAGGGTGAGGCGACGGGGAAAGGGGAGGGGGAAGAGGCTGGGAAGATGGCTGAGGGGAAGGGTGAAGGTAAAGGGGAGGGGAAAAAGGCGAGTGAGGTGGCGGAGGGAGGTAAGGGGAGCGAGGGTTCTGAGGGGAAGGCGAAATCCGAAGGGAAGGGTGAGGGAGAAGGGAAGGGGCAGATGTCGGAGGGTAAGGGTGAAGGTGAGGGGCAAGGGCAAGGGAAGGGGGGTCAGGTGGCGGAGGGGAAGGGGCAAGGTGGTGGTCAGGGTGGGCAGGGTGGGAATGCGAGGTCGGGTGGGGGTGGTGGGTGGTTTTTTGATGAGGCGGCTGAGGTGCCGCGCGCGGGGCCGTTTTCGGGGGACGGGTATCGGGAGTGGGCGGAGCGGTTGAGTTTGGTGGAGGAGTTGGTGGGGGATCCTGAGCTGGCGAATGAGGCTGCGCGGGTGGCTGATGCGGCGCGGGCGCTGAAGCTGGAGCATGGGCGGAACAATGAGGCGCCACAGGCGGCGACACTGAAGACGCGGATCACGATGCCGCTGCTGGAGTTGCGGAACCGGGTGAACGAGGCTCTGGCGAGGAAGGGGGCGCAGGATCCGACGGTGCCGATTGATCGGGATGCGGTGCCGCCGGCGTTCCGGGATTTGGTGAGGCGATACTACACGGAGTTAGGGGGAGGAAATTGAGGCGATGAAGAGTGGGTGGGTTGCTGTGTTGGGAGGGGTTTTGGTGATGGTGGTGGTGGGTGCGCTTTTGATGGTGGGTCAGCGTGTGGAGGAGGTGCGAGTGGTGGTGACTGAGGAGAAGGTTTTGGAGCCGGGTGTATGGGTTTTTCCGAAGGAGCAGGTGCGGTTTGATGCGCGGTTTCCGAGGGCGCGATTGACGGAATGCGAAGCGCTGGGGGACGGGAAGTTTGGGCTGGTGGTGCGACCGGAGAATCTGCCGGTGAACAACAGTCCGTGGTTTGCGTTTCAGGTGAGCTGCGAAGTGGAGCGGAAGGTGGTGGTGCGGTTGCGGGTGCAGGGGGGGAATCTGCGGTATCGGCCGAAGGTGAGTGTGGATGGGGTGACGTGGGTGACTTTGACCGAGGAAGCTTATCAGCAGGATGAGGCGAGGGAGGAGTGTGTGCTGAAGCTGGAGGTGGGGCCGAGGGCGCTGTGGGTGGCGGCGCAGGAGTTGGTTTCGACGCAGGAGATGCTGGACTGGGCGGGGGCGCTGGAGCGGTTGCCGTTTGTGCAGGGGACGACGTTTGGGCGGTCGGTGGGAGGGCAGCGTTTGTGTCGGCTTGATGTGGGTGATGTGACGGCGGAGCGGGCGGTGGTGATCATTGGGCGGCAGCATCCGCCGGAGACGACGGGGTCACTGGCGTTGATGCGGTTTGTGGAGGAGATTGCGGGGGACAGTGATTTGGCGCGATCGTTTCGAGGGCAGTTTCATTGTGTGGTGGTGCCGCTGCTGAATCCGGACGGGGTGGATGCGGGGAACTGGCGACACAACCTGGGGCGGGTGGATTTGAATCGGGATTGGAAGGATTTTGCGCAGCCGGAGACGCGGGCGGTGCGGGATCAAATCGTGGCGCTGGGAAAGGCGAAGAAGCTGCGGTTGATGCTGGATTTTCACTCGACGTTCAAGGATGTGTTTTACACGCAATCGGATGAGGCGGTGAGTTCGCCTGCGGGGTTTACGAGGCTGTGGTTGGAGGCGTTGGAGACACGGTTGCCGATGTATGAGGCGAAGCGGGAGGCGAGTCCGGTGCCGACGCCGACGACGTCGACGTATTGGGGGCATCACACGTTTGGGATTCCGGCGATCACTTATGAGATCGGGGACAATACGGATCGGGCGTTATTGAAGACGGTGGCGGCGACGGCGGCGCAGGAGATGATGCGGTTGATGCTGGAGATGAAGGATGCGCCTTGAGGGGGAAGTTTCATTTCGTCACATTTCGAAGCTAGAAAGGTGAGTGCAGTTGCTTAAGATATCGTCACATGAGAGCCCGATTCGTGTTTTTGTTTCTTGGTTGCGCCTTCGCCGCTCCGTTTGCACAGGCGGGTGACGCGTACGTGGAGTGGGCTGTGAGAAAATGGGGGGGCGCGACTGTCGGGAATGCTTCCGCAAGAGACACCATTTGGGGTGAAACAGTCGACGCTGACGGGGATGGGCTTTCCAATCTGCTTGAATACGCCTGTGACACTAATCCAATGGTACACAACCCTTCCAGCGATTGCTTTCAGTTTTCCGTCCCGCCAGCAGGTGCACTTAGCACGCGGTATCCGCAACTCTATGCCTGGGTGCGAACAGATGATCCTGATCTACGGATCACTTGCCAGACCTCGTCAAACTTGGTGTCTTGGTTGCCGGAATTACCAGCAAATTTCGACCTGCCCATGCCCACGAATCTGTATGTGACGGCTCTGGAAACGGGAAATCTCCGGCCCGGCCTGCGTCAGATGCACTATATTGACATGCAGTCTATGGCCGTGCGGCTGGCGGCGTTTATGCGGCTGTCGGTCAGGCGTCGCGGCAGCACCGTCACCAGTCCAGGGGTCGATTCCTTCAGCTTCACCAGCCAGCCCGGCGTGCCCACCGGCTCCACCGCCCGGTCCAGTGCCATCGTGCTCGGTGGCTTCGCGGGGGATGTCACGCTGAACATCCCTGCAGGCGTCACTCTTTTCGTCAATGGCATCGCCAAGACCGGCAGCACCGCCACGGTGAAAGCAGGCGACACCCTCTGGATGCAGGCCACCGCCCCGGGCATCGCCGGAGTCCCGCGCAGCTACACCCTCACTGTCGGCGGCCAATCCGCCACCTGGAGCTTTACCACTGCTGCTATCGCTGCGGTGCCAGATTATCCCGGCACCGACTCCGGCTACACCCCGGTGGAGACGGGCGTGTCAGACACCGGCGCGGCGCAGATCAGCATCCCCATCGTCGTCTCCCCCGGCACTGCCGGGATGCAGCCAAAGCTCTCCATCAACTACTCCAGTCAGGGCGGCAATGGTCCGCTCGGTGTCGGCTTCTCGCTCAGCGGCCTGAGCACCATCAGCCGCGTCGGGCGGACTGTCGCCCAGGATGGCGTCAAAGGCGGCGTCAACTTCGATGCCAACGACCGCTTCGCCCTCGACGGCCAGCGCCTCATCGCCATCAACGGAGCCGATGGCGCTGAAGGCACCGAGTATCGCCTCGAGTTCGATCCTACCTCGCGAATCCGCAGCTACGGAATAGCAGTCGGATTGGAAGGAGGTGGGAGCGGTCCGGCGCGCTGGGTCGTGGAAACGAAATCAGGCTTAACCATGGAATTCGCAGCCTACAGTCAGGCTAGACAATTTGTTGGCACCATTGATCCGATAACTGGGATTGGCACGGGGTTCACCCGGACATCAGGTCCGTTGAGCTGGGGAGTCAGCAAAATCACAGACACATCCGGCAACGCGATTTTGATCACATACGATACTACCCGGTTGAATCATGGTGAACTCCTCGTTAGCCGAATCGCCTACTCCACCCGCCCCCCATCGACCACAGCCAATCAGGAGGTTCTATTCGAGTATGAAGACCGCCCTGACGACGGGGAGGCATACATTGCAGGCTATCGGACAGCTTCATTAAAGCGAATGACAGCCATCGAATCACGGGCAAAAAACGATTCATCCGTAATGACGGCTGTTCGCCGATGCGAGATGGCCTATCAATTAGGCACGCCGTCAGCGAAGTCCCAGCTCACATCGGTCACCGAGAGTGCTGGCAGCGTTGTCTTGCCATCAACAACGATCACTTGGCAGAACAACACTGCCTACGCAGCCTTCACCCCGGTCGCGACTTCTGTCGCAACTTTCGCGGCTACATACCTGGATGATCAGGCTGCTGACTTTGATGGCGACGGCCTCACCGACCTGCTTATCTTCAACACCACTCGTCAAGAATACGATCTGCGCATCAATCTAGGCGGAGGAAGTTTCTCAGCCGCAATCGACACCAATATTACTGGCTGGAATGCCAATATCGGCACCTTCACTCGGGTCGTTCTTGGTGACTTCAACGCCGATGGAAAAATGGATGTCGTCTCGCACAACAACTCGGACAATGACTACTATCTCTATTTTTCGACAGGCAGTGGCTTTGCTCCGCCTGTCGATCAGGGAATTAGCCCGTATGGCAGCTCAACGACTCCCATTATTCCCGGAGACTTCGATGGGGATGGACGCACAGACCTTTTGATCTGGCAGTTGATCACCACCGTCGATCCTGCGGCCAAGTATTACCTTTATCGAAGCACGGGGACTGCATTTGTCCGAGTTGACGCTGCCCGGCTACCGAGCTGGAGCAACGCAGCGGTAACTCAGCAACTGCCTGGGGATTACAACGGCGATGGCCGCACGGACATCCTGATGTGGCATGTGCCATTCTCAAACAGTCGCTACAACCTCTATATCGCTACTGAGACGGGCTTCGCGCCAGCGGTAGCAACCGATATTGAAACATGGGATAATCCACTCGTCTCCAACACCTCCGGGGATTTCAACGGAGATGGACTGACGGATGTTCTAATCTGGCACGCGCCCTTACTGAATAATCGCTACAACCTTTACACCTGCACAGGCGATGGGTTCAAACCTGCGGTGAGCACTCTGGTGATCCCGGATGATCAATCCAACGTCCTTCGCCAGACATCCAACGACTTCACGGGTGACGGAGTGATGGATATGGTTGTTTGGGAGGAATCGAATGATCGTTACTGGCTTCATCGGGCAAATGGACAGGATTTTGATGCGCGTATCAATATGGATATTCCATCCTATACCAACCCCAAAGCCATGAACCTTGTCGGAGACTTCAACGGCGACGGGCGCTCTGATGTGTGTGTTTGGCACGCGCCCTTCAACAATGGGCTCTACAATATCTACTTCAGCGGTGGCAATCAGCCTGACCTCATCACTAAAGCCACCAGCGGCCACGGTGGCTACACAACCTTCGCTTACAAGCCTCTCACCGACTCCTCGATTTACACGAAGAGCAGCGGCACCACCTATCCATGCTACGAGCTGCAAGCCTCCATGTATGTCGTTTCGTCGATGACTTCGCGAAATGGCATTGATGGGGATGCTTACACCAAGACTCCCGTGCCGCCCAACAACACCATTGGCACCTCGACCACGACTTACCTTTATGAGGGAGCTTGGACTTGCCTGGATGGGCGCGGATTTCAAGGATTCAGAATCGTCGAATCCAAAGACGTTGAGAGTGGCATACGCAGGCGAACGACATTTGATAGCACCGACCCGATTTACGCTGGCCGCCCCATACGAATTGCGACAATGCTCCTCAATGGCAGGCTCATCACCGAAAGCACCAATGATTGGACCTCAACGTCGTATGATGTAGCAGGCAAAAGCACTCACCACTACTTCATCTACAATCGTTGGCAGGAGGAGATGGCGTATGAGATCAACAAGCCTTCAGCTCCGCCGCCGTATCGAACCGTTATTCAGCGGGGGGTGGTATTCGATGACTATGGTAACCAAACAAACTCTACCACGGAGTATGACGACGGAAGTTTGGATGTCATGGCTTCGAGCTACAATAATGTCATCACCTCCACGAAATGGCACCTCGGGCGTTTAGCGACAAGCACGGTCACAAAAATCGGTCCGAATCCCGCTGGAGCAGGCACGGTAAGTCTCACTCGCAGTTCCTCTTTTGCCTATAACTCCACGACTGGCTTGCTCACTCAAGAGGTCATCGAGCCTAGTGGCGGCATCCTGCGCCAGCAGAAGGACTACACCCACGATGGCTTTGGCAACATCCTCACAAGCACGATCTCAACCAGCGGAGCCGCATCCCGCACCACCACGACGACCTACACGCCGGATGGCCGCTTCGTCGCCACCACGACGAATGCGCTGAACCATACGGAATCGAAGACCTATGATCCGCTGCTGGGCAATGTGCTCACTCAGACCGGGCCGAACGGTCTGACCACGACTTGGGAATACGACGCCATCGGCAGGCCGGTCAAGGAGACGCGGCCCGATGGCACGGTGACGCGCTCGTTTTACCGCCGTGTGACCGGCAGCACGGTGGGAGCGCCGCCGCGTGCGGTGCATTATGTGCGCGTGCAGTCCTCCGGCGGAGCGCCGAAAACGGTTTGGTATGATTTGCTGGACCGGGAGATTCGGGCGGATGGCATCGCCTTTGACGGGCGCACGGTTTCCTCGCACAAGGTCTTCAACAATCGTGGCGAGGTCACGCACGCCTCGCAGCCCTACTTCGCGGGTGATACGCCGCTTTACTCCGAGATGCTCTACGATGCCGTGGGGCGTGAGACACAGCAGACCGATCCCGGCAATCGCGTGAGCAAGACGACTTACGACGGCCTCACGACCACCGTGGAGCGGAACTACAATCCTGCCGCGCCCATGCAGTTCCAGAAGGCCGTGACCGTGGTGAATGCCATGGGCTGGACGGTGCAGTCGAGCCAATACCTGGGCACCGCCGCGAAGACGATCACACGGAAATACGATCCGTATGGCAACCTCCGCTTCGTCACCGATCCCGCGAACAACACCACCGAGCTGCGCTACGATGTGCGCGGCAACAAGACCTACATGAGCGAGCCGAACAGCGGCACCTCCACCTTCACCTACAACGGCTTTGGCGAACTCAAGACGCAGACGAACGCCGCCAGCCAGACCGTGAATCTCAGCTATGACAAGCTGGGCCGCGTGCTCACCCGCACGGAGCCGGAGGGCGTCACCACCTTCGAGTATGACAGGGCCGCGCAGGGCATCGGCCAGCTCGCCCGCGAGAGCAGCGGGGATTTCGTGCGCAGTTACTACTACGATCACCTCAGCCGCCCGGTGAGTACGGTGGAGAGCCACGGTTTCCACAGCTTTGCCGTGTCCCGCAGCTACGACGGCTACGGCAGGCCGGACGCGATGACCTACCCCACTGGACTCGCCACGCGGCAGGTCTATACGGCTAACGGCCACCTGAGCGAGGTGCAGAACGCCGCCACCACGCAGCTCTACTGGCGGGCGCTGGTGGTGAATGCTCGCGGGCAGATCACCCGGGAGGTGCAGGGCAATGGTGTGGTCACGGATCGTACCTTCGATGCCGATAGCGGCCAGATCGGCGGCATCACGTCCACTTTGAACGCAGGGGGCGATGTGCAGAAGGCGGAGTTCGACTTTGACCTCATCGGCAATCTCATTGCGCGGCGTGACAAGCGCTACAGCACCACATTCAGCGAGACCTTTGGCTACGACACGCTGAACCGCCTGCAAACCGTGACCACCACGGGCGCAGCCGCCGTGACGGCGGCTTACAACGACCTCGGGAACATCACCTCCCGCACGGATGTGGGTAGCTTCAGCTACGGCGCGGCGTCCACCGGTCCGCACGCACTCACCGGCGTGACGGGCGGAGCCTTCAACAAATCCTGTGACTACGACGCCAAAGGAAACCGCACGACCGATGGCGCGACGAGCCTGACCTACAGCTCCTTCAACAAGCCCGTGCGCATGGTCAAAGGCGGCGACACGCTGCGCTTCGACTACGGCCCGGACCGCGCCCTCTACCGCCAGACCACCTTCCTCACCCAGCCCGGCGGAGCCACCTCGCAGACGGTGCGCGAATACATCGGCGGCCTCTACGAGCGGGAGACGACGAGCGAGGGCCTGGTGCGCCACATCCACTACATCGCCGGAGGCAGCGGCGTGGCCGCCATCCTCACCGATGAACGCAGCGCGGCATCACCGCCCGTGCGCCTGCGCTACATTCACAAGGACCACCTCGGCAGCGTGGATGTGATCACCGACAGCGCCGGAGCCGTGGTGGAGCGCCAGAGCTTCGATGCCTGGGGCCGCCGCCGCACCGTGGCCTACAACACCGGCACCGCCACCTGGAGCGTGACCTACCCCGCCACGCCCGGCAGCGCCGAGACGCATCGCGGCTTCACCGGCCACGAGATGCTCGATGCCGTGGGCCTCGTCCACATGGGCGGGCGCATTTATGATCCCATCACCGCCCGCTTCCTCAGCCCCGATCCCTTCGTCCAGTCGCCCGACAACCTGCAAAACCTGAACCGGTATAGCTATGTGCTGAACAACCCACTGAGTTTCACGGATCCGAGCGGGTTCTTTTTCAAGAGCATTGGGAAGTTCTTCAAGAAGCACTGGAAGACGATTGCGGCGGTGGCGATTGGAGTGGCGACTGGATACGGCTTCGCTGCGCTAGCTGGACAGTTCGGAGCGACGGGAGCAGTGCTTGCTGCTGCTGGCGGTGGAGGGTTTGGATTCGGTTCTGCATTCAGCGGAACACTGCTTGCAGGTGGAAGTGTCGGCGATGCGCTACGAGCGGGACTGAAGGGTGGAATAATCGGTGGAGCAACCGCAGCAGCCACTTTTGGAATCGCTCAGGAGTATGGACTGAGTGGGCTGAAACCTGGCGATGCAGGTTTTGCAAACAAACTGGCCATTAAGATCGTGGCCCACGGAGCTATTCAGGGAGGAGCGAGCGAACTGCAGGGCGGGAAGTTCATACATGGCTTTATTGCTGGCGGTCTTTCTGGTGCGGCCTCGCCATACATCGCGAACGCAAATTTGGGCATGGCAGGGGAAACTGCCGCTGCGGCCATCGTCGGTGGAACTGGATCAGTTCTTGGCGGAGGAAAATTTGCCAACGGAGCAGTTTCAGGCGGCTTTGTTTACTTGTTCAACCAAGTCGGGCAGAAGGCAATGGGAGGCCAATCTGGTGAAACAAAAGCTAGACAGATGGCTTCCGATGCTCGCGATGCATACGAAGCTGCCGACAAGCTCAATAAGCTGGACGTAGACTTATCGTTCAAGACAGGGCGACCGACTTTTGCCTCTATGGAGCTCAGGATGTTTTTTGAGCGTGCAGACCCCTTGATGAAATCAATCGACCTTCATGCCGAGACGGCAGATTTTATAGAGACACCCAACCTCAAGAATGCCATTGATGTAGGAGGTGTATTCTCAAAGCCTCTGTCTGGCGGGATGTTTATCGGGGAATACGGAGTTAAAGGCGCGAATTGGATCGGCGTTCAAGCTGTTGGTCAGCAGTCTATGGATAATTTCTGGCTCGGTGTTGGAGACTCAGCCGTTGGACGTGGAATAGGCTGGACGGCACATCAACTCACCAGACCGTGGTGAATTCTCTGCTCGCATAGTCGCTCATTGCTGCATGACCTCGTCGCCCCTTCACGAGCTAAAGCTCATGACTACTTTGCCAAGCCCGGAAACGAACGGGCCGAGGCATGGAGGCCGAGGAATCCAGCGCCTGGATGGGAAAGCGAGGTGCCGCCGGTCCAGGGGCCGTGCCACCGAGTTTTCTCAATAATGAACGGTTTTGCGCCATTTTGGCCCCGAAATGGGTGCTCGATGGCTGGTGAGGGGGACCCCTTGGGGTGGATCTAGGGGGCCTCAGGGGTGGTCAACGGCACCCCCAAGGCTGCCGAGCTGAGGCCCTGCAGCACCCTCGCCGAAGCCGCAGAGGTGGTGAGTCGAAGCCCTGGGGCACCTTCGCCGAAGCCTAGAGGGTGGTGAAGGGGAGGTGTCGGGCTACGGCGTCGGAGCCTTTGAGGTGGCAATCCGGAGCCTGGGGGTGGTTGATCGGAGCTTTCGGGGTGCCGCGCCAGAGCCTTGGAGCTGCGATGTGGGTGCTCTGAGGCTGCGACGAACCACCTCTGAAGCTCCGACTCACCTCCTCGATCCCTGCCCATCGGGTGCCCGGGGGCTGCGGCTCGTTACCCTGAAGGCTGCGATGAAGCACCTCGAAAGCTTCGGCTGACTAGCCTCATGATTTGAAAGGCGTCGTGTGTGCGTGGGTAATCCCTGAAACGAACTGATCGAGGCATGGGGTCGAGGAACCCAGCGCCTGGGGGGAAGCGAGGTGCCGCCGGTCTCATGCTCGGCCATGATGTATGAGATCGGGGATAACACTGATCGGGCGTTATTGAGGACGGTGGCGGCGACGGCGGCGCAGGGGATGATGCGGTTGATGCTGGAGATGAAGGAGGCGCCTTGAGGGGGGTGGGGAGCTTGAATTGGAGGGTGTTATTCTTGCGGTGGGTTTGGGGTCAGGGTGGATTTTTGGCGGCTGTGGGGGGGCGGTAGGATGGTGTGTGGGGTTTTTGGGTTGAAAGGTGCGTGTGGAGATTGGGGGGGCGGGCTGAAGCCCTGGACTACTTTTTTGGGCCTGGATTGGTGAGGGTTTTTGGGTAGGCGGGGCTTGTGCGGGCTGAAGCCCTGCACTACTTTTTTCCTATGCCGTTTGTGCCTTACAACCCGTCTGCGGAGACGCACGTGCATCGTCAGGATCTGCCGCATTGGCGGCAGTGGGGCACTACTTACTTTGTCACCACAAGGCTCGCGGATTCTATTCCGACCACTCTCGCTGCCGAGTGGCGACGCAAGCGCGATGGCTGGCTCCACGCTCACGGCATCCGCACCAGCGAAGACCTCGCGTGCCTTACCGACGACGAACGCCACGAGTATCATCGCGAGTTCACCCGGCAGTTTCACCAACTGCTTGATGCTGGCCACGGCGAATGTCCTTTAGCTCTGCCTGCGTGCGCTGACCTTCTCATTGCGAGGTTGTCTGCTGGACATAGCACCGCCTATCAGCTTGACGCTTGGTGCATCATGCCGAATCACGTCCATGTGCTCGTCGAACCTGCGAAGGGCACGACACTTGGCGAGATCATTCGCCATTGGAAAGGCGGTAGCGCGTATGACATTAACCGAGTCCTCCAACGCACCGGCGCTCTCTGGCAACGCGAGGCTTATGATCACATCGTTCGTAGTGAAGCTCAGCTTTTGCACTTCCGGCGTTACATCGCGGAGAATCCTCGGGAGGCGCGTTTGCGGCGAGGTTTTGTTGTTGGGATGGGGAGTGAGGTGAGGGAGCGGGGGTAGGGGGGGGATGGAGGGGGCTTTTGGGGCGAAGGGGGGTGTGCGGGCTGAAGCCCTGGCACTACTTTGGGGGGGCGGGTGAGCGGGAGTGGGGGGCTTGGGGGGGGCGAAGGGGGTGCGGGCTGAAGCCCGGGCACTACTTTGGGGGGGTGGCTATACTAGGAGGGGTTTGATGACGTGGCCGTGGATGTCGGTGAGGCGGTAGTCGCGGCCTTGGAAGCGGTAGGTGAGGCGTTCGTGGTCGAAGCCGAGGAGGTGCATGATGGTGGCTTGGAGGTCGTGGACGTGGACCTGGTTTTCGGTGACTTTGAAGCCCATTTCGTCGGTGGCGCCGTAGCTGAAGCCGCCTTTGACGCCGCCGCCGGCCATGAAGAGGGAGAAGCAGTCGGGGAAGTGGTCGCGGCCGAGGACTTTGGAGGCGGCGGTGCGGCCTTCGCGGAAGGGGGTGCGGCCGAATTCACCGCCCCAGATGACGAGGGTGTCCTCCAGGAGGCCGCGCTGTTTGAGGTCTTTGATCAGGGCGGCGACGGGTTTGTCGGTCTGGGCCATTTTGTCGGTGAGGCCTTTGGTGATGCCGGTGCCTTCGCTGGTGCCGTGGAAGTCCCAGCCCCAATCGAAGAGGTGGACGAAGCGGGTGCCGCTTTCGACGAGGCGGCGGGCGAGGAGGCAGTTGTTGGCGAAGGAGGATTCGCCGGGTTTGGCGCCGTAGGCTTCGAGGGTTTTGGGGTCTTCCTGGCTGATGTCCATGACGCCGGGGACGCTGGTCTGCATGCGGAAGGCGAGTTCGTATTGGGCGATGCGGGTGATGGTTTCGGGGTGGCCGAGTTCGGCGGATTGGAGTTCGTTGAGGTCGCGGAGGGCGTCGAGGGTGCGGCGGCGGAGGGTGCGGTCCATGCCGGTGGGGTTGGTGACGAAGAGGACGGGGTCGCCTTTGGAGCGGCATTGGACGCCCTGATAGACGGAGGGGATGAAGCCGGAGCCCCAGCAGGCCTGGCCGCCGGAGGGTTGGGTGCCGGAGGAGATGAGGGCGACGAAGCCGGGGAGGTCCTGGTTGTCGGTGCCGAGGCCGTAGGTGGCCCAGGAACCCATGGAGGGGCGGCCCTGGCGGTTGTGACCGGTGTAGAGGAGGAGCTCGGCGGGGGCGTGGTTGAACTGGTCGGTCTTCATCGAGTGGATGAGGCACATCTCATCGGCGATGGAGTGGAAGTTGGGGCAGGCGTCGGACATCCAGAGGCCGCCGTGGCCGTATTGCTGGAAGGTGCGTGGGGTGCCCATGAGTTTGGGGACGCCGGAGGTGAAGGCGAAGGTGCGACCGGCGAGGAAGGAGTCGGGACAGGGTTGGTCGCTGTGTTTTTGGAGGGCGGGTTTGTAGTCGAAGAGGTCGAGGTTCGGCGGGCCGCCGGACATGGAGAGGTAGATGACGCGTTTGGCTTTGGCGGGGTGGTGGGGCAATTGCGGATTGCGGCTTGCGGATTGGGGATTGGCTTCGGCGTTGAGGGCGTGGAGGGCGATGGCGCCGAGGGAGAAGTGGCCGGCGCTGTTGAGGAACTGACGGCGGGTGGTCAGTTGGAGGTGTTCTTGGTGGAGGGAGTGCATGGGCGGGCGGAGGGGGCGAGGACGAGGACGAGGAGGAGGAGGAGGAGGAGGAGGAGGACGAGGACGAGGACGAGTTTTGGGGGTTAGCGGCGCATGAGGAATTCGTCGAGGTTGAGGACGATGTTGGTGAGTGTGGTCCAAGTGGCGGCTTTGGTGGGGGGGAGGTCTTTGGGGAGGGGGCCGAGGGGTTCAGTGGCGAAGGTTTCGGCTTCTTTGGGGTGGGTGGTGAAGTGGGATTGGGTGTCGGTGAGGACTTGGAGGAGGGTGGTGGTTTCTTTTTTGGTGGGGGGGCGGCAGAGGGTCAGTTTGAAGAGGTGATTGAGGCGGGCGGTGTCGGTGGTGAGGGTGGGGTCGGTGAGGAGGCGGCGGGCGAGGGCTTGGTGGGTCTCGATGAAGACGGGGTCGTTGAGGGTGACGAAGGCTTGCAACGGGGTGTTGGTGCGGTTGCGGCGGATCATGCAGACTTCGCGGTTGCCGGCGTCGAAGGTGGTGAAGGAGGCGTAGGGGGAGTTGCGGCGGACTTCGGTGTAGAGGGAGCGGCGGTGTTTGTCGGGGCCTTCGCTGACGATCCAGTCGTTGCTGCGGCCGAAGGCGGCACTGAGGCCTGTGGAGGGGGTCATGGGGCGGACGGGCGGGCCGCCGAGTTTGGTGCTGAGGAGGCCGGAGACGGCGAGGGCCTGGTCGCGGAGGAGTTCGCCGCTGGGACGGAAGCGGGGGCCGCGGGCGAGGAGGCGGTTTTCGGG
>JAIYDW010000014.1 GCA_027487315.1 Verrucomicrobiaceae bacterium | reverse complement strand
GCGTTCAGCAACAAAGATGTCGCCATTGTGGCGCTCAAGGATGGCGGCAACGTTGGGGCGGTAAAGCAGGGGGGCAGAGATCTGCGCTGAAGGGGCTTCGTCGGGCATGTATCTGTTTGGATAGCGCATGTTCCTCGCCATTCCATGCCTTTTTTGCCGATTGAAAAGGTGACTGAATCAAAGACTTCGCTCCATTAGAAGACAGGTTCTGCCTAGTCTTCCTAAGAGTTGGCGAGGGCGAATGTGGAGATTCAACCGTAAGGGCCGCTGTCGCCGAGGCCGTAGGCGGTGGCCTGCACGTGACCATCGGATTCGTCAAAATAGATGCGAAGCGGGCGGCAGCAAATTTCGCAGTCGTAGTCGACATCAGACGGAAGTTCGTCGAAGTGCGGACAAGGGGCCGAAAAGACTTCGTAACATGAGGGGCAGGTGACGTCGACAGTGTGCATCGGAGTTGCTCTGTGAGATTACGCAGCTGGAGGTGGGGCAGGGTTTGAAGAGGGGAAGATTTTTCCAAGAGTTTCGCGGCGATAGGCGAAGATTTTTTGCAGCATGGGGCGGACGAAGAGAGGGTGGGCTAGCTCACCGAAGGGTTGGAAAGGGAGGGAGTAGTGGATGGTGTCGGTGATTTCACAGGTGGAGCTGGTGAGGGGGGTTATGAGGTGGCGATGACGCCAGAGTTTGTAGGGGCCTGAGCGTTGTTCATCGATGAAGGAGACGCCTGGGTCGACGTGGGTGATGTGGGTGAGCCAAGTTTTCCAAATGAACGGGGCGAGTTGGATTTGGAACCAGAGCATTTGTCCGGGGAAAACGGGTGCGATTTGGTCGCCACCAGGGCGGCGCATGGCGAGATCTGGAGGGGTGAGTTGAGCTAGGTTAGCTGGGTTGGAGAAGAAAGTCCACGCTGTTTCAGCGGAGACGGGGAGTGTTTGAGTTTGATGGAGAGTGTGAATGCTCACGAAAAGGCTACGATTGGGGGGGCGTTGTGGTTTGGATTTCGGGGTTGAGGTTGCCTTTGGGCTGGGTTTGTTTGGACTCGCTATGAAGTATGTTTCAACACGAGGATTGACACCGGCGCATTCGTTTTCGGAGGCGGTGGAGGCGGGTTTGGCTCCGGATGGGGGTTTGTTTTTGCCTGAAGTGCTGCCGTCCATCGCTGACAAGTTGGCGGAATGGGAGGGGTTGAGCTATGCGGAGGTGGCGGCGGAGTTTTTCTCGATCTTTGCGCCAGAGATCTCAAAAGCGGAGTGGCATGAGTTAACGAGGGCGGCGTATGCAAAGTTCGAGTCGCCGGATGTGGCGCCGCTGGTGAAGTTGGATGAGCGGACGTATGTCTTGGAGTTGTTTCATGGGCCGACTTTGGCGTTCAAGGATTTTGCGTTGCAGTTGTTGGGGCTGCTTTACAAGCGACAGGTGCGGATGAGTGGTCGACCGATCGCAGTTTTGGGGGCGACGTCGGGGGATACGGGAAGTGCGGCGATTCATGGGTGCATGGGGCAGGAGGGGATCACGATTTTTATCATGTATCCAGATGGTCGGGTGGCGCCATTGCAGGAGCGGCAGATGGCTTGCACGGGAGCGGCGAACGTGTTTGCGATGCCTGTACCGGGGACATTTGATGATGCGCAGCGGATGGTGAAGGAGGCGTTTGCGGATACGGCTTTTGTTGAGAAGTGCGGATTGTCGGCGGTGAATTCGATCAACATTGCGCGTGTTTTGGCGCAGAGTGTTTACTACATTTGGGCGTGGTTGAAGTTGCCTTCGGAGGTGCGTGAGACGGTCGAGTTTGTGGTGCCGACGGGTAACTTTGGGAACGTGTTGGCCGGTTGGCTGGCGAAGCAGATGGGTTTGAAGGTGGGGGGCTTTCGGGTGGCGACGAACCAGAATGACATCTTGTTCCGGTTTTTTACGACGGGACGTTATGAGGAAGGAGTGGTGAAGCCCAGTTTTGCTCCGAGCATGGACATTCAGGCTGCATCAAATTTTGAGCGGTTCTTGTATTTCATGCTGAAGCAGGACACGGCTAAAGTGAGGGAGGTGATGGGACAGATGAAGGCGGGTGAAGTGGTGGATTTTGGTGAGTTGGACACGGGGTTTACGGCATCGCGCATGGATGATGTGGAGATTCCTGGGGCGATTGAGAGAGTGTGGAAGGAGTACGGCTACGTGGTGGATCCGCATACGGCCTGCGCTTTCAAAGAGATGGCCCAGGACGGAGTGAATGTGATCTTGGCGACAGCGAGTCCGGCGAAGTTTCCGGAGGTCGTGATGCAAGCTACTGGGTCAGAGCCGACTCATCCGGCTTTGGAACTTCTGAAGGGGAAGGCATTGGTGAGGCATCCTTTGGCTGCTGATGTTGAATTGGTGAAGGCGTTTGTTGCGGAGCGAGTTTGAAAGGGCGGGGATCTCCGGTGGTCAAGAGGGTCGTCATTCGCTGGAGCAAGGCGGGATTGGCGATGGTTTCCTGTCCGGAGCGGTGCCTTTCATCAAGGCGAGTGAGGATGGCGTTGGCGGATTTTTTGTCGCCAAGTTGAAGCCAGGTCTCGGCGGCGAGAATGAGTGCGTTCAAATGGCGGCTGCGAACGGGTGAAAGGCTGGGGTCCATTGTGGCGATGAACTCATAGAGGGTGACGGCAGCCTGGAGTTGGCCTGTGACTCGTAGGGCAGCGGCGAGTTGAAGGAGATCGCCTTGGGGGTCGCTGCCGAGCCAGCGATCATTGAGTGCCTGGTTAAGGGCGAGGAGATCCGCCGAGGTGGGGGAAGGACCGTTGTTTCTTGGTTTGGTTGCGCGTTCCAAGGCGGTGAGGACCTTGTGTGGGATCGTGGAAGAAGGTTTTTGGCCGTGTTCGATTCGGAATTGTTCGATGAGGGGGATTCCAAGCTGACGCGTTTTGAGGATGGAGGCGCGGATTTGTGTGAGACCGCGAGCTTCGGTTGAAGCCGCCTGCATGAAGGCGAGAGCGGTTTCGATTTGTGAACGGTCGGAGTTCATTTCGGGATCCTCGGTCATGTCGATGAGGATCTCTTTCATCGTGCGGGCGGCGGCGTTGGCCTCGCTGAATTTTCCGCAAAGGGTGGAATTGAGAATGAAGCGCGAACGATCCAGCCAAGCTTCGTTGGGGATGGGATTCATTTGCCATTTGAGTTTGGCGGAGGTGTCGAAGGATGCGGCGGCTTGTTCGTGAAGACCGGCGGCTTCGTAGTTGTCTGCGAGAGCCCGATGAACGAGGTGGATGCGTTCGGATTGAGCGGTGCGCGAGACTGCATCGAGGGCGACCTGGGTTACCGCGATGGCCTCGGCATTTCGATCCTGGGCTGTCAACAGACGGGAGATGCCGACCCTCCAATCGGACAGTGACGGAGAGTCTGTGCCTTTGGCGCTCGTTTGGAGATCGATGGCTTTTTGCAATGAGGTGATGGCGGCGGGAATGTCCCGTTTTTTGACGAGGAGGGTGCTGCGACTCTGATAAATGGTGGAAGCATTGTGTTTTTGCTCAGGTGTTTCCATGGGCAGGTCACGAAGAACCTCCAGGTAGGTTTGTTCGGCATCGTCGAATTTTCCAGCGGTGATGAGGGCGTCGGCGTGAGTGCGAAGAAGGACCGGCCAACTGGAGTGTGCTCGGGTTTCATCGGTGGCGGTTGAACGAATATCGTCGAACTCGAGCAGGGCTTCGTTGAGGCGGCCGGACTTGGCCCAGACATCGGCTCGCTTTCTTCGGACCAGAAAGAGGCGGCGGGGTCCGTCTTTCCTGTGAAGCTGGGATTGCCAGTAGTGGACTAGATCATCAAATTCGCGGTGGCTTTCTGAATAATGGCCCTGGAGATAGAGAGTTCTGGCGTAGTCTTCGCGGATGTTGAGGAGTTCAGGGTCATTGGCAGGGCGGGTGTCTTGCAATGATTTGACTTGCTGTTCGAGTAGTGGGTGGGCCCTGGAGTCGCTGCGAAGCGCCCGGAAGATGAGTGCGGTTCGGCCGGCGATGGCTTGATTGACTTCGGGGTCGGAGGAAAAGCTTTCGGCGTTGGATTGAAGTTCTTCCAAGGCGAGGCGCAAGGCTTCAGGATTCTTGCCGTTTTTGACGTGCTCTCCGGTGCGCTGCAGGAGTTGGGTCAAGAAGTCCAGAGTTTGCTCGGCTTTTTGGGTTTGAGTTTCGGAGAGGGCGCGCAGTTGGTCGGCTTGCAGGCGCATCCTGGATTCGCGCATGTAGGCGTTGCTGGTTAGAGCCGTCGCGATGGCGAGGATGAGGAAGAGAGCGCTGGCACCGAGAACGACGATTCGGTTGCGACGGATGAATTTGGTGGCTGTTAGAAGGGAGGATGGTTTACCCGCGGTGATTGGGCGGTCGGCGAGGTGGTTGAGGATGTCCGCGGCGAAGGCATCAGCGGATGCGTAGCGATCCGAACGATTGTGGGCGAGGGCTTTGAGCAGAATCCAATCGAGATCCCCTTTGAGGTGGTGAGTGAAGTCGGGGACGGCTGACTTTCCTTGAGGGTGCTTTGCCAGGGAACTGGGTCGTTTGAGGTCGGTATGGGGCGAGTGCTGGAGGCGACCCAGCAAGGTGGAGGTTTTTCCGTGGGCCATGCTTTGGGGTGTCTGGCCGGTCAGCATTTCATGCAGGACGACGCCTAGAGCGTAGATGTCGGTGCGGGTATCGAGATCGGGATTGCCCGGGACAGCCTGTTCGGGGCTCATGTAGTCGGGGGTGCCGAGCAGGATATCGCCCCGGGTGGCGAGCTGGGATTCGGGGAGTGAGGCGGACTCGAGGGCTTTAGCGATGCCGAAGTCGATGATTTTCGGTTGAGGGGCGCCATCGATATCGATGACCATGATGTTGGGTGGTTTGAGATCGCGATGGAGGATGCCTTTTTGGTGGGCATGCTGGACGGCCTTACAGACATCGACAAAGAGTCGAAGGCGATCCGGTAGGGAGAGTTGGTGTTGTTCGCAGTAGGTGTTGATGGGCAGGCCATGAACCAACTCCATGACGAAGTAAGGGCGACCTGTGGAGGTGGTGCCGGCGTCATAGACGGAAGCAATTCCCGGGTGATCCATGAGTGCCAACGTTTGGCGTTCGACATTAAATCGAGCGACGACCTGGAGGGTATCCATGCCGACCTTGATGACTTTGAGAGCGACTTGGCGGCGGATGGGGGTGGTTTGTTCGGCCCGCCAGACGAGGCCGAAGCCACCTTCACCGAGTTTTTGACAGAGGGTGTAAGGGCCGATGGTTTGGCCGGGTTGATTGGCGTAGGCGGATGGGTCTGAGGAGAAAAGGTCGCCATCAAGGGTGTCATCGCCCGGCGTCATGGCCACGCGGAGAAGGCCTGCCCATTCTCCGACAGCCACGGTCTCGGGTTCGGAAGTGGATGGGGTGCGGGGGTGATCTGACACGGGAGACGAGTGTTTTATCGCGTAAGGACCTGAAACAAAGCGCGCATTTCCTCTTGAATCAGAAGGGGGTCATTGGTGCCGATGGTTTGACCGATTTCGTTCATGATGAGTTTGCGATAGTGCTGGCGAGTTCGATGGAGGGCGGTGCGGAATGCCGATGGGGAGAGACCGGCAGCGGAAGCGGCGGCATCCATGTCGGCGTCGGCGGCGTCATCATTGAGAGGGAGGAAAGCGCGGAGAGATTTGAAACGCTCCGTTTGCCCGTGTTCGGAGAAGAGTTGTTTGAGGCGGTCGAGAGCGCGCTGAATGAGGTTTTGGGCCCATTGGCGGTGGTAAATGACATCGGGAGGCAAGTCCAGTGATTGGAATTCGAGTTGGTATTGACCCTCAGGATTGGGCAGGTCGAGCGGGATGTGAACGGAAGCTCCGCCGCGTTTTAGGCGGGCTTCGTGGTTGTGGCTATTGTTGAGGCTGGCGGTGAAATGGGTGAGGAGGAGGGTGCGCAGGTGACCGCGAGATTGCTCGGCTTTGGCGAAAAGGTCGGAATCGAGGATGGTGCACATGAAGTCCTGCACGGCGTCTTCGGCTTGTTGCTGGGAGTGGCCTCCTTTTCGAGCGAAGGCGTAGAGAGGGAACCAGTAGGCTTTGCAAAGGTCTTGGAGAGCATCGGACCGTTCTTGATCGGAGCCCGAGCGCACCTTTTGGATCAGGGTCCACCGGGTCTTGGGGAAGCTGGTGGATTGAGAATTCATATGGTGGGCAACATGAATAAAACGAGCTATAAATCGAGGGTCTGTCAACCGGGGTTGAGGTGAGTTTTGAGTCGTTCCCAACGAAGGATGGGTGGGGGAGAGAGGTGCAATGTGCATTCCCGATAGTTTTCCGTGCGACAACAAGCTTCCCAAGGTGCGTTTCCTTGATCTATCCTCAAACTATGACTGCTGTAAAAACCTTTCTATTCGTTGCCGCTGTGCTGGGCGTTTTGCTCCCGACAACGACGATTTGTGCTGCTGAGCCGCTCCGCGTCTTCATCCGCGCCGGGAAAAAATCACACGGTCCCGGTGCCCATGATTACCCGCAGTTCCTCAAGGACTGGGTGACGATGCTCAATGAACGCGGCGCGAAGTGCGAGGGCAGTCTCGAATTCCCGACGAAGGAGCAGCTCGACAGGACGGACGTGCTCATCCTGCACTCGCAGGAAGCGGGCAACATCAAAATTGGCGAAGAGCGGAAGCATTTGATGGAGTTCCTGGCCCGTGGTGGTGGGGTGGTGACGATTCATGCGGGAGCGGTCTCCAGCGATCATGACTGGTTCAAGACCGTCATCGGCGGCTCTTGGAAAAAAGGCACCACGAAGTGGCTGGAGGCCCCGATGAGCCTCTACTTCACCGACCGTGAGAATCCGATCACCAAGGACATCAGCAACTTTGATATCGACGATGAGATTTACTACGACATGGATTTGCTGCCCGAGGCCAAAATTCTGGCCGCCGCCTACACGCCGAACACCCCGCAGGTCAAAGGTGGAAACAAAGAGGCGCAGCAACGTGCGGCCGAAGCGGTGGCGAAGAAGAAGGCTGTGAACATTTATGACATCCAGCCGCAGGTGTGGACTTATGAGAAGGAGCAGTATCGCGCCTTTACCTGCATCCCTGGTCATTGGTACAAGAACTTCAGCCACAACGCCGTGCGAACGATGATCCTGCGCGGCATTGCCTGGGCCGGGAAGCGTGGGAACATCGACGAGCTGTGCAAACCGGACGAGCTGGGTGATGCGCTGCGTTACGTTGAGGGTGGTTGCCCGAGCCCGCAGGAGTTGCCGAAGGCGCTCGAGGTGCATCCGGAGTTTAACTTGAGCCTCGTTGCCTCTGAGCCGCTCATCAACAAGCCGATGAACATTGACTGGGATGAGAAGGGGCGTTTGTGGGTCGTTGAGACGCCGGAGTATCCGAATGGGTTGCGGCAATCGAACGTGGATGCGTGGAAGGATAGCGGGGCGATTAAGCCCGGACAATATGAACGCAAACCACTCGATTGCGTCTCCATCCTCTCCGATACCAACGGTGACGGCGTCATGGACAAGAAGCAGGTCTTTGCGGACGAGATCGAGTTGGCCACGAGCAGTGTTTTTTACAAGAATGGCGTCATTGTCTGCGCCGCGCCAGACATCTGGTATTTTGAGGACACGAACGGAGACGACAAAGCGGACAAACGCAGCAAGTTGTACACCAATCTGGGCAATCGCGATACGCACGCTGTTATCAATAACATGCGCTGGGGTCTGGATGGCTGGGTTTATGCCACGCACGGTTATTCGAGTACTGACGACCTGAAATCTGGCGATGGTAGCAAGGGCTTCGGCCCCATTGGCGCCGGTGTCGTGCGCTTCAAGCCGGACGGCAGCGCGTTTGAGCAATACGCCAGCCGAGGAGGCAACACTTGGGGTCTTGACATCACCAGTGATGGTCAGGTTTTCTATACGCAGCCCACGAGCGGCAATCACTTCATCCACGTCGTGCTGCCGGAGTATGTGCTGGCCAAAGGCAAACTGCCCGGCGTCATGGGCACGAACGGCATGCTGCCGAAAGAGCCAACATATCCCGCCATGCATTGGGAGCAGCAGGCCTATGTGCAGATAGACCAGGTCGGCAGCTACACCGCCGCCGCTGGTTGCGCCATCTATGAAGGTGGTGCCTGGCCCGCGAAGTGGAACTACGGTTACTTCACCACCGAACCCACGCTAAACATCGTCAGCCACTTCATGGTCGAGCCCGATGGCGTCACCTACAAAGCCAAGCGCGAGCCCGGCCGCGAGCAGACTGAGTTCATTCGCAGCAACAACCTGTGGTTCCGCCCCATCGAGAATC
>JAIYDW010000029.1 GCA_027487315.1 Verrucomicrobiaceae bacterium | reverse complement strand
GCAATGATCAACGGAACCCGCGTGCCCCCCTCATAAATCGTTTCCTTCGAATGTGCCGCATTGTAAGGCGTCTGAATCACACTGGCCGGGGTTCCATTGTCACCCACAAAGATGACATGCGTCGTCGCCAAATCCACACTCGCCAGGATCCGGCCCACCTCCGTGTCCAACGCTTCGCACATCGCCTCATACATCCCGCGATTCGTCGTCGGCGTTCCGTAGCTGTGCAATCCCGCCGGCGGTACATGAAACGGTGTGTGCGGCGCATTGAATGCCGCCCACGCAAACCACGGCGTGCCAACTGGCCTTGAGCCGATGAACGATATCACATCATTCGCCAAGTCCGTCGTCGCATAAGCCGTCGTCGCCACGGACACATTGTTCGTGATCTTCGTCCACGCCGTATAGCTGGGAATAGCGCCTGTTATCGTACCCGCAAAGCTCGGCCAACCGCCAATCGTGCGCGGCGTGTCATTCGTGCCTGCTCCAGAATTCAAATGCCATTTGCCAAACATCGCCAGCGAGTAGCCCAGGCCCGAATTCGCGGCAAACGCCTCCGGTAGTGTGAACTCCGCCGCACTCAACTGCGGACTCGTCGCACCCGTAAGCTGCGCCCCGATCCCCGTCCGAAACGGGTGCCGTCCCGTCAACATGCTCGCCCGTGTCGGCGAACACGTCGGCTGTGAATGCGCATTCCGAAACAACACCCCACTGTTCTTCAAGCCCACAATGTTCGGCATCGGCGGCACCGTGCCTCCCGTCGCTGTGAGCGGAAAACTGTCCGCACCCAAATCATCCGCGATGATCACCAGGATGTTTGCTGGCTGCGCTAAGACAGCACTAGCGGTCAAAAAGAGAAGGAGGCAGGCTTTCATACCCACATCCATGCCCTGACTACCTGACGGCAGGATGACGATAGAGTAAAAGTTTTCGTCATCTCCGCGAAAGGTTCTGTGCTTTACTTCTCCGCATGCGCCTCCTGATCATTGAAGACGAGCCTGACCTGCTCCGCGCGCTTTCACGAGCACTGCGGGAGGACGGCTATGCAGTCGATACCGCCGAGGACGGTGAGGATGGCTGCTTCAAGGCCCTTGACTGTGACTACGACGCGATCGTGCTCGACTGGATGCTCCCGGTCATGAGTGGCATCGAGGTCCTAACCGCCCTGCGGGCGAAAAAACAAACGCCTGTGCTCATGCTCACCGCCAAAACCGCCGTCGCCCATCGCATTCTCGGTCTAAATACCGGCGCCGACGATTATCTGGCAAAGCCTTTCGACATCAACGAACTCCGCGCCCGCCTCCGGGCCCTCATTCGACGCAGTGCCGGGCAGGCACGGGATCAGATCGTCATCGGCAATGTGTCAGTGGATACCTGGAGCAAAACGGTGACCCTCGCGGGCGAGCCTGTGATCCTGACGGCAAGGGAGTATGCGCTGGTCGAATATCTTGTTCTGCGCCGGGGGAAGATGGTGAGCCGGACAGAGCTCTACGAGCATTTGTTTGATGAGAACGAGGACTCCCTGTCAAACCTGCTCGACGTGCGCGTCTCACTCGTCCGAAAAAAAATCGGCCCGGAGTTCATCGTCACTCGGCGCGGACAAGGCTACTGCATTCCCTGATGAAACTCCCCCCCTCCAGCCTCCGCACACGCATCCTGCTCTGGCATGGAGCCCTGCTGGCCTGCGTGCTCGCTGCCTTTGGCTTCACGGCTCACCGTCTGCACTGGAATGGTGAATTGGTTCGCCTTGATCGTGAGCTGGATGAACCACTTTCGCTTCTACACCGCTCGCTGCACGGGCAGAACGCCCGCGAGGGAAATCCTCCCGGGCCTCGGTCCGCTCCTCCAGTGACCTACGAAATGCCAAAAAACCTTGCGGATCAGTTCGTCGCCCGCGGACTCGAATTCAGCGTGTGGACCCGCACCGGAAAAAATCTCGATCGATCCTCTTCGATGCCAGAGACAACGGCTATGCCTCCGATAGACAAGGCGGTGCCGTTCGTGGTTCAACGCCGGAGCCATGGCAACATGCGCGAGGCCTACCTCATAACGCCACCGGGCGAGTGCTTCCTCGTGGCCACCTCGATGGTGAACGAGCAGCGCAGCGCAGCGCGGCTCGGCTGGTGGTTGCTGGCGCTTGGCACCGGCATTCTCGGCATCGGCCTCCTCGTGGATGCCTGGATACTTCGCCGGGCCATCCAACCCGTCGAGGACATCATCAGCGCCGCAGAACGCATCAGCCGGGGCAATCTGAGCACCCGCATCGAATCCACGGCGGGCGCCGAACTCGGTCGCCTCACCAACGTGCTTAACAAAACCTTCGCCAGCCTCGACCGTACCTTCACCCAGCAGTCACGCTTCACTGCCGACGTCGCGCATGAACTGCGCACACCCGTGAGTGTGCTCATCGCCGAGACACAAGGCATTCTCGAGCGCGAACGTGAAAACGACGAGTATCGGGAAACCATCTCCACCACCCTGCGCTCAGCCCGACGCATGAGTGGCCTCATCGAGTCATTGCTCGAGCTAGCGCAAATCGAATCCGGCGCCGATTTGAGCCGCTCGACCTGCGATCTCGCCAGTTTGAGCACCGAAGTACTCCAAAGCCTACAGAGCACGGTCGAGGCCCGCCGCATCGTTTTGGAGCAAAAGCTCGAAAAAGCCTCCTGCGAGGCCAACGCCGCCCAAATCACCCAAATCATCGCCAATCTCCTAACCAACGCCATCCAGCACAACGAGCCCGGTGGTCACGTCCTCATCGAAACCGGACATTCGGATGCCAAAGCTCTCGTCCGCATTGAAAACTCAGGCCCCGGCATTCCAGCAACCGATCTGCCTCATGTATTCGAGCGCTTCTACCGCACTGACACCTCCCGCAACCGCAAAACCGGCGGCGTCGGCCTCGGCCTCGCAATTTGCAAGGCCATCGCCGATACCCATGGCGCAGCCCTTGAAGCCTGCAGCCTCCCGGGAGGAATCACCCGTTTCACCCTTCGGATGGCGCGATAAAGCCATACCCGCCCGGGTTTTGGCGGTGAGAATCCGGCGGCGAAGCCGTTCTATTATCCCTGCCATGATTTTGACGCGCCTTCTCCCTCTCGTTCTCCTCTCATCCGTCGCGCTCGCCCAGCCCTTCGAACTCAAGCCCAACGATATCATCGCCCTCACCGGCGCATCAAACATCGAGCGCACCCGCTTCAACGGCTACCTGCAAACCAGCCTCATCGCCTCCAAACCGGAACTGAAGATCAAAGTCCGCAACTTCGGCTGGGAAGGCGACACCGTCTTCGAACAATGGCGCGACGGCGGCCACACCGAAAACCTCGACCCCACTCGCGCCGCCGCCGAGCGCCGCATCCAATCCGAAACCGGCACCGATAGCTGGCGCCAGCAGCGTGACTGGCGCCAACAACTCAAAGAAGTCGGCGCAACCGTCGTAATCGCCCAGTTCGGTCAAATGGAGTCGCTCAATGGCGTGGACAAACTGCCGCAGTTCATCGAAGCCTATGAAAAACTCATCGCCGAGTTTGCAGATGAAGGTCGGCGGGTGGTGCTGGTCACACCAGTGCCGTTTGAAGGTGGTCCCAATGGAGAGAACCCCAATTTGAAATTGCTGGCCTACTCAACAGCGATCAAGGCATTGGCGAAACGTTTGGGGATCCACTGCATCGACCTGTCACCATGGATTATTGCTACGATGCCTCAAAGGATGGAGAACGGCTATCAGCTCAACGATGCGGGGCACCACATGGCCGCGCACAGCATAGCTGAAGGTGTTGGAATGAAGCCCGTCACCAACGAATCCGTCCGCACCCAAGTCCTCGAATTCGAACGCCTCTGGTTCGACTACTGGCGCCCCATGAACTGGGCCTTCCTCACCGGCGACCGCACGAACGTGCCCTACTCCAAGGATTGGAAAGACTCCTCCAAGCGCATCTTCCCCCAGGAAATGGAGGACTTCCGCCCGCTCCTCAAACAAGCCGAGGACAACATCTGGGCCGCCATCGAAAACAAACCCGTCACGCCCATCGGCATCCGCTCCTCCATCCCCGTCGAGCCACCCACAGCAAAACCGCAGTCCCCCGAAGAAGAACTCGCCTCGTTCACCATCATGGAGGGTTTCGCCGTCAATCTTTTCGCCTCCGAAGCCGATGGCATCATCAAGCCCATCCAAATGCGCTGGGACGAGCGCGGCCGCCTCTGGGTCGCCTGCGCCATCAGCTACCCCCAAATCAAACCCGGCGAAAAAGCCAACGACTACGTCCTCGTCTGCGAGGACACCGACGGCGACGGAAAAGCCGACAAATTTCACAAGTTCGTCGAAGGCCTCTTCATGCCCAGTGGCATCGAACTCGGCGATGGTGGCCTCTACGTCGCCCAAGGCACCGAACTGCTGCACTTCAAAGACACCGACGGCGATGACAAAGCCGACTCCCAACGCATCGTGCTCGGTGGCTTCGGCACCGCCGACTCCCACCAAATGATCAACTGCATCAACTGGGGCTTCGGTGGCGAACTCTGGTTCACCCAGGGCCATCACATCTACTCCCGCGTCGAAACAGCCTATGGCGTCGAAACCTTGAACCGCGCCGGCGTCTGGCGCTACCGCCCCCGCACCGGCCACCTCGACCCCTTTTTCCAGTGGTCCTCCGCCGGAGCCAACTGCTGGGGCGTCACCACCACCGAATACGGCCAACCCTTCCACAAAAGCGGCGCCAACATCGGCAGTTGGTACTCCACACCCGGCCTCATCCGCTCCGATCTCGCCGTCAATGCCCAGGCACTCAATCTCTGCCTCGCACCCATCAAACAAGTCGGTCAAGAGTTCCTCCACAGCAGCCAGTTTCCAAAAGAAATGCAGGGCCGCATCCTCATCGGCGGCTACTACGCCAACCTCCTCGAATGGCACGACCTCAAATACGAAAACGGCCTCTTCAGCACCACCCGTTTGCCCAACATCATCGAAACCAAAAACAACGTCTTCCGCCCCGTCGAAGTCCGCATGGGACCCGATGGCGGCATCTATGTCGCCGATTGGTACAACCCCATCATCGGTCACTATCAAGCCAGCTACCGCCACCCCGATCGCGACAAGCAACACGGCCGAATCTGGCGCGTCACCTGGAAAGCCAGCCAACCCGTCAAACCAGTCAACTTGGTCAAAGCCAGCACCACCGAGCTTCTAGAACAGCTCGACTCCAAAGAACGCTGGACCTGGTATCAAGCCAAGCGACTCCTCATCGAGCGCGATACCCAAGACGTCGTGACCACTCTGGAAACCTGGGCTCCCAAACAAAACGACTACCGCCAACTCCAAGCCCTCTCCCTCTACGAAGCCCACGAATCTTCCCACCCCGATCTCCTCAAAACCCTCCTCCGCAACCCCGACCCGCGCATCCGCGCCTACGCCACCCGCACCCTCTCCACTTGGGCGCGCGACGGCAAGCTCCCAGATGCCCTCACTCTCCTCGAAGCCCAAATCGCCGATGAAGATCCCCTCGTACGCCTGGAAGCCATCGTCGCCGCCAGCTACATCCCGGACCCCCGCTCCGCCATCATCGCCGCCCGCGCTCTGGACAAAGACTTCAACGCCTACCATCAACACGCTCTCACCAAAACCCTCCACGCCACCCACTCCCTCTGGGCCCCTCTCCTCAGCGCAGGCCAACTCCAATTCGACCAGGACGCCCACCTCATCTTCGCCCTCCAAAACGGCTGGCAAGAAAACAACCCGACCCATCTGACCAAAGTCGCCAATGCCTCAGCCTCAGACCAAAAAGCCCAACTCGACTCCCTTCGCACCCCGTCATCGCAGGCTAGCACCATCATGCGCCAACAGGCCATCCTACATGCCGGCGACCCCAAAAGGGAAATCGTTTGGCTCAAGGCCCTCGCCGCCGTCGCCAGTGATGACGATCTACCCCTCATCTTCCAGCGCGCCGCCACCCAACCCGAAGTGCTCGCCGCACTCAAATCCCGAAAACCTCAGGACGCTGAAAAATGGCTCACTCCCCTCTTCGACAGCCCCAACCCCGCCCTCCGCATCCAGGGGATCCGCCTCGCCGGTCTCTGGAAACTCAACACCTTCGACGAGCGCATCCAAACCCTCGCGCTCGACCCAACCACCGCGCTACCCCTCCGCACCGCCGCCGTCGCTTCCCTCCGCAACGCCAAGTCTCTGCTCAAGCTCGTCGAAGACCCAGCCGTCCACACGACCGCCCTCGACGCCCTCATTACCATCCACCCCGCCGCCGCTGCGAAATTCATCCTCCAACGCCTCGCCACCATCAAAACCGCCGCCGAGGCCGTCCCCATGCTTCAAGCCCTCCTCGATCGCAAACAAGGCCCTCCCGCCCTGGAACGCGCCCTCAATGAACCCAACACCCTCCCCGCCGCCAGCGCCAAACTCGTCCTCCAGGCCCTCAACAGCATCGGCCGCAGCGACAACACCCTCTCCCCTCTCCTCATGAAACTCGCCGGCATCAACGCCGCCCTCCCCGCCTACACCAAGGCCTATGTCACCAACATCGTCAAAGCCGCCCAAACCTTCGGCAACGCCGCCGAGGGCAAAAAAATCTACGAACAAACCGGCTGCATCGCCTGCCATATCCCCGGTGCCGCCCAAAGTAAGGTCGGCCCCGACCTCTCCGCCATCGCCCGCGGCCTGCCCATCGACATGATCGTCACCGAAGTCGTCTGGCCTGCCCTCAACATCAAAGAAGGCTACGAGGCCGCCACCATCACCCTGAAAGACGGCTCCATCGTCACCGGCTTCAAGCAAACCGATACCGCCGATACCATCTCCATCCGCGACCTCACCGGCGCCATCACGCCCATCCCAAAAGCCAATACCTCCCACATTCAACTCGGCGGCACCCTCATGCCCGACGGCCTCACCGCCACCCTCAACGAGCAGCAACTCGCCCACCTCATCAAATACCTCAGCGAACTCGGCAAATGACCCGCCTCTCATGAAATACCGTCACCTCTTCCTCGCCCCCATACTCCTCAGCCTCACCTCCCTCGTTTCCGCCGCCACCCCCGGCAAAGACACCACCTGGCTCCAGGAAAAAGGAACCCTCATCTTCCACGACGCCTTCGACCGCGAGGAGGATGGCAACCTCGCCAAAGCCATCGGCAACGGCTGGAACAGCGCCACCGCGGACCGCGTCCCCCACATCAAAATGGCCGACCTCGATGAAGGCATCCTCAAAGTCGCCAGCGCTTCCAAAGAAGCCAAACACGCCGCCCACATCCATCACGAAGCCGGCTTCCAGGACGGCGGTGCTATCGTCCGCTTCAAATTCCCCGGCCTCAACAAATCAGAGACTCTCCAACTCGGCTACGTCGATCGCGAAACCCCGGGCATCTGGGCCGGCCACCTCTGCTACGGCATCCTCTCCCAATCCTCCATCACCCTGACCGATCAAAAAACCGGCATCATGAACCTCGAGAATCGCAAACGCCGCGACGACGCCGTGGCCAACAAACAAAAAATCCCCGCCGATCTCGAAGCCCTCCTCAAAACCAAAAACTTCACCGTCCCCTACAAAGCCGACACCGAATGGCACGAACTCACTCTCGTCACCGAAGGCGACGAACTGCGCCTCAGCATCGACGGCAAACTGCTCGCCAAACACCGCTCCGAAGGCTTCGCGCATCCCATGAAACGCTGGTTCAGCTTCCTGGTGAACTCCACCGTCTGGATCGACGAAGTCAAAATCTGGAAAGTCCGCTAACCCCTCTCCCCCGTGGAGCGACCGGCTCGGTCGCCTCCCCCCTCACACAGGCGTCCGCCGATGCCGCCACGTGCTCGGACTCTGCCCCGTCCGCTGCTTGAACTGCTCCGCAAATCGGCTCGCATCATGAAACCCCGTTCGGCGGGCAATCTCCGCCGCCCCCAGGCTCGTCTCCTCCAGCAATTGCATCGCAGACAACACCCTCGTCTTCACCAGAAACTCCTGCGGGCTAAACCCAAAGCTATCCTGAAAGCGCCGCTGCAAATGCCGCAGTGACAACCCGCACGCCCGAGCCACCTCACTGATCACCACCTTCTGCGCCTGATCCCGCCGAATGATCTCCACCGCCTTCGCCACCGTCTGCAGCACCGGCAACCGCATCTCATGCTCAGCCGCCCGCCTGAGCACGCCCATCGTCCCCACCGGCTGATTCCGCCGTCCCAGCAGCGGCAGCTTGGTCACAAAAAACCAGTCCGGCAAACCCTGACGGTCAAACCACAACTCCAGCCGCTCCACACACGGCACCTTCCCCTCCACCAAAAGACGGTCATCCTGAATGTAACCCGTCGCCATCTGTTGCGGACTCAAATCATAGTCCGTCAGTCCCAAAATATCCCGCTCCTCCCGCATGTGATAATGCTGCGGAAACTCGCGGCTCGCGAACATGAATCGCCCCTTCTTATCCTTCGCAAAAAAAAACAATCCCGGCAGATGGTCAAACAAGCGATGGAACAACCCCGCCGGCTTCACCGTCGCCAACCACGCATCCCGCTCGCGCTCCAAAGCCGCAATCGCCGCCTGACTCCGGTTCTTCAGCGATCCACGCCGACTCTCCCGTGGCGCATTGGGTATAGCTTTTGTCGTCACATCCCGAAGATGTGAGGTGAAGATGCATTGTCCAGTCAAATACCACCGGACCGTCAACCCAACCACAACCACCATGAGCCAGGAATATTTCCCCGGAATCAAAACCATCCCCTTCGAAGGTCCCAAGACCAAGAACCGTCTCGCTTTCCGCCACTACAATGCCGACGAAGTCGTCGGCAAAAAGAAGATGAAGGACCACCTTCGCTTCTCCATGGCCTACTGGCACGCCATGAAGAACACCTCCAGCGATCCCTTCGGTGGCGGCACCCGCCTCCGCCCGTGGGATGACGGCAGCGACACCGTCGACAACGCCAAACGCGTCGCCGACGCCGGCTTCGAGTTCATGCAAAAAATGGGGCTCGACTACTACTGCTTCCATGACCGCGATGTCGCCCCTGAGCTCGGCGACCTCCAAGCCAGCAGCGACGCCCTCGACGCCGTCGCCGCCCACCTCAAAAAACTCCAGCGCCAGACTGGCATCAAGCTCCTCTGGGGCACCGCCTGCCTCTTCGCTCACCCCCGCTACATGCAGGGTGCCGCCACCAGCCCCAACGCCGACGTCTACGCCATCGCCGCCGCTCAGGTCAAAAAAGCCATGGACGTCACCCACATGCTCGGCGGCATGGGCTACACCTTCTGGGGCGGACGCGAAGGCTACGCCACCCTCTTGAACACCGACATGAAGCGCGAAGTCTCCAACCTCGCCCACTTCCTCCACATGGCCGTCGACTACAAAAAGAAGATCGGCTTCAAAGGCCAGTTCTACATCGAGCCCAAGCCGCGTGAACCCTCCACCCACCAATACGACAGCGACTCCGCCGCCTGCTTGAACTTCCTCCGCGAGCACAACCTCCTGGAGCACTTCAAACTCAATATCGAGACCAACCACGCCACCCTCGCCCTGCACCGCGTCGAGCACGAACTCGCCGTCGCCGCTGCCGCAGGTGCGCTCGGCAGCATCGATGCCAACACCGGCGACGAACTCATCGGCTGGGACACCGACCAGTTCCCAACCAACGTCTACATGACCACCCAAATGATGCTGCAACTCCTGAAAATGGGCGGCTTCAAGACCGGCGGCCTCAACTTCGACGCCAAAGTCCGCCGCGAAAGCTACGAACCCATCGATCTCTTCCACGCCCACATCGGCGGCATGGACGCCTTCGCTCGTGGCCTCAAAATCGCGCATCAAATCATCGCCGACGGCGACCTCGACCGCCTCGTCAAAAACCGCTACGCCTCCTTCGAGTCCGGCATCGGCAAAACCATCACCACTGGCAAAGCCACGTTCGAAAGCTTGGAAAAACATGCCCTCAAACTCGGCAATGTTCTCCCCGCCAGCGGCCGCCAGGAAATGATCGAAAACCTGATCAACGACTACATGGATTGATTCCCCCGAGTGCATGCTCTGCCCGTCAGAGCATGCACTCCAATCCTTCTCGTCAGATTAGGGCCTTTTCATTTCGCCCGCTTTTGTGCAGGATCGCGATTCCTCCATGCACACGCTCAAATTCGCAATCGCTCTCCTCTTCGCAACCCTCAGCGTTGCATCCCTCTCCGCTCAAACCCACGTCACCATCGTGGGCGAGGACTTTCACCTCAACGGCGAACCCACCTATCCAGGACGCACCTGGAACGGCCACCGCATTGAAGGCCTCCTGCTCAACTCACGCATGGTCCAGGCCACCTACGACGACCTGAATCCCGAAACCGCCCCCCGCTGGGCCTATCCCGATACCGGCAAATGGGACGCCGAACGCAACGTCACCGAGTTCATCGCCGCCATGCCCGAATGGAAAGCCCACGGTCTGCTCGCCGTCACCGTCAACTTCCAAGGCGGCTCCCCCGAAGGCTACTCCAAAACCCAACCCTGGATCAATAGTGCCTTCGCAGAAGACGGCACCCTCCGCCCCGAATTCACCGCTCGCATGAAACGCGTCCTCGATGCCGCCGACCAACTCGGCATGGTCGTCATCCTCGGCTACTTCTACTTCGGCCAGGATCAACGGCTCCAAAACGAAGCCGCCGTCATCAAAGCCACCGACGAAGCCACCAAATGGCTCCTCGACGGCGGCTGGCGCAATGTCCTCGTCGAAGTCAACAACGAGACCAACGTCAAAGCCTACGATCACGAGATCCTCAAACCCGCTCGCATCCACGAACTCATCACCCGGGTCCGCCAAACCCAAAAAGACGGCCGTCGTCTCCTCGTCGGCACCAGCTACGGCGGCGGTGCCATCCCCAAAGAAAACGTCGTCCGCTCCTCCGACTTCCTGCTCCTCCATGGCAACGGCGTCAAAGACCCCGCACGCATCACCGAAATGATCAAACAAACCCGCGCCGTCTCCGGTTACAAACCCATGCCCATCCTCTTCAATGAGGACGACCACGAAAACTTCGACCAGCCCGCCAACAACTTCGCCGCCGCCATCGCCGACCACGTCTCCTGGGGCTGGTTCGATTTCCGCCGCATGGGCGAACCCCTCGAAGATGGTTACCAATCCCCACCCGTGAATTGGGGCATCTCCTCCCCCCGCAAACGCGCCTTCTTCAACTACCTCTCCGAAATCACCGGCACCAAGGCCCCGTAAGAAGCCCAGCTCGGGCGCGTTTCCACCGCACCCCATGAAAAAGCTGGCCTTTGTCTTCCTCTTCCTCTTTCAACTCCCCGCCGCCACCGCTGCCAAACCCAACATCGTCATCTTCTACCTCGATGACATGGGCTGGGCGCAACCCGGAGCCTACGGTGGCAAACTCGCGCCCACACCTCACATGGATTCCCTCGCCGCCAACGGCGTGCGTTTCACCAATGGCTACTCCAGCGGCTGCGTCTGTTCCCCGGGACGAGTCGGTTTGATGACCGGACGTTATCAGGCCCGCACAGGCCATGACGCCAATCCAACCCGCGAAGGTCGCGAACTCTTGCTGTCCGAGACCACCATGGCTCAGCACCTCAAACCCGCAGGCTACACCACCGGCATCGTCGGCAAATGGCATCTCGGCGATACCAATTCAAAATTCATGCCGCTCTCGCGGGGCTTCGATTTCGCCATGGGCACCGTCGGCAATCTTGGCGAGGGCAAAGGCCCCTCCTTTTACCGCGGCAACGAGCTGCTCCAGGATCTCGAAGGCGCTCCAATCACGTCCCCCATCTTCGCTCGCGAGGCCTGCAGCTTCATCGACGCCAACAAAGCCACTCCCTTCTTCCTCCACCTCTCCTTCAATGCCGTCCACTCCCCAGTTGTCGCTTCTCCACCCTGGTTAGAAAAGTTCAAGCACCTCGACAAACGCGAGCAAGCCTATGCCGCTCTCATTGGTGAGGCTGATGAAGCCATCGGCACCGTGTTGACCAAATTGCGTGAGTTGAAGCTGGAGGAAAACACCCTCATCTTCTGCATCAGCGACAACGGCGGCGCTTCCAAAGAAGCCGAACAATTGGGCCTCCGTGGCTCAAAGTGGTTCGTCTGGGAAGGCGGCATCCGCGTCACCTGGATGGCCCAATGGAAGGGTCGTATCCCAGGCAATCGCGTTGTGGCTGACCCCGTCATTCAACTCGATGTCCTCCCCACAGCACTCGCTGCCGCCGGAGCCGAAACACCCAAGGTCGAACTCGATGGCATCAATCTCCTTCCTCTGCTCCAAGGCAAAGCTGACACGCTCTCTCCTCGCGAACTCTACTTCCGATTCGGCGTCCAACACGCCGTCCGTCAAGGCGACTGGAAGCTCGTCAAAGCCAGCAAAGACATGGACCCCATGCTCGTGAACCTCGCCACCGATCCCGGCGAACAAAAAGACCTCAGCAACGAAAACCCCGCCAAAAGAACCGAACTGACCGCCCTCTTCGACCAATGGAATGCCTCCATGCAGCCTCCCCGCTGGGAAGATCAACGCTGGAATGGCGACGAAAACCGCAAGGACAACAAGAAAGCCAAGAAAAAGAAGGAACCCAAAAAATGAAAATCATCTTCTCTCTTCTCATCCTCAGCGCATCGCTCTCCGCAGCCGAATCCAAACCCAACATCATCGTGGTCGTCGCGGACGACCTCGGTTATGCCGACGTGCTCTTCAATCCACTGCACCCCAAGGAAATCACGACCCCGCATCTCGACTCCTTGGCCAAGCAAAGCGTCATTTGTCGCCAGGGCTACGTCAGCGGACATGTCTGCTCACCCACTCGCGCCGGCCTAATGACCGGACGCTATCAACAGCGCCTGGGTCTCTACACCGGCGGCGAAGCCGGCAGCGGCTTGCCCATGAGCGAAACCATCTTCCCTCAATACCTCAAACCCGCCGGTTACACGACCGCTCAGTTTGGAAAGTGGCACCTCGGTCCCGATCCCTCGTGGAGCCCTGCGCTCCGTGGTTTCGACGAGGTCTTCGGCTTCCTCGGTCGGGGCGCCCATGACTACTTCAAACTCGATGATCCAAACGACCCCATCTATCGCGGCACCAAGGTCGTTCAGGAAAAAGGTTATCTCACCGATCGCCTCGGCGAAGAGACCGCCTCCTTCATCAGCCGAAACAAATCCAAACCGTTCTTCGCCTACCTCGCCTTCAATGCCGTCCACGCTCCCCTCCAAGCACCCGATGACGAAATCGCCAAGTTCAACACCGGCAACAAAGACCGCGACACCCTGCTCGCCATGGGCAAGCGCCTCGATGACGCCATGGGCAAAATCATCACCACCCTGAAAAACGAAGGTATCTGGGAAAACACCCTCCTCTTCTTCATCAGCGACAACGGCGGCCCACTGGCACAAAACGCTGACAACACCCCGCTGCGCGGTGGCAAACACACAGATTACGAAGGCGGCATCCGCGTGCCCTTCCTCGTCTGCTGGCCCGCCCAATTGAAACCCGGCGAATGCCTGTCGCCCGTCATCTCTCTCGACATCCTGCCCACCGCGCTCGCCGCCGCCGGGGTCACTGCAGATCAATCCTTCGATGGCAAAAACATCCTGCCCCTCCTCCGCGGCGATACCACCCCACCACCCCGCGATCTCTTCTGGTGCTCCGGAAGCGACGAAGGCTGGTGGGCGGTGCGTTCCGGCGATTGGAAGCTCGTCGGCGAAAAAGGCCAATTGAGCCTGTTCGATCTCGCAAAGGATGTCTCCGAGTCCACCAACCTCTCCACTCAAATGCCCGACAAAGTCGCCGAACTCACCAAGCGGCACGACACCTGGCTCGCTGACATGGCCAAGCCCGTCAAAGCCGGCGAAAAACGCTACGACATGGCTGTGAACCAGGGAACATCATCCAAGAAGCCCAAGAAAATGACCAAGGAGGAAAAACAAAAAGCCCGAGACATGGAGCGCGCCAAAAAACGCCAAACCCCTTCTCCAAACGCAACCCCTGAAGCACCCAAATCATGAAATCCTTCCTTCTT
>JAIYDW010000128.1 GCA_027487315.1 Verrucomicrobiaceae bacterium | reverse complement strand
TTGAAGTCCGCGCTCAGCCAACGCACCCCCCGCTCCAGCCCGATCCGCCCCACCCGCTGCATCCGCTCAAAATCCCACGCCGCATCCGTCCCCCGCAACTTCACCTTCAAGCAACGCAACCCATCCCGCTCAATCCAATCCGTCAACAACACCGGATACCCATCATCCGGCTCACTTCCCGTCAAATCCCCCGCCTCCAGCGCATCCACCCCACCCACCAAATGCCACACCGGCATCCGCGTCGGCACCGACTTCGCCAGAAAATCCACCGGATACTTCCCACCAAAATCAAAAGCCTCCGCCGTCAAAAACGCCCCCAAATCCCGGTTCATCCACTCCCCCGAATACGTCGCATACACATCCACCCCGTGACACACCCCAAACGCATCATGAATCGCAATGTCGAATGCACTGAACGCCACCAGCGACGCCAAATAAGGCATCGCCTCCCCCTCGCACTCCGCATTAAAAGCCGCCGTCAACTCCGCCAACGGCCCCTCCATAAAATCATGCCCGATCTCCATTGGATGCCCCCTCAACCCGCACCCCAGCAACCGCTCCGCCAACCTCCCTGCAAACGCCTCCATCCGCGCCGCCCGCTCCGCCACACTCAACGTCCCCGGCCACACCCAGCTCACACTCAACGGCGTCTCCCCCCATCCCTCACCGCGCTTCCCAGCCCCGTCCTCCACCTCCACACGCACCCGCAAGCACACCACACTCGTCACCGTCTCAGGCCCAAACTTCAGCGGCACCCGCAGCACCGTCGGCAGCAGCCAAAACTTCACCCCAATCAAACGCACACTCGTCAATTTCATCCCCCATCCTTAGCGCGAAGCTCCCTCCCCTGTCCAATAGTCATTCTTCACCCCAACGCCCTCTCCAACACATTCCTCGTGATCCGCCGCACCCGCTCATCCACCCCGTGCGGCCTGGAAAAATGACTCCACGGCAGCATGTGCCCCGGCGGACAACTCAAACCCTGTGTCCAAAAAATCGTACTCGCATTGAACACCACATTCCCCTTCGGCCCCTCAAACACCGTCGCCGCATACTTCCCCAATCTCGTCCCCCCAGCCCACACATTCCCCTCCGCCACCACCTCCAAACCCGCCCGCCCCACATCCGGGTCCCCATGAAACTCCCACCCCACCAGCCCCGGCACACTCTCCCCCTTCTTCATCCCCGTCCCCTCAAAGAACCAGTGCTCCGGCTTCACACACGTCCAGTCCCCACCCCCATTAAAAGGCACCACCGTCCGCCCCCCAATGATCTCCCGCTCATCCGGCCCCGCCTTCTCAAACGGCCCCAACACCTTCGCATACGCCTCCTTCTCCTCCTCCCGAAACTCACCGTAACACGTCTCCCGCGTCAGCCTCCGATTCGCCACCCCTGCCGCATTCGCCGTGAACGGCGTCACCATGTAAACATCATTCGCCGATAACCAAAGCACACTCACCCCCTCCTCAATCCCACGCTTCACATGCTCATACTGCCGCACATCCCAATACTCATCGTGCCCCACACTGATCATCGCCTTGCACCGCGTCAAATTCCCCGCCTCCAAGTTATCCACGTTCGCGCAATACGTCACATCATACCCCTGCTCCTCCAGCCAGAAACACAACGGATACTCCCACAGCAAAAACTCCCCGCTCCCCATGCTCAGCTGATTATTCACGATCCCCGGCTGCGCCATCGACCCATACGGCCGGTCAAAACTCACACTCACTCCCGGCGCATGCGCCGCCCTCGGATCCGTATACAAACTCTCATTCACCGGCCACCGATTGTAAGCCTGCCAGGTGTTGTCACTGCATTGAAACAAAACATCCGCCGACCGGTCATCCTTCACCACAAAAATCACATAACTCTGCCAGTAAGGCTTGTCCTCCACCTCCGGCACCGTCGTCAGCCGACCCAGATACACCCCGCTCACCCACGCCTTCGGAATCTCCAAACTCACCGACGCCTCCCACCCACACTCCATCAGCCGATTCTCCCCCATGACCGGCACTTCCTGCGTCTTCCCCTCAAACGGCCCATACGTCCCCATCAACCGCGACCCCGCCCCGCCATAATACCCCATGCGAAACACCTCCAGCGTGAACCGCGCCACCGGCTTCGTGCTCACAAACACCTCCAGCACCTCCCCCGCCTTAACCGACTGCCTTGAACAATACCCCTCAATCACCGACGACCGATAACTCGCCTTCGCATCCGGCAAAATCCGCGTCAGCTGAAAATCCGCACCCACCTTCGCATTCTCCTCCCGAATCAACTCCGGCATCGCCCCCGCTCCCCGCACCCGCCCCGCCAACCCACCCGCCATCACCACCGCCCCCGATCTCTTCAAAAACTCACGTCGCTCCATACCAACCCATACGCCCTCGATCCGCCTCAACTTACCATCACCTCCACCTGCTCCAACACCTCCCGAAACGGCAACCGCTCCAGACACCCAAACGCCTCATGCCGCCCCAGCCGCGCCCGCCCCGCCGCCGGACTCGTCAACCCGCACAAAAACCGCGTCAACGCCCGCGCACTCCCCAGCGCCGCATGCCCCTCCCGAATCACATCTCGAATCGTCGCCACCTCCTCCATCGAGATCCCCGCCACCGCTGTCCCCGGAATCGCCCGCTCCTCCTCCCGCGGCTTCCTGCAGCTCTCGCACTTCCCGCAGTCCGCCTCCATCGCCTCCCCAAAATACCCCAGCAGCCACCGCGTCAAACACCCCGGATGCCCTGCCAGTTCCACCACCTGCCCCAACCGCTTCAAATCCGCCGCCTCCCGCGCCGCAAACCGCTCCACCATCCGCCGCATCACCCCCGCCATCTCTACCTTCCCCGCCCCCGCCCGAAACCGCTGCCGCACCCCGCTCGCCTTCAACTCCACCTCCCCCGCCTCCTCCAGCACATGCAGAGTCCGCACCACCTCATCACGCTCCACCTCCAGCGCCGCCGCCGCACTCTCCGGCTCAATGACCACCCACCGCCTCCCCTCCTTCCCCGTCGCCATCAGCGCCTGCAAAAACGCACGCTTCTCCGCCGACCTCCCCGCCAGCAGCCGCTCCATCGTCCCGATCAACCGCACCTCATACCGCGCATACCCCATCCCCACCGGCTTCAAACACCCCTCCAACTCCAAATACGTGATGATCGTCTCGATCACCGCCTGCCTCACATCCGTCGCGATCGACAAATCATACACCGACACCTCAAACAGCGACCCCCGACGCGTCAAATGATCCACCACCTTCCGCAGCGCCCCCTCCGTCGGCGTGTCTCCATACACAAAATTCTCCAGCACCACCAAATCATCCCGACACGCCAGCAACTCGCACACCGCCGCCTTCCCATCCCGCCCCGCCCGCCCTGTCTCCTGCTGATAATTCTCCACCGTCTTCGGCAGATTGTAATGATACACCGCCCGAATGTCAGCCTTATCGATCCCCATCCCAAACGCAATCGTCGCCACCATCACCTCCACCGTCCCCGCCATGAACGCCTCCTGCGCCTCCGCCCGATGCTCTGCCGGCAACCCCGCATGATACGCCCGCGCCTTGATGCCCTGCCTCTGCAAATGCGTCGCCACCATCTCCGCCGTCTGCTGCAGCGTCACATACACCACCGCCGGCCCGCCCCGCTTCTTCAATCGCTCCGTCAAAATCCCCAACCGCTTCCCCGCCACACAAGGCGTCACCCGATAACTCAAATTCGCCCGCAAAAACGACATCCGCACCACATCCTCTTCCCCGATCCCAAACGCCCGCCGAATGTCCTCCGCCACCGGCACCGTCGCCGTCGCCGTCAAAGCCAGTACCCGCTTAATCCCCATCTCCCGTGCCACATGCGCCAGCCGCAAATACTCCGGTCGAAAACTGTGCCCCCACTCTGAAATGCAGTGTGCCTCATCCACCGCCATCATCGCAATATGGACCCCCTTCAACCGCTCAACAAACGTCTCCTTCAGCAGCCGCTCTGGAGCCACATACAGCAGTTTCAACCGCCCGCTCGCCATCCCCGCATACACCTCCGCCACCTCCTCACTCGTCAAACTCGAATCCAGCCTCGCCGCCGCAATCCCCCGCGCCCGCAGCACTTCCACCTGATCCTTCATCAGCGCAATCAACGGACTGATCACCAAAGTCACCCCTTCCATCAGCAAAGCCGGCAACTGATAACAAAGCGACTTCCCACCTCCTGTCGGAAACAACGCCAGCGCCGGACGCCCCGCCAGCAGCGCCCGCATCACCGCCTCCTGCCCCCCGCGCAGCGCCTTCATCCCAAACCACTTCCGCAACACCTTCAAAAGATCCACCCCGCCCCCTTCGGCCACCTTCCCCTCATCAAAATCCATCATCCTCTCACCCAACACCCATTCCTCAATTTCTCAACCCGCGACCACTGACCACTGATTACTCCACCTCTCCCCACCCTTCCCCATTGGACATTTACCTATTCACGCTCTATGTCCGCCCCTCAAACTTCCACGCCCCCCTCCGACCCCTCTCCCCAATCCGAAATCCGAAATCCGCAATCCGCAATCCCACCCCCCGTGCCATTTTCGTCACCACTTCCCCTCTTGGCATGAGGAATGCTTTCTTGTAATTCGAAAATCCCGCCACCCCCCGCATGTCCATCCACGTCGCCCTCCGCCACGTCACGCGTTATCGCTACGACCGGCCCGTCACCCTCTCCCCTCACATCGTCCGCCTGCGCCCCGCCCCGCACTGCCGCACCCCCATCCTCAGCTACTCCCTCCGAGTCACCCCCGAAGACCACTTCATCAACTGGCAGCAGGACCCCCAGGCCAACTACCTCGCCCGCCTCGTCTTCAACAAACCCACCCGTGAATTCGCCATCGAAGTCGATCTCGTCGCCGAAATGGCCGTCTTCAACCCCTTCGACTTCTTCCTCGAACCTCAGGCCGAGCACTTCCCCTTCCGCTACGACCCCGTTCTCGCACACGCACTCGAACCCTACCACCGCAAGCTCCCCCTCACCCCTCTCCTCGGCGAGTACATGCGCGGCCTCCGCCAGCAACTCCTCGGCAAAAACGCCCACCTCCTCCACGCTGTCCCCGGCGTTCACTCCGAATCCACCCACCTCCCCTCCGGCGGCATCCTCCCCGAGGCCCACGTCCTCAGCACCACCCCGGACAAAGACCCCCGCCCCCGCACGATCGACTTCCTCGTCGCTCTGAACCAGCAGATCTGGAAAGACGTCAGCTACACCATCCGCCTCGAACCCGGCGTCCAAACCCCCGAAGAAACCCTCCACCTCGGCTCCGGCTCCTGCCGCGACTCCGCCTGGCTCCTCTGCCAGGCCCTCCGCCACCTCGGCCTCGCCTCCCGCTTCGTCTCCGGCTACCTCATCCAACTCAAGCCCGACGTCCAAAGCCTCGACGGCCCCTCCGGCGCCGAGCACGACTTCACCGACCTCCACGCCTGGACCGAAGTCTACCTCCCCGGCGCTGGCTGGGTTGGCCTCGACCCCACCTCCGGCCTCATGGCCGGCGAAGGCCACCTCCCCGTCGCAGCCACCCCCGACCCCCAATCCGCCGCCCCCATCGTCGGCCTCACGAGCAAAGCTGAAGTCGAATTCGACTTCCAAATGGAAATCACCCGCGTCCAGGAATCCCCGCGCGTCACCAAACCCTACACCCTCGAGCAGTGGGACGACATCGTCGCCCTCGGCGACCTCATCGACCAGGACCTCAAAGACGGCGACGTCCGCCTCACCATGGGCGGCGAACCCACCTTCGTCTCCATCGACGACATGGACGGCGACGAATGGAACACCACCGCCATCGGCCCCAACAAACGCCGCCTCTCCAGCGAGCTCATCAAACGCCTCCAAAAACAATTCTCCCCCGGCGGCCTCCTCTTCTACGGCCAGGGAAAATGGTACCCCGGTGAGCAACTCCCCCGCTTCGCCCTCGCCTGCTACTGGCGCAAAGACCGCATCCCCATGTGGTCAAACCTCAACCTCATCGCCGACGAAAACATCGACTACGGCCACACCGCCGCCGATGCCCAGCGCTTCGCCCTCGCGCTCGCTGAAGCCCTCGAAGTCGACTCCTCCCACCTCCAAACCGGCTACGAAGACGCCTTCTATTACCTCTGGAAAGAACGCCGCCTCCCCACCAACGTCGATCCCTTCGAATCCAACCTGAAAGACCCCCTCGAGCGCGAACGCCTCACCAAAGTCTTCTCCCAGGGCCTCGACCACGTCGTCGGCTATGCCCTCCCCCTCAAGCGCGACTGGGTCGGCGGCGAACTCCGCTGGCAGTCCGGCCCCTGGTTCCTCCGCGACGAACGCATGTACCTCATCCCCGGAGACTCCCCCATGGGCTACCGCCTCCCCCTCGACTCCCTCCCTTGGGTCGCAGAGACCGACTTCCCCTGGGTCCACCCGCCCGACCCCCAACAAACCCGCCCCCCACTCTCCGCCAAACCCAAAAGCCGCCAGCAGTACATCCAAAAAGTCGCCGACTGGCTCAAATCCAACGACCCCGCCTCCTTCGACACCGAACGCGCCCGTCTCACCACCCGCCCCAGCGGCCAAGGTGAACCCACACACCGCACCAAAAACGCTCCGGACAACTCGCGCGTCCCGGCCAAAGGCCAGTCCGCCAGTTGGATCACCCGCACCGCCCTCTGTGCCGAAGCCCGCAACGGCCGCGTCCACCTCTTCCTCCCGCCCGTCGAACACATCGAGGACTTCCTCGACCTCACCAGCGCCATCGAAGACACCGCCGCCGCGCTCAACATGCCCATCATCCTCGAAGGCACCCCACCCCCCTTCGACCCCCGCATCCGCGTCATCAAAGTCACCCCCGACCCCGGCGTCATCGAGGTGAACATGCACCCCGCCGAGTCCTGGAAAGAACTCGTCCACTCCACCACCACCCTCTACCAGGAAGCCCGCCTCACCCGCCTCGGCACCGAAAAATTCATGGTCGACGGCCGCCACACCGGCACCGGCGGTGGCAACCACATCGTCGTCGGTGGCGAAGTCCCCTCCGACAGCCCCTTCCTCCGCCGCCCGGACCTCCTCCGCTCCCTCCTCTCCTACTGGCACAACCACCCCTCCCTCTCCTACCTGTTCAGCGGCCTCTTCATCGGCCCCACTTCCCAGGCCCCCCGCGTTGACGAAGCCCGCAACGACGCCCTCTACGAACTCGAAATCGCCTTCAACCAAATCCCTGAATTTGGCGAAGTCCCACCCTGGCTCGTCGATCGCGTCTTCCGCAACCTCCTCACCGACGTCAGCGGCAACACCCACCGCACCGAATTCTGCATCGACAAACTCTTCTCACCCGACAGCCCCACCGGCCGCCTCGGACTCGTCGAACTCCGCAGCTTCGAAATGCCGCCCCACTCCGAAATGAGCCTCGCCCAGCACCTCCTGCTGCGCGCCGCCATCGCCCGCTTCTGGCAGCAACCTTATAAGGAAAAACTCGTCCGCTGGGGCACCGAACTCCACGACCGCTTCCTCCTCCCCCACTTCGTTTGGCAGGACCTCGGCGACGTCATGGAAGACATGACCGAAGCCGGTTACCTCATGCGTGACGACTGGTTCCTCCCCCACTTCGAATTCCGCTTCCCGCACATCGGCCAGGTCGACCAACGCGGCATCCACATCGAACTCCGCACCGCCCTCGAACCCTGGCACGTCCTCGGAGAAGAAGGCGCCGCCGGCAGCACCGTACGCTACGTCGACTCCTCCTTGGAGCGACTCCAAATCAAAACCCAGGGCCTCATCGGCGACCGCTACGCCATCACCTGCAACGGCCGCACCGTCCCCCTCCACCCCACCGGCACCGTCGGCGAATACGTCGCCGGCGTCCGCTACCGCGCCTGGCAGCCACCCAACTGCCTCCACCCCACCATCGGCATCGACTCACCCCTTACCATCGACGTCATCGACCGCTGGAACAAACGCTCCATCGGCAGTTGCAGCTACCACGTCGTCCACCCCGGCGGCCGCAGCTACGACACCTTCCCCATCAACTCCTACGAAGCCGAGTCCCGCCGCCTCAACCGCTTCTTCACCCACGGCCACACCCAAGGCCAAATCGACCCCGCCCCCATCTCCCCCCTCAAAGAATTCCCCTTCACCCTCGACCTCCGCCAAAAATCCTAGCTCCCCCAACCTCCCCAGCTTACATTCGACTGGCAAGCCAACCTTCATTCCAGTAAACTCAGCCTCAGATGAAACTGGAAGAAATCGCCACGGAAGCATCAAAACTGACCGAAGAGGAGCGCGCCACCCTCGCCTCCCGTCTTCTTCACGGATTGGAAAGCCCCGTCTACCAAGTCACCGACGCAGAAGTCGCCCAACGCATGGAAGAAGCCGAGAGAGACCCTTCAGTCCTCATCACCTTTGATCAACTCGTCGCCGGCCTGGAGCATTTTAAGAAAAGAGGTGGCCGATGATTTGGGAGCGCCGGAGGTGGAGTTGGGACGTTGGCAGCGCTGGGGCATATGAGCACATAAGTCACAAGCTGACGACGGCCCAGATCCGCCTCCGCCGCCCCAAAGCAGCGGTTACAGTTTTGCTTAAATGGCTCTAAAGCGTCGTGTCCGCTAAGTTCCATCGCCGCGTCCAGCATGATCTGGACGAAATCCTAGAGAGATACGATTCCATCTCTGAACCCTTGGCAGATGACTTCTTTGCAGAGTTCCAAATAGGTCTCGAAAAAGCCATCGCCAACCCCCGCTTCTTCCATCATGACGCATCCGGCCTGCGCCGTTGCAACCTGGACCGCTTCCCCTACCACTTCCTCTACGACATCCGCATCGACACGATCCGCGTCTGGGTCCTCCGCCACAACCACCGCAATCCCACTCACGGCCTCCGCCGCTTCACAAGCTAGCGCTCCCATTCGCCATTCGCCATTCGCCATTCGCCATTCGCCATTCGCCATTCGCCATTCGCCATTCGCCATTCGCCATTCGCCATTCGCCATTCGCCA
>JAIYDW010000190.1 GCA_027487315.1 Verrucomicrobiaceae bacterium | reverse complement strand
GCCAGGGGAGCCGCCGCGGCTTGCTTCCAGGCGGCGAGTTGTTTTTCGTATTCGCGCACCGCATCAGGAGTGGCGAGCAACTTGTCCTCAGGCCAGGTGACGTTGTTCAGGAAGGCCTGCAGGCGATAGAAGTCCTTTTGTAGAATCGGATCAAATTTGTGATCGTGGCATTGGGCGCACTGCACGCTGAGACCCATGAAGACGTCGGCGGTGACACCCGTGGCTTCATTGAGTATGAGCTTCCATTGCCCTTCGGCGTCGCGTTGGTTGTACTCATAGATGCCATGGCGGAGGAAGGCGGTGGCGATGGTGACATCGGGATTTTCAGGATCCAACTCGTCCCCGGCGATCTGCTCACGGATGAACTGGTCATAGGGCTTGTCAGCGTTGAAGGCCTTGATGACGTAGTCCCGGTAAGGCCAGACATTGGGGCGATAGGCATCCTGGCGGTAACCTTCGGACTCGGCGTAACGGGCAAGGTCAAGCCAATGCTGGGCCCAACGCTCGCCATAGTGGGGGGAGGCAAGGAGGTCGTCGATTAGAGCTTCGTAAACCCGGTTGCGCTCGGCGGCGCTTGGGGCGGCCTCGTAAGCGGAGACAAACTGCCGAAGGGCCTCTGGCGTGGGTGGCAGGCCGTGGAGGTCGAAAGTGACGCGCCGGATGAGTTCCTCGGGCGAGGCCTCAGGGGAGGGTGTCAGGCCCTCTTTGGCAAGTCGCTCGCGGACGAAGAGGTCGATTTCATTTGAACCACCGTCCTTGACGGGAGCGGGAGGGGTGACTTTTTTGAGCGGTTGAAAGGCCCACCAAGCTCTTTCCTCGGCAGAGATGACACCCGGCTTGTAGGGGCCTTTCGGGGCGACTTCGCCTTCCGGCCAGGGGGCGCCCATGGCGACCCACTTTTTGAGCAGATCAATCTGCTCGCTGGTGAGTTTTTCATCCGGTGGCATTTCGAACTCTGAGTCCTTGTATTCGATGGCTTGGATCAGGGGAGATTTTTCGACGGGTCCGCTGACGATCGCAGGACCGTGATGACTGCCTCCGGCGCGGATGTGGTCGATGTGATCGAGCCGCAGATCAGCTTTCTGCTTGTCCTTGCCATGACACTCGAAGCATTTTTGCGCCAGCAGGGGGCGAATGTTCATCTCGAAGAATTTGACGCCTTCAGCGTCAGCGGCGTTGAGCGCGGCTGGCATGAGCAGGGCAAACGTCAAAAGGGGACGGGTCCAGAGATGGAGTGAGGAAGGCGGGTTCATCGTGCTGGGAACATGAGGCGGCAAAGCGTCGGCATTGGACAAAAACCCTCAAACGAGCCGCTTTTTGCGCTGCTCAGGGGTTTTGTGTGGAAATTCGGGCCGATGAGGTCGGACTTGGTGCCTAGCTGAAGAACTTTTTGGCCTTCTCGAAAAAGCTTTCCTCCATCTCAGAGGCATTTTCGCCAATCAGATTGGCGAATTCCTGGAGTTTGGCTTTTTGGTCACCATTGAGCTTGGTTGGGACGGCGATTTGAACGTGGACGTAGAGGTCACCGTTGTTGGCGCCACCCAGGTGCTTGAGACCCTTGCTGCGGAGGCGGAAGGTCGTGCCGCTCTGCGTGCCTGCTGGAATCTTGACGGTCGCTTTGCCTTCGATCGTGGGAACAGTGAGCTCTCCTCCGAGGGCAGCCGTTGTGAAGGACATGGGCATCTCGCAGTGCAGGTCGTCCCCATCGCGTTGGAAGACGTCATGAGGCTTGAGGTGCATGACGACGTACAGGTCGCCAGGTGCGCCGCCGGCAGTGCCGGTGTCGCCATTGCCTTGAGAGCGCAGGCGGGAGCCTTCCTCGATGCCGGCGGGAATGCGCAGGCGAACGCGGGTGCGTTCTTTGACCCGACCCACGCCCCGGCAGGGTTTGCAGGGATCCGTGATGGTCTCGCCAGTGCCGCCGCAATCAGGGCAGGTTTGTTGGACTTGGAAAAAGCCGCGCGAGGAAATGACTTGGCCTGCGCCTCCGCAGGTGCGGCAGGTTTTTTTGCCGCTGCCGGAGGCCGAGCCACTCCCGGTGCAGGTTTTGCAGGACACGAGGCGCTCATACTCGATCTCACGCTCGGCGCCGTGAGCGGCTTCTTCGAGGGTGATCTCGAGGGCGTAACGCAAATCGGATCCCCGTTGGGGGCCACCGCTGCGACGCTGACTTCCACCGCCGCCACCGCCGAAGAAGGATTCAAAAACGCCCCCACCGCCGCCGAACACTTCCTTAAAGATGTCGAACGGATCATGCATGCCGCCGCCGCCTGCACCACCGCCCATGCCACCCGCGAACGCGGCATGTCCATAGCGGTCATAAGCCGCGCGCTTTTGGTCGTCGTTCAGGACGTCATAAGCTTCGCTGACTTCTTTGAATTTCTCCTCGGCCGACTTGTCGTCAGGGTTTTTGTCGGGGTGATATTTCACCGCCAGTTTGCGGTAGGCTTTTTTGAGGTCATCCGCAGTGGCGTCCCGGGAGACGCCAAGGACCTCGTAGTAGTCGCGCTTGTCAGCCATGAATGAAAAGAAGAGTCGGGAAAAAAGTTGGGATCAGGTTACGCCTCAGCGGGTGAATCTGGCGCATTGGCCGCTGCGACGATGACGGAAGTAGGCCGGAGCAAACGCTCCTTCAGGCGATACCCGGGACGGGTGACGCGGATGATTGTGCCTTCGGCATGTTCGGTGGTGACTTCCTGGGAAACGGCCTCATGGAGGTTCGGGTCGAACGCTTTGCCGAGTGATTCGATCTCCTGAACTCCAAAGTCTTTGAGGAATTCTTGAAACTGGCGGTGCACCATTTGCATGCCCATGAAGATCATGGATTTCTCGGATTCAGCGCGGGCGGCGTTGAGGCCCATTTCGAAGTTGTCGAGAATCGGTAGAATGGAGCGAAGCAACTCGCCATTCGCATAAGCGCGGGTTTCCTGGCCCTCACGGGTGGCGCGTTTGCGGAAGTTGTCGAGTTCGGCTTGGCTCCGGTAGGCGAGGTCTTTCCATTTCTCGATGTCGAGCAGGGCCTGTTCGAGGGGGTCGACCGGGGTCACGTTGTCGTTTGGGGACAAGTCTTCCGCTGTGGTGGCTGGATCGGTCTCTAGAGACGGGATGGAGGGATCAGTTTCGGACATACGGTAAGTTTTTTGGATTGAGGGGAGGGAAACTATGCCGTCTTCTGCACTGCAATCAAGGTGATGTCATCCAGGGAACGCTGTCCGGCGACGAAGACATCCACTTCTTGCAGGAGGCCTTGGACAATGGTTCGGGGTCCCTGAGCGGCGCGCAGCGCGAGGGCTCGTTCGACACGCTCTTCTCCGAACATGAGTTCTTTGTTGTCAGTGGCTTCGCTGATCCCGTCCGTGTAAAGCAGGAGCGTGTCGCCGGGATCGAGGTGAATGGAGACGTCCCGGGCAATCCGCTCAAACACATCGCCTTTGTCGATGCCGACAGCCATTCCAGGAGTGTTCAGTGTCTCCACAAGCCCGGTGGCAGCCCGCCAGACGAGGGGTGCGGTGTGGCCTGCGCGGGAGTAGATGACTTCACCAGAGGATGGGTCGAGCACGAGGTAGGCCATGGTGATGAACATGTCCTCTCGGATGTCCGGAAAGAGTTGGCGGTTCACTTTGGAGAGAACCGCAGCGGGGGATGACTCCTGCGGGGCCAGGGTGCGCATGACGGCACGACACATGGCGGAAATGAGAGCGGCGGCGGTGCCTTTTCCCGAAACGTCGGCGATGACAAGGCCCAGGCGGCCGCCCTCAAGCTCGATGTAGTCATAAAAATCCCCGCTCAAGATGCGGGCGGGAATGTTTTGGCCGGCGACCGTGTAGCCGTTCAGTTTGGGATCCTGATCAGGCAGCAGGATGCGCTGAACGGCACTGGCGGCGCGCAGTTCGGCGTCGATTTGCTGTTTGGCATTGGCTTCTTGCCGAACCAGGGCGTTGGCAAGGGCAAAGGCGGATTGCTCCGCAAGAGACCGGAAGACTTCGAAGTCGTTTTCGTCAAAAGTTGCGCGGTCCCGGGGGGTAGTGACGGCGAGCACGCCGAGATGACGATTGCCGCAACTGATCGGGCTGATCATGGCGGCAGCGGGCAGGTGGAGGGGATTGTTGGACTTGCCGAAGCGGGCGTCGCGTTTGAGATTGGCAACGATTTCGGCGCGTTGGCTGGTGAATACGGCGCCGAGGGCTCCGACGTCTTTGCCCACGGCATGCAGGCGGAGAAAGCTCAACAGGGAGCTGGGGTTCTGTTTGGCCATGGCGATGATGCGCTCTGGCAATTCGACCAGGGGGGAGCACTCGTCAGAGTGAAACTTGGGAACGAGGCATTTTTGGGCTTCATCAAGCAGATACAAGGCTCCGCCCCCGCTGTCTGTGACCCGCTGGGCACCTTCAACGATGAGGCGATGGATGGCGTTCCGGCGACTGTCGTGGCTGATTGACTCGCCCAAATCATGCAGGAAGGCGAAGAGCCGTCGCTCTTCTGCCAGGATGGTATTTTGCCTTTCCTGAGCGTTCTGGAGCCGATCTTTGTGGCGACGATGCATCACCACAAAAAGTCCTGCTAGGACGATGAGCAGAATGAGGAGCAGGATGGAGGAAAGTGGGCTCATAGAGGGTGTGGCCATGGGCGGCTGCCATCTCTGGCGGGCTGCTCCAGACCACGAACTGACCGGGCGCTAGCCACCACTGCGGTTTTCGAGTTCTTTCTCGAGAAAGTCGATGACGTCCTGGAAGCGGCATTGGTTGTCCTCGCTGAGATCTGCGAGGGCCTGGTGAGCCTCTAGAACGTGCTCTGCCTGATCCTTGCGGGTGGCGGCAGTGGTCTCGGCGCAGTTGTCCAGATGAGCCGTCACTTGACGGCGCTGGGTGGGAAATTTTTCTCCGCCTGCATCCACATCCAAGATGTAGTCCAGTCCAAGACTGGTCATCAGTTGGAGGTTGCGCGGGTTGGCGTTTAATACGCTGACGGTTCCTTCGAAGTCACGAAGCTGCACTGCGGCCCCGGTCAGGGTGCCCAGGAAAGTGCTATCCATGATGGGACAGCGCTCGAGGTCGACCACAAATGCGCGCACTCCGGCTTTGGTCATGCGTTCGAAGGCATCCTTGACCTGGAGACTGTTTTGGAAGGTTCCCTTGCCCTCCACACGCAGCCAGAAAAGTTCACCGACACGGCCTACGAGAATGGTTGAAGGGGCGGACACAGCGGGCAAAGCAAATGGGGGTTGGGCGAGTCTCGGGGTTCAGTCGGGTTGATGGCTGGTCCAGGGAATACTTTGCCGCCAGGTGGGGAAAGTCATGAAACAACAGCCCTCAGCGCTACGGACAAGCCGCCGGAATCGCACGCAATCCAAAATGGACGCGGGGTTCGAATACTGGCGACGAGACATTGGGTGGGTGAAGTGGAGAAAGGGATAACAGCAACTAGCCCTCAAGGAAGCGAGGTGCCTGGGCGTCGTTTAGGCTCTTATTCCCAGAGGTAGGATTGTTGGGAGCCGATGACTTCACCGCCTCTTTCCAAGGTGAGTTTCCAGGAGGTCACACGGCCATTGCCATTGTAGGCTGGCCCGGTGACCTGAAAATTGCTCCAGTTCGAACGGCGGACGTTGGTCACTTCCTGAGTCATGACAAAAGTTTCCAAGCCTGTATTGGCTTGGCGGTACTGCATCTTGATCGTCACGGGTTGAGTGCGGTCGGTGACACTCCAGAGGAAGTCATAGTATTGCCCGGCGCGTTCACGCTGTTCGGCTGCTGTCACCGCTCCACGGAGCCGATACTGGCGCTCGAAGGCCAGAGAACGGTCTGAAGATCTCACCTGCTCGGTGGGGATCAGATGGAATACTTTGACCTTGGAAATCTTGCCGCCCGGGCTCTCACCTACACTTGAGCAGGAACTAAGAGCACTAGCAGAGACGAGAAGGGAGGCCACCCAAAGGAGGCGCAAGGAGAGGCGAAAGTCAGAAGCCATAAACCAGTGACACTATTGGAACCTCAGGCGCAATGTCAACGCCGCCTTAGGAAAAGAAATTGATGTCAGTTAACTCCGTGGTTTTGAGCCTTGAGTTTCCTTCGAGCAGTGGATTTGAGGTTCAGCAACTCCACAAAAACGGAGAAAGCCATGGCGAAATAGACGTAGCCTTTCGGAAAGTGAAAGTGGAAGCCTTCCGCCACCAGGGTGGTTCCAATCAACAGGAGGAAGGATAAGGCCAGCATTTTCACTGTCGGGTGCTTGCTGATGAAGCGATTCACTGAACCTGCAAAGATCATCATGAAGCCGACCGCCACCATAACGGCGATGACCATGACCATGATGTAGCTGGCCATGCCGACGGCGGTGATCACGGAATCCAGCGAAAAAACGATGTCCAAAAGGGCTACCTGGATCATGATGGCGGCAAAATTGGCTGTTTTGCCCTGACTTTTCAGTTCGCCTTCGACATCATCTTCGAGTTTGTGGTGGATTTCGCGGGTGCTTTTGGCCAACAGAAACAGGCCGCCACCAATGAGAATCAAGTCTTTCCCGGTCACTGAATGGCCTAATGCAGTGAAAAGAGGAGTGGTGAGTTGCATCACCCAGGTGATGCTGAGCAAAAGCATGATCCGCGTGACCATGGCCAGCGCAAGTCCAATGAATCGTCCGCGTGCCCGGTCCTCCTCTGGAAGTTTGTCGACCAGGATGGAGATGAATACAATGTTATCGATGCCAAGAACGATCTCGAGCGCGGCGAGGGTCAGCAGAGAAACCCACGCTTCGGGCGTCGAAATCCAGGAGAAATCGAAAACATTGATTTCAGCAAGAAAGGGCAGCGAAAGAGACAAAAATTCCATCGCGCGGATTCTCAGTTGGATCGGTCAAACTGCAAGCGATGCATGGAGAAACTTGGAACGCGCTGTCGGTTGCGCTAAGTCTGAGTCATGAAACCGTCCCATCCCGATTCCTCAACCGCCGCCCAGGAGCGCTTGAAGGGCACGGTGGAAAGAGTGACATTTCATTCAGAAGACACGGGCTACTGCATTTTGAAGGTGTTGCCAGAGGGCGGCCGGACGCGTCAAGTTGTGACCGTCATCGGCAACGCGCCCCATGTGGTTCCGGGCGAGCAACTCGATGCAACCGGAACCTGGGAGAGTGCACGGGACTACGGGGATCAGTTTAAGGCGGCAAAACTGAGTCTGAATCGTCCGGATACGCTCGACGGATTGGAACGCTATCTCGGCAGTGGCCTGATTGACGGAGTCGGGCCAGCTTATGCCAAGCGGATCTTGGCCAAGTTTGGCTCGGCGACGCTGGACATCATCGAAAACGAGTCAGTGAAATTGGAGCAGGTGGAGGGGATTGGCAGCAAGCGGCGTCAGGAGATCCGGGCATCTTGGATGAAGCAAAAGGCCGTGCATGCCATCATGCTTTTTCTTCACCGCCACGGAATCAGTCCGTCCCGGGCGCTGCGCATCTACAAGACCTACGGAGACAGCGCCGAAGCCGTGCTGAAAGCAAATCCGTTTCAACTCGCAGCGGACATTCATGGAGTCGGTTTCAAAACCGCAGATCAAATTGCGATGCAGATCGGCATGGCTAAAGACGCGCCCCAGCGTTTGAAAGCCGGTGTTTTGCACACTTTGACAGAAGCTGCAGAACGTGGACATACCTGCCTCCCCAGGGCTATGGTGTTGGAGCATGCAGCGCATCTTTTGGAAGTGGCTCAGGCTGCCGTTGCCTTGGTGGTGGATCGTTTGGTTGAAGCCAGCGAGTTAATTGCTTCGATCATGGCTGACGAAGCTTTTGTCGCCTTACCGCACCTACGCGGGGCGGAACAGAGCATCGCCCAGCACTTGAAGGCGCTTGCCAAGTCCAAGGCTGAGTTGGAAGTCGCCGAAGGAGGCATCGAGACTGCGATCGCTCAAGCTGAGGCCAGTCAAAAACTGACGCTCGCTGAGAGTCAAAGACAGGCGGTCAGGGAAGCCATGCGGCAGCAGGTTCTCATCATCACCGGGGGACCGGGAGTGGGCAAGACGACCTTGGTCCGCACACTTTTGTCGATTCATCAGGCAGCTGGAAAGAAAATCGTTCTGGCTGCCCCTACCGGGAGAGCCGCTCGCCGCCTGCAGGAAAGCGCAGGCATCGAGGCCAAGACACTGCATCGCCTCCTTGAGTCTCAGGGGAGCGGCATCTGGGGCCGACATCGCGGGCGTCCTCTCCAGGGAGATGTTTTCGTGTTGGACGAAGTTTCGATGATTGACGCTCCGCTGATGGCTCAGTTCCTTTCGGCCCTTCCTCAAGGTGCCAAGCTGCTTCTGGTGGGTGATGCCGACCAACTCCCGAGTGTCGGTCCCGGTAAGGTGCTTCAGGACGCCATTGCCAGTGGTCAGGTTCCATGTGTAAAGCTCAACGAAATCTTCCGCCAGGCCGCCAGCAGCCGCATCATCACAAGCGCTCACTCGATTAATGGCGGCCAGGTGCCCGATTTGACTCCCCATCGGGACAGCGATTTCTTTTTCTTAGAGGCCGCCACCCCCGAAGCGATTGCTGAAACGGTGGTGCAACTCGTCAAAACCCGCTTGCCGGCCAAGTATGGGTTGGATTCGATCCAAGACATCCAGGTCCTGACGCCAATGAATCGCAATAGCCTGGGCACCCGCGCCTTGAATCACGCTCTTCAAGCAGCGCTCAACCCGCCCAACGAATTCAAATACGAGATTGAGCGCTTTGGCACGTCTTTTCGGGTTGGGGACAAAGTGCTTCAAACCCTCAATGATTATGAAAAGGATGTGTTCAACGGTGATCTGGGTGTCATTGCGAGCATGGATTTGGACCCCGTCAAAGTGCATGTCCGCTTCGATGGTGGTCGTGAGGTTGCGTATGAACCTGGTGAGCTAGATGCCTTGCAGTCTGCCTACGCGATGACCATCCATAAGAGCCAGGGTAGTGAGTTCCCTTGCGTGATCATTCCTGTGAGCACCCAACATTTTGTTATGCTCGAAAGAAGCCTCATTTACACAGGCATCACTAGAGCTCGTAAACTCGTCGTACTTGTTGGTGATCCAAAAGCCCTGAGGCTTGCCGTGCAAAAACAAGAAAGCAGGAAGCGATGGACTTGCCTGCGAGATTTGTTGCAAACGGTCTGATCAATAAACGTCACGTCGGTAGCGCTTGTCCTTCTTCATTTGCTCCACGTAGGCAGCAGCTTCTTCGCAGGTCTTGCCGCCGTGTGTCTCAATGAGGGAATGCAAGGCTTTGTCGACATCGACCGCCATGCGCGAGGCATCACCACAGACATAAAAGAGCGCTCCTTGCTCAAGCCAGGCCCAGAATTCAGCGCCCGCTTCGATCATCTTGTGCTGCACATAAATCTTCTCCGCTTGATCACGGGACCATGCGAAATCAAGCCGACTCAAGGTTCCGTCAGCCAAATAGGCGTCGAATTCGTCTTTGTAAAAGGAGCAACTCTTACTACTTACCTCGCCGAAAAAGAGCCACGCTTTCCCCTTGGCGTTGGTGGCTTTCCGCTCTTGAAGGAATGCGCGGAAGGGAGCAATCCCCGTCCCTGGACCGCACATTATGACAGGCGTTTCTTCCTCCGGTTCGGGCAGGCGAAATCCCTTGCCTGGATTCACAAAAACCGGGATGGCGATGCTGGAATCAATTCGCGACAGAAAGGTCGAGGCCACTCCCCCGCGTTCACGCCCATGGCTGTTGAATCGCACAGTCGCCACCGTCAGATGCACTTCCTCACCCACTGCTTTCTGGCTCGAAGAAATCGAGTAAAGACGGATGTTCAGTTTCTTGAGGACACCACAAAACTCCTGTGGCTCAAACTTTGCCGTAGGGTTCTCCAAAAGCAAATCAATCACAAACCGACCCCAAAGGTAGCTTTTCAGCTCCTCCTTCTTTTCCGGATCGAGCAGTGGTGCCAATACGGACTCGCCACCCGTTTTCTCAACAATGGCCGCCATCAGCTTTTTATCGGGCTCGGTAATCAAGTAGTACTCCGTCAGCATCTGACGGATCGGTGCTTCACCACCTTTTGGGTGAGTCACGACTTCATCCCCCGTAAAACCCAGTGCCGCTAGCGTGTCGCTGACCAAAATCGGGTCATTGGTTCCAAGCACAGCCAAACTATCGCCAGGAAGGTACTCCAAACCGGAACCCGACAAATCGATCTCGTAATGCCGCGTGTTTTTTGGCGCCTCCGGTGTCGATAGATCATACGCTTGCTTCAGATGCGCGATGAATGGGTTCTTGACGTTATAGACCGGTTTTCCAGGGACAGGGGTGCTCATGAGTGTCAAAAAAGGGTCGGCAAAATAGGGGTTGGACAGTGGATGTCAACCCAGTGGGGCATATCGGAGGAGCAAGAGCCGTGCCGGAACCGCGCTTCGTCGCTATCCTGCGGAAGACAAGAATGAGTGCCTATTTGATCTCTTTGGCTTCTGCATCTCCCAATTTCAACATCGGCTTCGTCCCTTCCGCAGTGACTTCGAGGCCTACCCAGTGGCCTGCGATGGCATGCGCTGGAAAGCCACAGGCAAACGCATACTCGCCCTCTTCATCAGCCGTGAAGATGAACTTCGCTTTCGATACGGCAATGCCTTGAATGTGTTTTTCGACCGCGCCACCCTCAAACCATGGCTCGGTCACTTGAAGTTTTTTAGTGTCCGCCTGCTCGATCACAATGGCACTATGTGGGACCGGGCTGGGATTGATGAACTCCACCTCAACAGTCCAGCCCACCGGCACGAACCAGGTCGCGGCACCTTTCGAGTAGCCGTTGAAATTCATCCCGTGATTGTCATCTGAAAAGGTGGCGATCAGGACCACTTTCACGGTTTTCGGTTTGTCTCCCAACTTCATGAAGTCCGCCTCAGTGATGCCCTCATACAACTCCTTCTTCAGCCCGGGAACCGAGCCATGGGCGGCGTGTGCGGCATGAGGATCCGTCGCGGGCTTCACCTCCTGGGCGGAAAGATTTGCAGCAACGAGACTGGATGACAGGAGGAACGAAAGAAGGCGGATTGGCATGATCAAGAAAGCTTTATACGCTAGCAGGCGCATTTTTCTAACTTTGGGCCAGCAATTCGATGTTCTTTCTCCCTCAATTGTAGGAGGTCACTTGGCCTCGGTTTCTTCTGCCAGCACCAGCACAAAGAGCAATTGACCATCGCGCCACTTCGGACCAGAAATAAAGAGCGGGCTCTTGGGCCGCAAAAGTGCGTCGGTTTTCAGCAGCACCTGCTCTTGTCGCCAAAATTGCAAATGCAGGTGCACTCCACCCCCGGCATCTGGCCCCTTGGAGTCGACCTTCAAAAACAAATCCGCCGAAGGCACCACCCACGACTCATATTCCCGAAAAACGTCCTGCGTGTGCTGTCCGACAATCTCGAAGTGCGTCCACGGAAAGACTTTGGCCAACTTTTGATCCATGTCCGGTAGGAACTTCGACGGCTCAGACTTCACGCCGGTCAATTTCTCAGCCGAGTCCGTGGCATAAACCAACGCCCCCCAAACCTTGCCATCCGTGGCGGGCCGGGCGGCGGGACTGGCCGGCGGTGGCACGGGCTGCGCTGACAGCCATGGCGTGCCGCCTGCGACTAACCAAACCACAACCAAGAGAAGAAGTGAGCGATTCATGGGGATCTAACTGCGGGGCACCCATAGACGGGGCTGATTTCTCGCATCACGCGTCATGACCACCTCAACCTCGCCCGAAGGACCCGAAAAAGCCGTGCTCATCGAGGCAGGATCAGTCAGCCCACTGTCCAAATGCCAGCCCACCACCTTGCGGTCCGCCGGCAATTCTTCCAAGCCTTCCAGCATCAACACAGTCGCTTCGGCCGCTTCAGAATGGAACGCATTCACCACCACCTTTGGATTCGGCGCATAAGTGCTCATCACCAGCGTGTTCGACTCAGAGCTAGGTGCCTCATCTCGCCGCACGGCCAAAAGGGCAACCACCACCGCTGCGGCACCGATCAGCCACGGCATTCGAAGCCAGCCCAGCCACGGACTCGCCGCAACAGGCACGGATCGACGTTCTTCAGCCTCTATCTGCGACAGCCTCACTTGAATTTGAGAGTTGAAGAAATCCGCATGCGGAATGCTCATCTCAGCGGGTAACTCCTGTTTGAGCATCGCGCTGAGATGACGGGCAGCTTCCACTTCTGCTTGCAGGCCAGGGTCACCGGCCAACTCTCGCTCGAACGCGGCACGTTCGGCGGCGGGCATTTCCCCATCCAGCCAGCGCATCCAATCAGGCGGCGTGGCATCTTGATTTTCTGGTGTGGTTTTCATGGGCGTAGATCATGTAGGATTTCCTGGAGTTTTTTGCGTGCGTAAAAGAGACGGGACATGACCGTGCCGACGGAGCACTTCATGGCGCTAGCGATTTCCTCATAGGCGAGACCTTCGACCTCCCGCAGAAGGATCACCTGCTGATGGTCGGGCGAAAGCTGGGCAATTGCCTCGCGAATCCGCTGCCCCAACTCCGCCTGCTTCATCGCGGTATCGGGTGCCGGCACGGCCCGAGCCACCGTTTCCGCCCCAGCAGCCACCCCGTGGTCCGCCCTGGAATCATCAAATTCATTGCCGTCCGCCCGTATTTTCTTCTTCCTGAGCCAGTCGTAAGCCACGTTGTGCGTGATCCTGAACAGCCAGGTGTAAAAAGCCGAATCACCCTTGAAGCTGGACACCGCCCGCCAAGCCTTGATGAAGGACTCCTGGGCGAGGTCCCACGCTTCGGTTTCATTTTGGACGAGATGATAAGCCATGGCATAGACCCGACCCCGGTATTTGGTCACCAGCGCGTCAAACGCACGGGTGTCTCCCGCTTGGCAGCGCCGAACCAGGTCGATGTCCAGGACGGCATCTTCTTCAGTTTCGGGCGCGGCAGCAGCGGCAGGCATTAAGGGGGCAAGGTAATGGTTTCGACGTCGGGGGCGAGGAGTTTATTCAAACGCTTTCATCCCTCCGGTTGACTCCCCGCCGCGAGCAAGCATTCTCCACTTACATCTTAACATGAAGCCATCCCTTCCGCTGCGTCTCGTCGTCGTCAGTTTCGCCTTGGTCACCTGCCTGTCCGCCGCGCCGGATTACCTCCAGGTCACCGACTTCGAAAGCCTGCAAAAACTCGCCCAGGAACTCGCCCGCGCTCCTTACGAAGCCCCACCTGCCAATCTGGACCCCTTCTACGAAGGCCTGAAATACGACGACCATCGGCAAATCCGTTTCATCCCTGAAAAAGCCCTCTTCACCAGCCCTGACGACACCTTCCGCGTCGAATTCTTCCACCCCGGCTGGATGTTCAAAAAACCCGTCGGCTTCTTCAACCTCGTCCCCGGCAAGACCGAACCCATCCCCTTCGACACCAAACTCTTCGACTACGGCGGCGTCAAAGTTCCCGCCAACGCAGCCGCTCCTTCCGGATACGCCGGCTTCCGCATCCTCGCGCCAAACAGCGTGGCCGACCGCCGCTTCGAGTTCCTCGTCTTCATGGGCGCCAGCTACTTCCGCTCCGTCACCACCGAACTCGGCTATGGCATCTCCGCCCGAGGCGTCGCCGTTAACACCATCGGCGGCGAACCGGAAGAGTTCCCCGACTTCACCCATTTTTGGATCGTCCCCCCCGCCAAGGACGACAAACTCTTCACCTGCCTCGCCCTACTCAACGGACCCAGCATCACCGGTGCCTATCGCTTCTCCACCATGCCCGGCAAAACCACTGGCATGTTCGTCACTGGCAGCCTCTACGTGCGCAAACCCGTCAAAATGCTCGGCCTCGCCCCCTTCTCCTCCATGTTCTGGTATGGCGAGAACACCCACCCGAAACCCTACGACTTCCGCCCCGAAGTCCATGACTCCGATGGCCTCCAGATCGAAGTCGAAGGCGGTCCCACCCTCTGGCGTCCTCTCGACAACGGTCGCGACATGCGTCTCAGCTTCTTTGAGGTACCCAAATTAAAAGGGTTCGGCCTCGGCGAGCGCGATCGGGACTTCAAGAACTTCGAGGACCTCGAAGCCAACTACCACCTCCGCCCCGCCGTCTGGGTCGAGCCCATCAAAGGCTTCGGCGAGGGTAGCGTTGGCCTCGTCGAACTCTCTACCGGTGAGGAGACCTGGGACAACATCGTCGCCTTCTGGCAGCCCAAAACCATCCCCACCACACCCGAAGAACCTCTCAACTTCGAATACCGCCTCGACTGGCTCGAGGAACATGTCCCCGGCCTCCTCGCCAAAGTCCTCGCCACCCGTCGCGGCTTCGTCATGAAGTCCACCACCGACCACCTCTATGTCGTCGATTTCTCCCGCGGCCTTACTGACCCAGCTCCGCCCGCCGATTGGGTGCCCGAAGTCAAAGTGGAGCTCACCGGTGGCGACAAAGCCGAAATCCTTGACGCCCGAGTCATGAAAAATCCCGAAACCAAAGGCTGGCGTGCCTTCTTCCAAATCCGCGTCCCTGAAACCTCAAAGCTCATCGAAATGAGCGCCGAACTCAAACAAGCCGAAAAGACCATCTCCGAGAAGTGGGTCTATCAGTGGCGCCGATGAAAAATCGAGGCTGATTCGAGCCAAATCTCAATCACCGTCTTCCTCATTGGAAGAATCGGTCGGGCGTTCCTCGGTAGAGAGTTCTTGTCTTGCAGGCTGGGGTTGAGTCGAGCGCGATTCGTCCCTACGGCGCTCCTCGGGCAAAGACGAACCCGAGACAGAACTCAACCGCCGCTGCCGCTGCCGAATGAAGATCTCAGCAAGCTTGAAGCAGCGATTCGTCAGCTTCTCAGCGTCCGTATCATCCACGAAAGTCACCCCTTCCTCACGCAACTCGGCGGAAAAGAGCTGCCAGGCCTTATCAGAAAGCTCGCGCAGATCAAACGAAGGCCGCTCAGGACGTGGTGCGGGGGGGCGATCCCATCGGTCCGGCCTGTCAGACCGCTCTGGGCGATTGGGTCGCGGGCCACGATCGCGATCACGATCATAAGGCCGTTGATCCCGGTCGTGCGGACGCGACTCACGATCAAAAGTCCGCTGATCTCGATCCTGCGGACGTTGGTCACGCCGGGGCTCACGTTGCGGGTTTGACGAAGGTTCCTGGCGCACCCCGCTATCCTCCCTCGGGGGAGTGGCATCGGGCTGACTGTCACTCGATTCGGAATGCACCTCGCTCAAAACAGCCTTTGGTGGCTGAATTTCGGCAGGCTCCACCGCCTCAATCTTTGGCTCTTCTGCGAGAATCTCCTCCTCTGGTTCGACCTTTCTGTCACGCACCCTGCCGCCACGATAGGCCGCAGGGTTCTTTCTCGCGAACGCCGGCCGACCGCCTGCACGCGGTGGTGCCGCCTCACTAGCCTTTGAAACCGCCTTCTTGGCCGCTGAGGAAGAGGCTGCCCGGCGAGGTGTGGGCGCGGAGGGAGGGGGCGTGTCGGAAGGTGTTGGATTGGTCACGGGTTTGGGAATGGAGTCGATGCTAGTGCCTATTGTGGGCTTTGGCCAGTCACAGTCTGAGAACTGACGCTTTCGTTCTAGTGGGATGTTGCCTTCTCAGACCCCAACCCAGTATGCGCCCGCACCCG
>JAIYDW010000099.1 GCA_027487315.1 Verrucomicrobiaceae bacterium | reverse complement strand
AGTTGCTTCTGTGTGCCGGGCTTCAATCCCGTAGCTTGCTCATCCGTCTCCCCAACACGCGGAAACCGCTTCGACAACCCCGGGTCATTTGGAAGCTTGGTCTTATCCAGTTCGTCCTTCGCAAACTGCACCAACGCTTCATTGTATTCCTTGGCATACACCTTTAAGTATGCGGACATGTAGTGCGTGTTTTTGGTCGCCTGACGAAGGATGGTCGTCTCTTGTTTCTGGTTCAACTCCTGCTCCATGCCATGCTTGCCCAACTGCTGGTGAATCCGCTGCTTCTGATCATGGGTCAGATTCTTATCTGCCTCGATCCGCCTGAACACTTCTTCACCCACTTCCCCCTTCTTCAACTTCGCATCCAGCGCCTTCTCTTCCTGACTCGCAGTTAAAAGTTCCTCTGGAGTCAATCCCGGATAATCCAGCAGCCGCTTCGCTTGTTCCAAGATATTGTCTGGATACATCTCCACCTGCATCTCGATCTCGGTCGACAACATGTCGATCTTTTGCTCGAAGCTCTTAATCCCCTCCTTCAGCAGACCGATTGCCTGCGACATCTCGTCGCCTTCTGCCGCCAAACCCAGCTTGATGAGATTCTGATGATCCCCCTGTAGCGTTCCCAGGTGACCTTCCAGCGCCGCAATCCTCATCTCAGTCGCCGACGCCTTGAAAGCCAATACCTCCATGGTCAAATTGTGGCCGTTGTGCTCCATCAGCGCATTCAGGCCCTTGAGCATGTCCGTTCGGCTTCGATCCGTGGTCAAGACTCCGCTTTCCATAAGCGCATCCGCAGAATAAGGATGCTGCTTCAAGGGATCATGCCGCCCCTTGTTCGGATCAAACCCATCCGGCAAGTTGTTCAGCTTGTCCGACGACATCGCCATGTCGAACACCTCACGCAGGTCATCATCACTCAGTTCCGTCGCATCAATCTCGCCACCGCCAAAGGCCAGCACATCCAGCTTACTCAGCTTATCAACGTCGCTTCTGCTTTGATTCAGATCCCTTGTAAGGGCTTCGATACGTTCTTTCAATTCTTCGGGGGATTCGGCTAACTCAGGCATAATTCAGTTGGTTAAAGTTGATGACTTTCCGTCAAACACGATTTCGGATTTATCAGCATATGGTTACGAAAAAAAGTAAGTTCACCAAGACTTGCCGTCTTAGAGACCTCCCTTCTCACATTCTACTTTCCAACTTTTACCTATACCCACTTACTTCCCCGAATGGGATATTGGGCCGCAATCAAAGTCATTGAAGCCCCTCCGTCTCTTCTTCTCACTTCCCCGCCTCCAAATCCTCCAAATGCAAATCCAACGCCCGCCCCGATAACATCACTTCCCAGAGCGAAAGCCCCAGCGACAGCATCATGCTCACCAGGCTCCCCGCAAACACCCACCTCCCCGGAACCTGCCACCCCACATACACCAGCAGCATGCAAACCGTGCACAGCAGAATGCTCAGCACCCCAAAAAACTGCATGTCCCGGATCAACCGAATCCGCTTCCTCAAATTCCGGATCTGCGCCAAATAAACCGTATCATGGGACGCCCGGTAGCTGTCATGCAAATTCCGCGTCACCGAGGTCAGCGCCAAAAACCGGTTCGTATACGCCAGCAGCAAAAGCGAGATCGCCGGAAACAGCAAGGCAGGTGTGGTCAAAGAAATGTCCATATCAAAGGTCAGCCGATTAGCCAGCCCCCCAATCTCCCGAAGATCCGCCCTCCGTGCAATCCCAGCCTTCCAAAAATCATCCCCAACCGCCTCCGTCACAAACTCTAGGCACCACAACCCCACGCCCACTCGTTCTCTATATATCATGAATGACCCCATCGTTCTCGAAAACCCCTCCCTCCGCCAGCGCATCGAGTCAGCCTACCTCCACGAGCTGAAGTCCGAAGGTCGCCCCCCAGTCTCCATCTTCAAACTCTGCCAAAACCTCGGCATCTCCGAGCGCGATTTCTTCTCCGAATACTCGTCCTTGGATGCCGTCGAAGCCCACTGGTGGCGCGGCATGATGAATGACATCATCGTCTCAGTCGAAAGCGGTGCCGAATGGCCCACCTTCAGCGCACGCCACCGCATGCTGGCCTTCCTCTACGCCTTCACCACTGCCACCCTCGATCACCGCAGCCTCCTCCTCCTGAGACTGGGCCACGCTAGTCCCTTGAAGTCCGTCCCTCAGTGGTCCGCGCTGGAGGATCGTTACGAGCAGTTCGCCAAATCCCTCCTCACCCTCGGTCGCCAACAGGGCGAAATCGCCTCCCGTGGCCCCGTCAGTGCCGTCTACCCCAAAGCCCTCCGCCTCCTCCTGCGCAGCGTCGTCGCTTTCCACCTGAAAGACGACAGCCCCAAATTCGAACGTACCGATGCCTTCATCGAAAAATCCGTCGCCGTTCTGTTTGATCTGATGGGCCACCAAGTCCTCGATTCCGGCTTCGACCTCCTCCGTTTCCTCTTGCCCGGAGTTCCCCACCGCGCCTGACCATGGCGGAAGAACACCCACTCCAGGACAGCATCCGCAGCACACCACTCAGCCGCATGGCCGAACTGGCCGGCACCGGCGCCCGCGTCGGCATCAACTACCTCAAATACTACGGCCAGCGCGCCGTCAGTCCCGACACAGCTTCCTCATCGCTGCGCACCGACCTGGATGAACGCAATGCCCGCGCCGTCTACGCCAGCTTCAGCAAACTCAAAGGCGGCCCGCTCAAACTCGCTCAAATGCTGAGCATCGACGAAAACCTTCTCCCCCCCGCCTACGCCGCCCAGTTCGCCCAAGCCCAATACTCCGCCCCTCCCCTTTCCTGGCCCCTCGTTCGCCGCACCCTCGAACGCGAGTTCAATCAACCCGTCGAAGCCCTCTTCGACACCTTCACTCCCGACGCCGCCCACGGCGCCTCCATCGGCCAGGTCCATATCGCCTCCCGCGCCGGCCAAAAACTCGCCGTCAAAGTCCAATACCCCGGCGTCGCCGACTCCATGCGCAGCGACCTCCGTGTCATCAAACCCGTCGCCCTGCAAATCCTCGGCCTCCGCGAACAAGACATCGCCCACTACTTCACCGAGGTCGAAACACGCTTGCTCGAAGAGACCGACTACGTCACCGAACTCCGGCGCTCCCAAGAAATCGCCGCCGCCTGCGCCAGTTTGAAAGGCCTGCGCTTTCCCACCTTCTACCCCGACCGCTGCTCAAGCCGCGTCCTCACCATGGACTGGATCGACGGCCTCACCCTCGACCGCTACGCCGACACCTCCCCCTCCCAACTCGATCGCAATCGCATCGGCCAAATCCTCTGGGATTTCTACATGCATCAAATCCATGTCCTAAACCTCTTCCACGCCGACCCCCACCCTGGAAACTTCCTCGTCAATCAAGCCGGTGAACTCTGCGTCCTCGACTTCGGCTGCACCCGCTCCATCACCCCCGAATTCCACACCCTCCAATTCGCCTTCCTCAATCCCGCTCTCCTCGAGTCCACCTCCGCCCTCGAAGAGGCCCTCCGCGCCATGGACGTCATCCTCCCCACCGACGGCCCCACTCAAATCCAAAAAGTCACCGCTCTCGCCCGCGAATCCATCGAACTCCTCTCACGCCCCTTCCGCTCCGAACACTTCGACTTCGCAGATCCCACCTTCTTCCGCGCAATGTACGAAATGGGCGACGCCAATCGCCAGGACCGCGTCCTCCTCTCCCTCCGTGGTGCCCGTGGCCGCGCCGAATCCGTTTACCTAAATCGCGCCTTCTTCGGCCTCTTCAGCCTCCTCCATCGCCTGAGCGCCCAAATTCACACCAACAACTCAAGCACAAGACCTTCATTTCTTCACCAGTGACTCCAGGTAATCCAGCAACGAAGCGAACTCCTTGACGGTGAAGTTATTCATCAGCATCGGCGGCATCATCGAGGTCGGCAGTTTGTCACGCTTGGCAATGTCCGCCGTCTTATAAGTGAACTCCTGCGAGGCAATGTTGCGCATCTTGATCTCATCCGCGCCTTCCAAAGTGATGAAGCCCATGTTGCTCGTGCCATCCTTCAAGGCCACCATCTCACTGGCAAAGCCCTGGGCAATGGTCTTGTTCGGATCAAGAATATTCTGAGCCAAATCGAGACGCTTGTAGGTTTGCGCGATGTTGCCCAAGTAAGGTCCTTTCTGGGCTTCCGTCTCCTTCACGGTGTGGCAGGCCACGCAAGTGGCTTTGGTAAAGATTTGCTCACCGAGCGCCACATCCCCTTTCTCCTTTAAAACAGCAGCAAGCACCTCCTCGGGCTTCAAGGTCACAACCTTGGGCGTTTTGTCCTCGATCTTGGTGATCCGCATGGCCTTGGCAGCACGCTCAGCCGCGCCCTTGACTTCGACATCAGGATCATCAAGCGCAGCGAGCACCTTGGCGGCGCTGGGCACGTGTCTGGAAGCGCTGATCGCGTCAATGATGAGCTTCCGGTGCTTCGCATCCGCCCAACCGGTATCGAGCGCCTTCTGGGACAACTGGATCGACTCCGGACTGCCCGTTTTGCGATTCGCCAGATTCAACAAGGCAGCATACGCATACATCGAGTGTGCCCACTCCGCCTTCTCAGCAATCTGCTCAACAAGCTGGTGGTGGTTTTCAAGCTTCGGAGCATTCAAGAAGGCCGCCAAAGCCGCATCATAATCTTTACCCGAGTCCGGCAACTTCTTGATCGGCTCCAGCGCACAAAGCGTCGCCTCAACCCCTTCAGCACTATCAGTTTTCGAAAGCGCAATGATGGCTTGGGAAAGAAAAGTAGTGCTGGGCTTTAGCCCGTCACCGCCCGTCAAAATCTGTCCCCCCTGAATCCCAGCACCACCTTTCAAAGCTTCCACCAAAAGCGGCACCGCCTCCACCGGAATCTCCTCCGCACCCGCCAATTGCGCCGCCAACTCCGGCAGCACCTTCGGATCGCTCATTGCCAACTCCAAAATACGCTGCTGCGCCTCATTGAACTGAATCCGGTTCCGATTCAACTCCTTCACCAAAAACGCAGCCTCTTCCTGCGAAGCCTTCGCCAGCGCGTCCTTCAACGCCACCGCAATCTTCGGCGTCTCGCTCCAAGCCACCGGCTGGTAATACGGCCCCCGCGTGTCCGGCCGCGTCCCCCAAGAATCCCCCTTCCACTCACCTTCCTCGAAATGCAGTCGGCACAGCGCCCCGAGGAGGCCCTGACGCAACGCGGGGTCCGTAGCCTTGCCGAGGCGCTCAATGAGACCGGAGACGACTTCGGGCTGATGCATCATAGCGAGGGCGCGAAGTGCACGTGTGGACGCCAAACGAGATTGTTGCCAATCATCCAAAACACCGAGGCAAGGTTCTGCGAATTCGAAAACGCCCTCTTTGTAGCCAACATCACCTCCATCGACACGAACTAGGCGACCTGAGAATCGCTGGCTTCCAAGTGATGTTGCCCGAATAACCATGTGCGCGATCACTTCATCAGGATCTGAAAATGCTTTGGCCAGAACGGTCTTGATGTTTTTCGGAAGAACCTGCCCTGCTCCAATTTGATGAGCGGCGGAGCGACGAAGAAGAGAATTTGAATCCGACGGTTCCGGCCATTGCCTGACGTCCGTAAATTCGCGCAGCAGATAGAGTTCCGAGACATTTTTCTTGGCCACTTCGGCTGTGACTTCGAGTGCCTCCTCAGATTGTGGAACCGCAATGGCTCTCGTGAGCTCTGCAGTTACTATCATATCGGGAGAATTCGTCGTTTCGCGCCCCAGCGCATCCAATTCTGCAACGCGAAGGTCGAAACGAGCCAACGCATTAATCATGGCGACTTTGCTTTGGAGTCCCAGCTTCGGATCAAGACCAAAAATAGCTAAGCGTCTTGCTTGCTCTGAGTCCATCATCCCACCAAGACGCGTTTTCTTTTCCAATCTCCTCACCAATTCCCTCTGCGCCCCCATCCTCCGGCGGTTGCTCGCAGACTCCAGCCCCTTCACCAACTCCTCATCCTTCGCCTTCGCGAAATCCGGCAGCGGTTCGATCCAAAAAGTAGTCTCGGGCTTTAGCCCGTTTGGACCTTCGCTAGCTGGAAAGCCTTCGGAAATCTTCGCGGGCTGAATGCCGACACCACTTCTCAACTTCCAGCCCTTCGGCTTCACCTGCACAATATAACCCACATCCGGCCCCGCCCAGTCAAACGTCGCCCCCTTCCAACTCGCACAATAAACGCGACTCATCCCATCGACATCCGCATCAGTCGGACGGGTCATCTTGATAAACGGCTCGGGCTTCCTCGTTTCCTCAAACGTCGCGCCTTTGGGCTTCACCTGATGATGCCAGAGAGCTCCACTGCCCCAATCGCAGGTGAAGGGAGCATTGTTCCACTCGCCAAACCCAGGCTCATCAATGTAAACCGCGCCACACCCACTGCCACCGCCATAATCGGCCAACGGCTGAACACACTCATCATTAAAATTTTTGTAGAGCCTCGGGTACCCATGATCATCCAGCCCGGTGAAGTGATGAAACCTCACATTCCAACCGCCGCCATCGTTCGTGTTGTCGCGAGCAAAGATGTCCATCAGCGGGCTGATAGCCACCTCAAGAATGTTGCGCGTGCCCGTGGAATAGATTTCGAGGCCACTGCCGTCCGGACGCACGCGAATGACCCCACCGCCACGATGCTGAAGCGTTCTGCCATCGGTGCCGGTAGCCTTCATGAATCCAAAATCACCGCCAGCAATGTAAAGCCACCCATCGATCCCCAAACTCAACCCGTTCGTGGTGTGATCCGCCGGACGATCCTTGTAACCAAAGGCAATGTCCTTCACCAGAATGTTTTGCTTCTCCGCCACACCATCATGATCGGCATCAATGATCTCGCTGAGGTGCGGCGGATGCACAAGATAAAGCCGGTCGTGATCCCATACCAGCCCGCGCGGCGCATCGACCTCACAAAAGACCTTCGTTTCATCCGCGCGACCATCGCCATCCAAATCACGCAACCGAATCACCCGCCCGCGCTTCGGATTGCGACCCAGCGAACCATTGCCATCCGATGAAACGTAAAGCGTTCCATCCGTCTCAGCGGCAACAAAGACCGGGTAGTTCGCCGCCGCACTGTTCGCGAAAAGCGTGACCTCAAACCCCTCGGCGACCTTCACATCCTTCAAAATGGCCGCTTCCTCCTCCGGCGTGAGCTTCACGATCTTCGGCGCAACATTACCCTCTTTGGCAAGCGGATCATTCGCTTTGTCATATTCCTTTTTTTGCTCAGCGCTGAGCTTCGGAGCGATGGCTTTGATGCCCGGCCCTTTCAGCCGCACCTCGCGAATGCTGGCCCAACCACCTTGGTTGGTTCCAGTGCAGGTAATGATGATCTTTTTGGCCTGCTTGGCATCAAAGGAATGGGCGTTCTCGGTGCTGCCAGCGATGACGCTCTTGCCGTCAATCTCGATCCGGTGCTGATACGCGTTGTTTTTGCTCTCCCAAACGATGTCGATGCCAGTGAGGTCCTGCGGCCTCTCAAACTCCAGCGTGAGCGATTGCGGTTTCGAGCCATCCACCGCGCACCAGCGCGTGCCTTCATCGCCATCAACGGCTTTCCAGGTGTCATTACCGGGCTGCGTGCTGCTCGCGGTCACCTTGATGCCCGTGGCATCTTTCGGCACCGGCGGCGGCTTCGGAGCCTCGACAGGCTTCGCGGGCACAAACGTCACCTTGTTCTGCCCTTGGAATGGCGTCAAAAACTCCGGTGTGAGCTTGTCACAGGCCCAAAGCAGGCCGCGCGTGATCAAATCGAGATAGCGAGCATCGGCCACCGTCTCCGTGTTGTGCCCGATCGTCGTGCTGAAGCTGCGGGCACCAGCTTTTTCATTCGTCCAGGCAACGATGGCATCGACGGCCTTGCCTTTGACCATCTGGCGGCCCATGGCGAGCGGATGTGCATCGAAGAGGTTCGCATTGTTATACAGTTCCTCTTTGATCGTGGTCCAGTCACCGAGTGTCTTCGTGATCGGGTGCTCTTTATCGACAAACGTGATCGCGATAGGCTCCTGCGGGCCGTGCGAGTTCGATTGCAGCCCGAGGCGCTTGAACCAACGATCCTCGCCCGTGCGGAAGCTATGCATCGCGCAGTGCAGCTGAATGCTCGGGATCGTTTGGTGAGCATCGAGAATGCGGGTGAGCGTCTCCTTGTCCTTCATGCTCGCCGCGCACTCGTCGTGGATGATGATGTCGTAGCCCTTGGCCCAATCCACCTTGTCATAAATCGGCAGTGGCGGGTTCGTGGACTTATCGTCGGTCCAAATCACATCCACCTGCACATTCGCGCGGCTTTGGATGCCCTTGGCGATGATCTCATGCTGCTTCGCATAGTCATGGCAGCAGCCTCCAGTGATGAGGAGGGCTTTGAGGGGCTCGGCTGCCAAGGAAAAGGCGGCACCAAGCGTGAAAGAGAACAGAAAACAAAAAAGAAATCGCATATCGGGCCCCAGACATCGCACAAACGCCGCATTTTCTATCACCCCAGTCCGTCTCCGGAAACGCTTGTCCCTCGAAATACCCCAAGTCGATTCTGTTTTCTCACCTGCAAACCTTGGCCAGAAACCAAACACCCTTTTTTTCGCTTCCTTTCCCGCCAGACCCAAGGCACCTTTCTAGCGATCTTGTCCCGCTCCCTCGTTTCATGACTCGCTACCAAATCCTCAACACCCTCCTGCACTGCATCATCTTCTTTCTGGGCGCAGGCATAGGATCCTTCCTCAACGTCGTGATCTATCGCCTCCCACGCGGCCTCTCCGTCAATCAACCCCGACGCTCCTTTTGCCCCACCTGCAAATACCAAATCCCCTTCTACCACAACATCCCCCTCGTCACCTGGCTCGTCCTCCGCGGCCGCTGCGCCAAATGCAGTTCCCCCATCTCTTCCCGCTACTTCTGGGTCGAACTCCTCGTCGGCATCCTCTTCTACGCCGTCTTCCTCCATTTTGGGGGCGATTGGGCTGACATTCGCTCCTGGGGCCCCCAAGTCCTCGCTCTCTGGCTCTTCGTCTCCCTCCTCGTCGCTGGCACTTTCATCGACATCGAGCACTTCATCCTCCCCCACGAGATCACCATCGGTGGCACCGTCGCCGGCCTCCTCTGCGCTCTCGCCGTCCCCGAACTCATGTCCGAAACCACTCATCTTCGCGGTTTCCTCCTCTCCCTCGGCAGCGCCGCCATGGGCCTCGGCATCCTTTGGATCATCGTCGAACTCGGCAAGCTCGCCCTCGGCCGCAAACGCCATTCCTTCGACTCCCCCGTCAAATGGGAGGTCGCCCAACCCGACGACACCGCCCCTCCCGTCGTACGCCTTGGCGACGAAGAACTCCCCTGGGAAGACATCTTCTCCCGCGCCTCGGATCGTCTCGTCGTCACCAGCACCACCCTCACCGTCAATGCCGACTCCTGGGAAAACGTCACCGCCGAACTGTGGATGGAAAAACTCAAAATCCTCCGGGGCAAAGAGCACCTCGCCGAACACCCCTGGGAGGACGTTCGCTCCATCCACGGCACCACCCAGGAAGTCGTCATCCCCCGGGAGGCCATGGGCTTTGGCGACGTCCTCTTCCTCATGATGATCGGCGCCTTCGCCGGCTGGCAGGCCGTCCTCTTCACCCTCGTCGCCGCCTCCATCATCGGCACCATCATCCCAACCGTCCAGCGCGTCACCGGCTTCGGCGAATGGGGCGCCAAAATCCCCTTCGGCCCCTACCTCGCCACCGGCGCCCTCCTCTGGCTCTTCTGCGGCCCCCAGTTCATCGACTGGTATCTCAGCACCCTCGCTTGGCGCAGCACTCACGGCTAAAGGCAGGCTCCATTCTGCCTCCGCTTTTTGTTAGCGCACGCCCGCTCCTGTGATAACCATCTGCCCATGGCATTTTTCAGCGTCAAGAACCTCAAAGTCCACTTCCCCGTTCGCGGCGGCTGGTTCGGACGCAGCCAGGACGTCATCAAAGCCGTCGATGACGTCAGCTTCGACATCGAACACGGCCAAACCCTGGGCCTCGTCGGTGAAAGCGGCAGTGGCAAGTCCACCGTCTCCCGCGCCCTCCTCAAACTCCTCCGCCCTACCAGCGGCCAGGCCTTCTACGACGACCGCGAGATCCTCTCCCTCGGCGAACGCGAATTCCGCCCCCTTCGCAAAGACCTGCAAATGATCTTCCAGGATCCCATCGGCTCCCTCAACCCCCGCATGAAGGTCGGCGCCATCGTCGATGAACCCCTCTCCATCCATTTTCGTTCCCTGACCCGCGATGAACGCCAGGAAACCGTCGCCAATCTCCTCAAAAAAGTCGGCCTCCCAGCCGACGCCGCCGGCCGGTATCCGCACGAATTCAGCGGCGGCCAGCGCCAGCGCATCGGCATCGCCCGCGCCCTCGCCGTCCAACCCAAATTCCTCATCTGTGACGAACCCGTCAGCGCCCTTGACGTCAGCGTCCAAGCCCAAATTCTGAACCTCCTCAAAGACCTCCAGGACGAATTCAAACTGACCTACCTCTTCATCGCTCATGACCTCGCCGTCGTCCGCCACATGAGCGATCACATCGCCGTCATGCACCTCGGAAAACTGGTCGAACAAGGCCCCGCCGACGCACTCTGCGAAGCCCCCCAACACGAATACACCCGCAAACTCCTCGCCGCCGTCCCCGCCTAACCGCCCTCTCTCCAGCGCCCGACCACCCGGCCCGCTCCGCCTCCATGACCCCCCTTTTCAAGAAACTCCTCAGCCTGAATTGGATTCTCATCCTGAACATGGCGGCGCTCATCGCCTTCGGAGTCTACGCCATCTACAACGCCTCCGCCTACAAGGAAGGCGCCGCCCTCTCCATGAAGTGGCGCGAGCAAATCCGCTACGCCATCATCGGCCTCCCCATCTTCCTCGGTGCCTCGCTCATCGACTACAAATGGATCCGCTGGGCCTGTGTCCCCGCTTACTTGGTCGGCATCGCCGGCCTCATCGCCTTGGAATTCATCGGCATTGAAAAAGGCGGCAACAAGGCCTGGCTCGAAATCGCCGGCCAGTCCATCCAACCCTCCCAAGTCGCCATCACTGCAGGCATCCTCATCCTCGCCGTCGTCTTCGGCGACCTCCCCCGCTTTCTCCCCATCTTTCGCCATCACTTCCTTCGAGTCATCGTCGCGGTCGTCATCGCCGGCATTCCCGCTGCCATGGTCGCCAAAGAAGACCTTGGCTCCGGCCTCGTCTGGGGCCCCGTCTTCCTCGGCCTCATGCTCGCCGGCAGCGTCCCTTTCCGCTACCTCATCGTCCTCGTCCTCGGCGTCCTCTGTGTCGTCCCTCTGGTCTACTTCTTCGGCCTCAAGGACTACCAAAAACTCCGCATCGACACCCCCATCTACATGAACACCGACCAGCGGGATAAGGTGGACATGAAAAAAGAAGGCTGGGTCCCCTACCACCTCGAACTCGCCGTCGGCTCCGCCGGCCTCGAAGGCAAAGGCCCCCTCTCCGTCAAGGCCCCCGAAGGCGGCTCCGTCCACCGCACCTTCTTCCCAAACGAGTCCATCAACGACTTCATCTTCGCTGTCATCGCCGAGGAATTCGGCTTCCGCGGTGCCCTGCTGATGCTCTCCGCCATGCTCCTTCTCCTTCTCCAGGGAGTCTTTGTCGCCTACAACGCCCGCGACCAACTCGGGCGACTCCTCGCCATCGGCGTCGTCGCCATGTTCTTCGCTCACACCTTCCAGAATGTCGGCATGAACCTCAACATCCTGCCCGTCATCGGCATCCCCATCCCCTTCATCTCCTACGGCGGCACCTTCCTCCTCGTCACCATGTTCCTCATGGGCATGTTGCAAAGCGTCTGGGTCCATCGCAATGTCTCGCCTCTCAAAAAACGCCGAGCCGGCGACGACCCCGATGATTGACCTGAATCAACTACCAGGATTCCCCAATCTCAAAACCTGCAAATTCAAGTTGTCAGACTCGAACGTTGCGTTACCGTCCTCTCCTCCGAATCGCCACCCCCGGTGATCTTTTTGGGGCATTAGCTCAGTTGGTAGAGCGCCTGCATGGCATGCAGGAGGTCAGCGGTTCGAACCCGCTATGCTCCACCAAACCTCACGATAGGTTTGGTTCCCTCTCTCTCACCTCTGATGCCCCACCGAGCACATCGCATTCGGCCATCCATCGCACTTCCCCTCTGCCTGCGCAACGACCTCGTCACAATTCGCTACTAGACTGGCATAAGAATTGCGCTCATTGATTTGTGTAGTTCAAAGACTCGAAATCGTTCAATTTTGATAATATCAAAATAAGTATTGCCGGAATTGTTCCGTTCAGCTAAATCCTCTCAATCCCGAACCCTCCACAAAGAAAATGCCCGCCTTCTTCTTCTGGACACTAACTCTCACTACGATTTTTCTCGGCACGACCGCATTAGTCGGATCGGGCTTGGGTCAGGTCGCACTCGCCACCCCTTTGGCCACAACCCCTGACCTCTCCATCCTGCAAGATCGGTCCGCCTTCCTGGGCATCGGCCTAACAGCCGTCGTCGCTAGCTACCGCAGCGCTTGGGTCGCCTGGAGAAGTTCCCGCAAAGCATAAGGAATCACCTCAACTCTCAGACAAAGGCAGGAAATCCGAGGCTCGCCCGGCTCACCAATTTAGGGGATCTTGGTCACTCTTATTCTCATTGGACACCTGTCCGGGAAGGCGCACTTTCAACGCAAGTCGCCAATCCCCTCTATGCCTTTCCCTCCCCGCCCGCTTTCTCTAATCTCATTCATCGTCATCGCCATTAAGGCATCGACCATCCTGGCTCAGTCCACTTCCGCACCACAACAGGCCGTCGCCACCGTCCACCCTCTCGCCACCGATGCCGCCCTAGCCGCCTTCGCTAACGGTGGCAATGCCATCGACGCCGCCATCGCCGCTGCCCTCACTCTCGGCGTCGCCGATAGCCATAACTCAGGCATCGGCGGCGGCTGCTTCATTCTCATCCATGCCGCAGACGGCACCCTCACCGCCATCGACGGCCGCGAAATGGCCCCCGCCGCCGCGTCCCGGGACATGTACATCATCGACGGCAAACTCGACGAAAAAGCCAGCAAAACCGGTCCCCTCGCCAGCGCCGTCCCGGGTGCCCTCGCCGCTTACGACATCGCCCTCAAAAAACATGGCCGCAAATCCCTCGCCAACCTCCTCATCCCCGCCGCCGACCTCGCCGAACGCGGGTTTCCCATCGACGAAGTCTACGCCCGCAAGCTCGCTTCCGTCAAAGACGACATCGCTTCCTTTCCCGCCTCAGCCGCCATCTTCCTCAAACCCGACGGCTCCCCTCTCAATAAGGGCGAGACCCTCATCCAAACCGACCTCGCCAAAACCTACCGCTCCATTGCCTCCAACGGCCTCGACTGGTTCTACAAAGGCCCTTTCGCCCGGCAAACCGAATCCTGGATGAAAGCCAAAGGCGGCATCACCACCGCTGCCGACTTCGCCGCCTACCAGCCCGAATTGCGCACCCCCATCAAAGCGCGCTACCGCGACCACGACATCATCTGCATGCCTCCCCCCAGCTCCGGCGGCGTCCATGTCGCCCAGATCCTGCAAATCATGGAGCACTTCCCCATCGCTACCCTTCCCGCCGCCGATCGCGTCCACGTCATCACCGAAGCCATGAAACTCGCCTTCGCCGATCGCGCCTACTGGCTCGGCGACCCCGCTTTCGCCAAAGTCCCCCGCGGCCTCGTCGATCCCGAATACGCCGCCTCCCTCGCCAAACAAATCGACCCCAAAAAAGCCGCTGACGTCAAAGGCCACGGCTTCCCCCCTCGTTGGGAAGGCGACATCTTCGGCAAACACACCACCCACCTCAGCACCGCTGACACCGAGGGCAACTGGGTCGCCCTCACCCAAACCATCAACACCGCCTTCGGCAGCAAAGTCGTCATCCCGGGCACCGGCGTGCTCCTCAACAACGAAATGGACGACTTCTCCATCCAGCCCGGCGTCCCCAACGCCTTCAAACTCATCGGCGCCGAAGCCAACGCCGTCGCAGCCGGCAAACGCCCCCTCTCCAGCATGAGCCCCACCATTGTCCTCAAAAACGGCCGCCCCATCCTCACCGTCGGTGCCGCCGGCGGCCCCACCATCATCACCCAAACCCTCCTCGCGATCTCAAACATCATCGACCACGGCATGAAACCCGCCGAAGCCCTCGCCGCCCCCCGCTTTCACCACCAATGGGCGCCCGCCGAACTCAAGATCGAAAAAGCCTTCGGCCCCGAAACCCTCAAAACCCTCTCAGACCAAGGCCACACCCTCTCAGAAAGCCCAAGCTTCGGCGCCTGCCAAGCCATCCTCTGGGATCCTCAATCCGCCAAGCTCCTCCCCGCCCACGACCCCCGCGTCCCCGGCAAAGCCGCCGTCCGCTAGCCAATTCGTTTGCCACAAAACCTAAATGGCGGAGAGAGAGGGATTCGAACCCTCGGTAGGATTACTCCTACGCATCTTTAGCAAAGATGTGCTTTCGACCACTCAGCCATCTCTCCAAACACAGGGTTGCGCTCATAAAAACGCAACTGCGAGCACCATTAAGCGCCAATCCTCCCCCATCGTCAAACACAAAAAGCCCAGAAAAGGCACTCTTCTTGCACCCTCCGCGAAACTCGCTACTTTCCTCCCCTCCCAATCTCATTCCGTCACCCCTCGTTCACCATGTGGAAAGGTCGCTTCTCTCAACCCACCAGCCAACTCGTCCAAGCCTTCGGCGAATCCGTCTCCTTTGACTGGCGCCTCTACGCCCAGGACATCCGCGGCTCCATCGCCCACGCCAAAGGCCTTGAAAAAGCCGGCATCCTCACCTCCGGCGAACGCGCCGCCATCGAAAAAGGCCTGCTCGAAATCCAGCACGAAATCGAACACGGCGACTTCGAGTTCCAGTCCTCCCTCGAGGACGTCCACATGAACATCGAGTCCAACCTCACCGCCCGAATCGGACCCGCCGGCGCCAAACTCCACACCGCCCGCAGCCGCAACGACCAGGTCGCCACCGATGTCCGCCTCTACTGCAAAGACGCCATCGACCGTCTCGCCACCGACATCACTCACCTCCAGCGCGCCCTCGTCGAAGCCTGCGAACGCTGCCCGGACGCCGTCGTTCCCGGTTACACCCACCTCCAACGCGGCCAACCCGTCCTCTTCGCCCACCACCTCCTCGCCTACGTCGAGATGCTCTCCCGCGACGCCTCACGCCTCGCTGACACCCGCAAACGCCTCGACGTCATGCCCCTCGGCTCCGGTGCCCTCGCCGGCTCCACCATCATCATCGACCGCGAGTTCGTCGCCTCCGAACTCGGCTTCGCCTCCGTCTCCCAGAATAGCATGGACGCCGTCAGCGACCGCGACTTCATCGCCGAACTCCTCTTCGACATCGCCCTCTGCGGCATCCACCTCTCACGCCTCAGCGAAGACATCATCCTCTGGTGCACCGCCGAATTCGGCTTCGTCACGCTCAGCGACGCCCACACCACCGGCTCCAGCCTGATGCCTCAAAAAAAGAACCCCGATGTCGCCGAACTCACACGCGGCAAAACCGGACGCCTCGTCGGCAATCTCATGAGCCTCCTCACCCTCTTGAAGGGCCTGCCCATGACCTACAATCGCGATCTCCAGGAGGACAAAGAACCCCTGTTCGACTCGATCGACACCCTCCACACCACCCTCGAAGTCGTCGCCGAAATGATCTCCGGCATGGACGTCAACGCCACCCGCACCGCCGCCGCTACCTCCGACCCCCTCCTCCTCGCGACCGACCTCGCCGACTACCTCGTCAAACACGCCGTCCCCTTCCGACAGGCCCACGAAGTCATCGGCAAACTCGTCGCCTTCTCCCTCTCCGAAAAGCGCGGCTTCGCCCAACTCACCCTCGAAGAATACCAATCCTTCTCCCCCGCCTTCGAGTCCGATCTCTTCGACTGCCTCTCCGTCCTGACCGCCCTCGAAGCCCGCCAGGGCATCGGTGCCCCCTCCCCCAAGAACATCGCCTCCCAACTCACCCGCTGGCGCGCCGCCCTCAGCTCTCAAGCATGAGCCCCGCCACCACCAAAGACTTCCCCCTCTTCCAGATCCGCGACGGCGACGGCTGGAAAAAAGTCGCCTCACGGCAGACTTACGCCGACCCCTACATCCAAATCGAACAAGCCGACTACCTCACCCCAGGTCGCCCGGATCGCCCCATCACCTGGACCATCGCCCACCGCAAAGCCGCCGTCGCCATCGCCCCCGTCCTCGAAGACGGACGCTACCTCCTCATCTCCCAGGAACGCATCCCCGTCCAAGACACCCTCTGGGAATTCCCTGCCGGTCAAATCGATGTCATCGACGGCACCGACCCTCATCAAACCATCATCGACACTGCCCTCAACGAACTGCGCGAGGAGGCTGGCGTCATCCTTGATCCCGCCATCGGCTCCCTCCGCCCTCTCGGTTATTTTCTCCCTTCGCAAGGATTCACCAACGAGCACGTTTACCTCTTCAGAGCGGAGCCCGTGTGCGTCGTCGGTCAGCCCGAACCGGAGGACAGCGAGCACATCAGCGCCGTGCGACCCGTGAGTGCGGGGGAACTCCGTCGGATGATCGCTGCCAATGAGATCACCAACGCCCTGACACTCGCCCTCTACGCACGGATGTCAGCCCAGGGGCTAATCTAACCTCCCTCCCCTTTCACACCCTCCCCCCATTCATTTCCCATGTGGCAAGCCGCACTCAACAAAGTCTTCAAAGCCCGCGAAAAAGTCGCCATCAACCTCAACAAAGAGGATGAAGAAAAGCCCTTTCTCGACCACCTCGAAGACCTCCGCACCATGCTGGTTCGGATGGCGACCACCCTTTTCGTTTCCGCCTTCGCCGCTTTTGCATTCTACAAGCAGCTCTTCAACATCCTGCTCTACCCCATGGTCCTCGCGGGCTTCGCTCCCGATATCGAAGCCGGCAGAAAACTCCTGATCAATATCGACATCGCAGGCCCCTTCATGATGGCCGTCAACGTCTCGTTGATCGCCGCCGTGATCGCCTCCTTTCCCCTGCTTCTGATCTTCCTGCTCCAGTTCATCCTTCCAGGGTTGAAGACCAATGAAAAAAAACTCCTCTTCCCTGCCATCGGAATCGGCACCGGCCTGTTCCTCGGCGGCTGCACCTTCGCCTACTGGCAAGTGCTCCCAAGAGCCCTCGTCTTCTTCTCCGAATTCGCCGAATCAGTCGGTGCCACCCAAACCTGGTCCTTGGACAATTACGTCACCTTCACCACCCGTTTCATCCTCGTCTTCGGCATCGCTTTCGAACTCCCCGTGATCGTCATGGCTCTCGTGAAACTGGACATCCTGAATTACCGAATCATGAAGTCCACTTGGCGCTACGCCTTGATCGCCATCATGATCTTCGCCGCCATCATCACACCCACGCCAGACATCCTGACCCTCCTGCTCATGTCCGGCCCTCTCTACGTGCTCTACGGCATCTGCGTTGTCCTCGCCTACTTCATGGACAAAAAGGACAAAGAAGCCTATCCCGAATACCACGCCCAACTCGCCAAAGACGAAGCCGAACTCGAAAAAGAAGTCGATGACTGGGACAAAGACGGTTACACCCCCTGGTTCTCCGACGAAGAAGACGCCGACATCGAAGACGAATACCAGCAGCGCGCCAAAACCGAAGACAAACCCAAGCCCGCTCCCGACACCCCCGCGACCTCGGATTCCCCTTCGACAGAACCCACGCTCGAAGAACTCGCCCGCCAAGACGAACTCGGTTCCGATTCCCCTCCAGGCTCCGATCCCGCCAAAAACCAGGACTGACCTGTTCGTGCAAGCTACTGGCTTGCACCCCTCATCACCTCCCAAAAGCGATCCTCCACTCAAAAAATCCTCATCGGAACAGCTTCGCGCTTTACTCCCGATTCGAAAATCGCTAACAATTCCTTCCCGACGGCTTTCCTGCCGCCGCGCACTCCTATCCTAACCCCCTCATCATCGCCATGCTTCTTCGCCGCCTCAGCCTCGCCACCCTGGCGCTCTTGTCTGCCACCTCCGCACTCCGCGCCGACATCATCGTCTTCAAAAATGGCGACCGCAAAGAGGGTACCATCCTCAACGAAAGCGCCACCAGCGTCCGCCTTCGCTACCAACTCACCCCCAAAATCCCCGACGAAAAAGACTTCCCCCGCGCTGACATCGTCGAAATCATCCGCCAACGCCCGTCCGAACTCGCCCTCAAAAACCAAAAACTCGCCGAACTCGTCCCCACCAAAGACATGATGGGTGCTGACGAATACGAGCGCCTCATCCAGGACCGCCTCCGCCCCTTCACCAATCAATACGCCGGCACACCCGAAGCCACTCAGGTCGAGCAAATCATCAAAGACCTCCAGGCTGAAAAAGAAAAAGTCGTCTCCGGCCAACTCAAGGTCGATGGCAAATGGCTCAGCCCCGAAGAAGTCAAACGCGACGACTACAACATCCGCGCCTACCGCCTCCGCAACGAAATCAAGATCACCGCCGCCTCCCAAAAATGGGAGGACTGGGTCGCCGCCCTGAGGGTTTATGACCGTTTCATCGACCCCACCAACGGCTTCTTCGCCTCCACCCACTACCCCACCCTGATCCCCGAAGTCCTCGAGATCATGAAGAACTACGAAGCCGTTCTTCTCAAAATGATCCGCGAACAACCCGTCATCCTCAAAGCCCAAACCGATAGCCTCGGCCGCCTTGTCGAACCCGACCTCACCCGCACCAAAAACGCCCTCAAACAGGCCACCGACACCTGGAAGGCCCAATACGACGCCGAAAAACGCTCCCGCATTCGCTGGCTCATCCCATACAAATTCGATATGGCCAGCATGACCGAAGCCCACAAAGCTCTCATCACCGAACGGGCCAAACTCCAAGCCGTCGATATCGAAGCCCTCGCCAAACAAAATGAACTCCTCGTCGCCGTCTTCCGCTACCTGGCAGACGAAAATGCCGTCGAATCCGAAGCCGCACTCGATAGCGCCGTCAAAGCCGCTGGCTCCAACAATCGTGACTACTCCAAAATCTTCGCCGATCTCCGTGGTCAAGTCGTCACCCTGAAGAACGAAATCCAGCGCAAGAAAAACGCCCAACGCGCCTTCAACGCCAGCACCGCCGCTGTCGGTGGTGGCACCGCCCCCATCAAAGATGATCGTGTCGCCAAAGCCCTCGCTGAAGCTGAAGCCGGTGCCAAACCCGCCGCTCCAGAAACCACCGACCCCTCCGCACCCATCGGCGCCGCACCCGCCCCAAAAGCTCCAACCACACCCCCACCCGCCCCCAAACCTTCCCCTTCCCCTAGCCCAGTGGTCGAGGAAGAAGGCGGCTTCCCGGTTGGCATCGCCATCGGCGGTGGCGCCCTTCTCGCGGTCCTCATCACCGTCATGATGCTGCAAAAGAAAAAAACCAAGGCCGCAGCCGACGAAGAGTAATCTTCATCCATTCGCCACACCTTCACCCACCCACTCCATTCGCTAAGCCATGCCTCACATCTCGACCAACGGAATCCAAATGTACTATGACGAACGCGGCAGCGGCGACCCCGTCATCTGCATCATGGGCGTCACCGCCCCCGGCGGCGTCTGGGACGCCCATGCCCAAGCCTGGGAAAAGCACTTCCGCTGCATCCTCGGCGACAACCGCGGCGTCGGCCTCACCGACAAACCCGAAGGCCCCTACACCTCCGCCATGATGGCTGACGACTACGCCGGCCTCATGGATCAACTCGGCATCAAACAAGCCCGCGTCGTCGGCTGCTCTCTCGGCTCCGTTATCGCCCAGCAACTCGCCCTTCGCCACCCCGATAAGGTGAAAAGCATGATCCTCATGTGCACCTGGGCACGCCAGGACCGCTTCGGCCTCTACACCTGGCAGCACCTGATGAAGTGCAAAGCCACCATGCGCCCGGAGGACTTCATGCACTACGTCCAAATGCTCATCTTCACCAAACCTTGGTTCGATAATGACGACTGCTGGAACAACATGCAGCAGGGCCTCAAAGACGCCGCCACCAACGCCGCTCCCCAGCCTGTGCACGCGATGGAAGCCCAAGCCGCCGCCGCCATCACCCACAACACCCTCTCCGAACTCAAAAACGTCAAGTGCCCCACCCTCGTCATCGGTGGCAAAAACGACGCCTTCACCCCCAAGTGGATGAGTGAAGAAGTCGCCGCCGCCATCCCCGGCGCCGACCTCCATCTCTACGACGACGCCGGCCACGCCTTCCACTGGGAAAAAATGGACGACTTCAACCCCCGCACCACCGAGTGGCTCCTGGCTCACTAAGCGCAAGACAGAGCCCCAAAAACCGTTATCACCCCGGTGCTGCGTTCACTCGAACCAGCCCGGGGTTTTTCTTTTACCACTATGCGCCATCTCGCCTTCCTTCTCACTCTCGCCTTCCTCCCAGCAACGCTCACCGCCAAGCAACCACCCAACATTCTCGTCATCATCGCTGACGACCTCGGCTGGTCCGACCTCGGCTGCTACGGCAGTGAAATCCAAACTCCTAACCTCGACGCCCTGGCCGCCGGCGGCCTCCGCTTCACTCAGTTCTACAATACCACCCGCTGCTGGCCCACCCGAAGCGCCCTCCTCAGCGGCTACTACCCTCAACAAATCCGCCGCGACACCATCCCCGGCGTCGACCCCAAAGGCTTCGGTGGCCAGGGCACCCGTTCTTCCTGGGCCACCCTCATCCCTGCTCGACTCAAACCCCTCGGCTACCGCTCCTACCAGGCCGGCAAATGGCATGTCGATGGCGACGTCATCGCTTCCGGTTTTGACCGCTCGTTCCACATCAAAGACCAAGGCCGCTTCTTCAACCCCAAATCCCTCTTCGAAGACGATCAACCCCTCCCTCCCATCGAAAAAGACTCCGGTTTCTACAGCACCATCGCCGTCACCGATCATCTCCTGAACTACCTCACCGACCACGTCTCTCATCATCAAAACGCCCCGTTCTTCGCCTACCTCGCTTACGCCGCCCCCCACTTCCCCCTCCAAGCCCTTCCCCAGGACATCGCCAAATACCGCGACCTCTACCTCGACGGCTGGGACAAACTCCGCACCCAACGTCATCAACGCCAAAAGAAACTCGGCCTGCAACCCGCCGCCCTCTCCCCCCTCGAACCCAAAGTCGGCCCTCCCTACGACTTCCCGGACGACCTCGCCCTCTTAGGCCCCGGCGAAATCAATCACCCCCTCCCCTGGGAAAAACTCACCCCCGAACAACAACGCTTCCAGGCCACCAAAATGGCCATCCACGCCGCCATGATCGACCGCATGGACCAGGAAATCGGCCGCGTCATCGCCCACCTCAAGGCCTCCAGCACCTTCGAAAACACCCTCATCCTTTTCCTCTCTGACAACGGCGCCAGCGCCGAAATCATGGTTCGCGATGACGGTCACGACCCCGCCGCTCCCATGGGCTCCGCTGCCTCCTACCTCTGCCTCGGCCCCGGTTTCTCCAGTGCCGCCAACACCCCCTTCCGCCGTCACAAAACCTGGGTCCACGAAGGCGGCATCAGCACCCCCTTCATCGCTCACTGGCCTGCCGGCATCCCGGAAAAAAATGCCTTCCGCCACACCCCCGCTCACGTCATCGACATCCTCCCCACCGTCCTGCAAATCGCCGATGCCCCCGCCTCAGCCCTCCCCGGAGCCCCCGCTCTCCCCGGCAGCAGCCTCATCCCCGCCTTCAACTCCAGTTCCAACACCATCCACGACGCCCTCTGGTTCTTCCACGAAAACAACCGCGCCTTCCGCCAGGGCGACTGGAAAATCGTCGCCGACAACCAAACCAAATCCTGGTCCCTCTACAACCTCAAGACCGACCGCGCTGAGCAAAACGACCTCGCCGCCACCGAACCTGCCCGGGTCAAAGAAATGGCGTCCCACTGGCAAAACATGGCAGATCGCTTCCGCAAAACCGCCCTCCAAGACATGCCCACCCCCAAGCCAAAACCCAAAGGCAAAGCCCGCCCCAAAAAAACCGAGTAACTACCGCCTCCGACCCACCATCAAACAAGTCGCCTCAGGTTCATACAAATACCCAATCCCAAATGGCAGCGCCCTCGCCCCGTGCCGCCGCTCCGCATACGCCTGCGCCAAATCCGGTTGCTGCGCCCCATCCCCAAACAAGGGCAATGTCCGCTGGTAGTTCCCATACAACCTCAAATCCCAGCTGTTCAGATCAATGTTCCGATACGGCACCCCGGACGGATCCTGCACCAGTGCCGACCGCTCATTCATCAGGTAGTTCCGAATGGTCGAAAAATAGCTCTCATGCATCAAATAAGACGCGCTCTTGGTAAACGCCACCCCAGGCGCCACCTGCCGCACAAACGCCAGAAACGGACTCCCCGGATTCAGACTGTCGTCTGCCAGATTCTGCTTCACATAAAACACCCGCACCAGCCCACCCCGTGGTGACCGACAGCGAATCATCAACCCCGGTGCCCCGCCCACCTCCACCGGCGTGATCACTGGATTGCCATCCCCCGAAATCCGGATCGCATCCACGCTCTCCACCTCATGTCCCGACCGAGCCATGAACACCATCATGATCGGCAGCACCCCCCGAAACCGCGACGACACCAAATCATTCCGCATGTCCTTCGTGATGAAGAAACTAAACTGAATCACACTGCTGATCGCCGTCCGCAAAGTCGCCAACCCCGCGCTGACCTCATTCGGTGAAAGTTGATTCATCATCGGCAACCCCTCCGCCGGTTCCAATCCGCACATCACCATCGTCTCCGCCTTCGGAAAGAACGCCTGTGCAAACAAAAAGTCCGGCCCGCTGAACGGATAAAACAACGTCTGCGCCCGCACCAAATCCGGCATCTCCTGTGCCGCCCATTGCCGGATCGGCCGCTCGTGCCGCCCCTCATAGTCCGACCACATCTTGTCCATCTCCCGCTGATGTCGCCTCCACGCTTCCGTCCGCCGGACATCCGCAAAACCATCCGCCGCCCGCGCCGGCCCCATCCCCGCCAGCATCCGCGCGGCATCATTCAATGACACATTCGCCCCCGGCAAATTCCAACTCGCCTGATCAGTGAACAACGTCGCCCCCTCTTCCGCCGCCTCCGCCCGCCTCACCGTCGCATCACCCCAACCCGCATCCGCCGGATAAAAATCCTGCGCCCCACCCGAGGTCGCACTCTCCATGTAAGCTGTCGTCCCAGACCCCGGCGGCGTCTTGCACGCAGAGAACAGCCCCACCGCCAGCGCCAAACAAAAAGATCCAATCACACGCATGGGCGCGGTCATAACACAGCGCACCTCAAAACGCATCCGCAAAAAAACAATCCGACCAACTAGTTTGTCCAGGCACCTCGGATGCTGACATTCTCCGCCCCACCGCCAACTCAAAGCTTGCTCATCGCGTCATCCAAAGACGCGATCAAACTCGCAATCGTCGCATCCGTCTCGTCACCCATGTTCGAGATCCGGAACGTCTTGCCCTTCAGCTTCCCGTATCCGCCATCGATGATCAGGCGATGCTCCGCCTTCAAGATCGAGTTCAACTTCGCCACATCGATTTCGCGATTGTTCGCCACGCATGTCAGCGACTTCGACCGATAACCTTCAGGCGCAAAGAACTCAAATCCGTTCCGCCGCACCCACTCATGCACCATCCCATTCAGACGTTCATGCCGCGCAAAGCGATTCTCCAATCCCTCCGCAAAAATCACCTTCAACTGATGCTGCAACCCGTAAATCAGTGAAATGCATGGCGTGCTTGGCGTCATGCTCTTTTCGCCATTCGAACGGAACTCCAGGAAATCAAAATAGTAACCCCGATCCGGCACCGTCGCCGCCCGCGCATAAGCCGCTTCCGACGCCGTAAACAGGGCCAACCCCGGCGGCAAAGCAAACGCCTTCTGACTCCCCGTCAGCAGCACATCAATGCCCAACTCATCAAAGTTCATCGGCACTGTCGTGAACCCGGACACCGAATCCACAATGAACATCACCTCCGGATACTTCGCCTTCAAAGCCGCAATCTCCACGATCGGATTCAACACCCCTGTCGAGGTCTCATTGTGAATCAAAGTCAGCGCATCAAACTCCCCTGTCGCCAGGCGCTTGTCGATCTCCTCCGCCAGAATCGGCTGACCCCACGCCACCTGATACGCCTCCGCCTGCTTGCCACAACGCTTCGCCACATCATACCACTTGTCTGAAAACGCCCCGCAGCAGCAATTGAGCACCTTCTTCGTCACCAAATTCCGAATCGCCCCCTCCATCACCCCCCACGCCGACGACGTGCTCAAATACACCTGTCCCTTCGTCCCGAACAACGCCTGCAACTGCGGCTGAATTTCCGCATACAAATCCTGAAATCCCTTGCTCCGATGCCCCATCATCGGCTGCGACATGGCTTCGAATGTCCCGGGAGAAACTTCAACGGGACCAGGAATGAAAAGTTTGATGTGTTGGCTCATAAGAAAATGCAGAAAAAGGAAAACGAAACAAAACCCGCCTCAGACGCGGGTCGCCAAAGTACAAATATCCCGCCCCCGTGCAACCTCTACCTCCACCCCCTCCTATTTTTCCTTCGCCAGCGGCTTGAATACCACCTTCCGAATCGACGCCGCCGTGTTGTACGTCGTCAAAGAAAGCGGCACATAGCTCTCCATCGGCCCCGCCCGCAGCCCCACCTTCCGCCCCGCGATGTCAATATCCACCACCTGCTTGCCATCAATCCACGCACTCAAATTCTCCGGCGTCACCCGCAACCGCACCGCATACCACTTGTCATCCTCATACCGCTGATAAGTCCCCGTGGCGTTGTTCGACGCATCGTCCCCGTCAATGCTCGAAATCCCCGTCACACTGCCTCCCCAGCCCCCCAAAACCAGCGTCGCACACGTCTCCAAGTTCCCCACCGGAAACGTCAACCCGCAGAAAAAGTCCACCCCCGCCGTCCGCTTCGCCTCCAGCGCGATCTCATACCGCTCAATCGGCAAGGCCTTCGCCTTCTTGTAAATCGCCCCGCTCAGACTGTCTCCTTGCCGGATCAGCATCTCCCCCAAATCCTCGTCCAGTTCCACATACCCGCTCGCCCCAATGTCCACCATCTCCCAGTCATCCAACGACTTCCCATCAAACAAAACCACCTCCTTCAACACCTCATCCGCTCCAATACCACGTCCACCCACCACCAGCAGGCCCGCCAAAATCAAACAAAAGGTCATTCTCATCGCCCCAGCCTGCCCTTCCCAGCGCCCTGGGTCAAGTCCCTCCCTCACCCCCTTCATAAGATGGCAAGAAACCTGCTTTGGAAGCACTTAGCCCCACTCACCTAGCCTATGAACACCACTCCCGTCTACCTCAGCAGAGCCTTCGTCGAATTCGGCCCCTTCAGTGTCGAAGAAATGAAAAACTTCTACAGCCGCGGTCTCCTCCAGGAAATCGACCACATCCGCCCCCATGGCAGTGAACAGTGGTTCCACGTCATGGACTGGATCAACAGCCAGCCAGCCACCGAAACCAAACCCGCCGCCAAAAAGGCCGCCCCAGCCAAAAAAGCCGCGCCCGCAGCCAAAAAGACCGCCCCAGCCGCCAAGAAAGTCGCTGCCCCGGCCAAAAAAGCCGCCACCAAGACGCCCAAGCCCAAAGACTGAGCCCTCAGCCCATCACTTCAATTCCTTAATCCGAAGGTTGCGGAACTTGTAAGTCTGCCCCTTCTCCCCGTGATGCTGGATCGCGATCACCCCGGTCGCATCCATGCCATCATCCACATCCGTGGTCACCACGCCGTTCACCTCAATTTTAATCTTCTTCCCCTGGCACGTGATCCGGTAAGTGTTCCAGTCGTTGCGCTTGAACGCATCGCCTGCCCGCTCCCGAAACGCCTTCACACTCTCGGGATCCGCCTTGATCGGACTGATGAACCACTGCCGGCGACCCTCATCATACAAGCCCCCCGACCACTTCCGCGTCGCGTCTCCATCCACCTCGGCTTGATACCCATAAACCTTGTTCGGCTCCACCAACCCCCGAAAGATAAACCCACTGTTCGCCTTCCCCTCCGGAATAAACACATCCCCCTCAAAAACAAAGTCGCTGTAAAGCTTCTCCGTGATCACAAAAAACTTCTTCTCCCCCGTCAGATGGATCTCCCCATCCTTCACTTCAATCTGCCCCCACTCATAAGGATTCTTCCACCCCGTCATCGTCTTCCCATCAAACAAAGACACAAACCCGTCCCCCTCAACAGCATTCAAAGAAAGGGAAACCAAGGCGGCAGCAACAGGCAGTAAAAGGCAAATTCGTTTCATGAACCGCCGATTTGACACGATTCATCCCCACTTGCCAACACAATTTCCAAACCCCAGCCCTTCCCCCGCTCTACTTCTCCCAACCATCCCCCAATTTCCCTCACTTCTTCACTAGCACCCTCCAAAATCCGTGCCATCTCAATCCCCATGGCCGAAACCCCCTCCACACGCATCCTCCCCTTGGGCTCCACCGCCCCCGAATTCGAACTCCCCGACCCCTCCGGCTCCATCTTCACTCTCGATGACGCCCGCGGCCCCAATGGCCTCTTCGTCATGTTCGTCTGCAACCACTGCCCCTTCGTCATCCATCTCGCCGACGCCCTCGCCTCTTTCGCCTCCGAATGCGATGCCGCTGGCGTCGGTGTCGTCGCCATCAACTCCAACGACATCGAAAACTACCCCGCCGATGCCCCCGACAAAATGGCCCCTTTCGCCGCCGCCCACGGCTGGACCTTCCCCTACCTCTTCGACGCGGATCAATCCGTCGCCAAAGCCTACGCCGCCGCCTGCACCCCCGATTTCTACCTCTTCGACGGCGCCCTCAGCCTGACCTACGCCGGTCAATTCGACAGCTCCCGCCCCCGCAACCAGGAGCCCATCACCGGCAAAGACCTCCGCGCCGCCCTCGCCGCGCAAATCGCCGGCCAGCCTCCCCTTGACAACCAGCGCCCCAGCACCGGCTGCGGCATCAAATGGAAACCCCAAACCGAATCCCTCGGTTGACACCCCCGCCCCCTCGCGGTATGCCTCCCCTCCAATCGTAACCCCCTACATCACTCACTAATACAATGGTCAAGATCGGCATTAATGGTTTCGGGCGCATCGGCCGCCTCGTGTTTCGCGCAATTTGTGACCAGGGTCTCCTGGGCAAGGAAATTGAAGTCGTCGCTGTCAACGACCTCGTCCCAGCGGACAACCTCGCTTACCTCGTCAAATACGACTCCACCCAAGGCAAAGCCAAGGAGGAAGTCTACTCCAAAAAATCCAGCCCTGATCTCGCCGAAGATGACATCCTCGTCGTCGACGGTCACGAAATCAAATGCCTCGCCGTCCGTGCCGGCCCGTCCGCTCTTCCTTGGAAGGAACTCGGCGTCGACATCGTCATCGAATCCACCGGCCTCTTCACTGAGCGCAGCAAAGCTCAAGGTCACATCGACGCCGGCGCCAAAAAAGTCATCATCTCCGCCCCGGGCAAAGAAGAGGACATCACCATCGTCATGGGCGTCAACCACGAGAAATACGACCCCGCCGCTCACCACGTCATTTCCAACGCCTCCTGCACCACCAACTGCCTCGCACCCGTGGTTCACGTCCTCCTCAAAGAAGGATTCGGCGTCGCGGAAGGCCTCATGACCACAATCCACAGCTACACCGCCACGCAAAAAACCGTGGACGGCCCAAGCGCCAAGGATTGGAAAGGTGGCCGCAGCGCTGCCATCAACATCATCCCTAGCAGCACCGGTGCCGCCAAGGCCGTTGGTCTCGCCATCCCGGAAGTCAAAGGCAAGCTCACCGGCATGTCCTTCCGCGTCCCCACCCCAACCGTCTCCGTCGTTGACCTCACCGTCAAAACCGAGAAGGAAACCAGCTACAAGGAAATCTCCGCTGCCATGAAGAAAGCTAGCGAGACCTACCTCAAAGGCATCCTCGCTTGGACCTCCGACGAAGTCGTCTCCACCGACTTCATCCACGACCAAAGCAGCTCCATCTTCGACGCGGGCTCCGGCATCGAGTTGAACAACAAATTCTTCAAACTCGTCAGCTGGTATGACAACGAGTGGGGTTACTCCAATCGCGTCATCGACCTCGTCAAATACATCGTCAGCAAAGGCATCTAAGCCCACTCGCTGAAAAGTCTCCAAAGGCCGGACCCCGCAAAGGTCCGGCCTTTTTCTTTTCCCTTCCCCTTGCCTTCCCCTCTTTCATTGTCTATCAGGTAACTCGACAATGAAACTCTCCAAGAAGGCCGAATATGCCCTCCGCGCCCTCACCGCCATGGGCCGTGAGACCGCTGGACGCACCTTCTCCATCCACGATCTCGCCGCCAAGGAACACATCCCCCTCAAGTTCCTCGAACAGATCCTTCTCTCCCTCAAAAACGGCGGCATCCTCCGCAGCAAACGCGGCGTCGGCGGCGGCTACCAAATGCAGGCTCCCTCTACCGACATCACCCTCCGCCAAGTCGTCGAACTCATCGACGGCCCCTTCCAACCCATCCCATGCTGCGAAAACGCCCGCACCCAATCCGGCTCCTGCGAATGCGGCGCCATCGGTGGCTGCGGCCTCGGTCGCACCCTGCTCGACCTCCAATCTGTCGTGCAAAACTGGCTCGATACCACCACCATCGCCCACGTCATCGCCCGTTCCGCCCCTCCCCAAGCCCTCACCTTCGAAATCTAGCCGGTCTGATTGTCACGATTTACCCGCTTGCAATTCACTCCAAACTGCCTAAACACAACCCTCCCATGGCTTCCACCCCCGTTATCAATCTCCGCCGCGGTCAGGCCGTTCGGCACAACAACGACGTCTGCATCATCACCGACATGGAGCACAAGACGCCTCCTCGCATGGCTTCTTACGTGCAAATGTCCATCAAGAGCCTCGCCACCGGCCGCGTTCACAACCTCCGCCTCACCTCAAACGAATCCCTCGACGGCGTCAATCTCGAGCGCGAACCCCATGAGTTCAGCTACATCGACGGTGACGGCTACCACTTCCTCCACCCCGAAACCTACGAAGACGTCCTCGTTGGCAACGACATCATCGTCGCCGTGAAGCAATACCTCATCGAAGGCCAAAAATACAACGTCGTCTTCACCGATGGCACCGTCGCCGCCGTCGAACTCCCAGCTTCCATCTCCATGCTCGTCACCGACGCCCCCGACGGCGTCAAAGGCGACTCCGCCAACAACGTCTACAAAGCCGTCACCGTCGAAACCGGCCTCACCGTTCAAGTCCCCCTCTTCATCGTCACCGGCGAGCGCATCAGCGTCAAAACCGAAGACGGCAGCTACCTCGGTCGCGCGTAGTCGGAGCCATTCAAAAAAGTTCAACTCATCAAAAGGAGGCCCAACAGCCTCCTTTTTTTGTGCCCAATCACCCCACTCAAAAAACAGCCTGTCCAAATTCCCCCTCCCTCGGCAGTATTCCTTTGTGTCCGCGTCACCCTCCCCCGAAACCTACGAAGCCTTCGTTCGCCTCTTCATGGCTCACGAATCCAGACTCCGTGGCTTCCTCCGCACCCTTCTCCCCACCTGGGAAGATGTCGACGATGTCCTCCAGGAAACCTCCCTCATCGCCTGGCGCAAATTCAGCCAGTTCGAGCCCAACACCCACTTCATGGCCTGGATCGGCACCATCGCACGCTTCGAAGCCCTTCGTCACTCCCGCAACAAAGCCCGCGACCGCCTCGTCTTCAATGACGACCTCCTCGATCTCCTCGCCGACGAATCCCTCACCGAAACCGACCTCCGCGAACGCGAACACCAGGCCCTCCGCCACTGCCTCGACAAACTCCCCGCCGATCAAGCCCGCTGGCTCGAACACGCCTACCAACCCGGTATCAAATTCCACGAAGCCGCTCAACTCGCCGGAAAATCCGTCACCGCCTTCTACAAAATCCTCCAACGCCTCCGCGCCATTCTCCAAACCTGCATGACCAAGGAGCTGCAACACAGCACCCCATGAACGTTCCCGAATTCAATCTCAACGAGGCCATCGACCACCACCTCGACGGCACCCTTTCTCCCGAAGACTTCACTCGCCTCCAGGAAACCCTCCTGTTCGACCCCACCGCACGCGCCCTCCTCCGCCAGCGCTCCCAAATGGACGCCACCCTGCGCGACTGGACCCTCGCACGCCAATCCACTCCCCTAACGGCCTGGCAACCCTCACCAAAGCCCCCCACACCCTCCTCCTGGTTCCGTCGCCCCATCCAAACCACCCTCGCCACCGCCGCCGCCATCACCCTCGCCTTCGTCCTCTGGCCCAAAGAATACAACTCCCCCGAAGCCACCTCCAGCGGCGTCGCCATGCTCAGCCAGACCCTGGATGCCGAGTTCGCCCATAGCCCCCTCCGCAGCGGCGACACCATCACCCCTCGCACCATCAAACTCACCAAAGGCCTCACCCAGATCGAGTTCTTCAGTGGTGCCACCGCCCTCCTCGAAGGCGCCGCCGAACTGGAGATCATCTCTTCATGGGAGGCCCGCTGCCTCTCCGGCCGCATCCGCGTTCACGTACCACCCGCTGCCAAGGGCTTCCTCCTGCACGCGCCCGGCATGAAACTCGAAGATCTCGGCACCGAATTCGCCCTCAACGTCAAAGACAACACCAGCGCCGTTCACGTCTTCGAAGGCGAGGTCATCGCCCACACCGACCGCACCTCATCAAGCCTCAAACAAGGCATGACTCTCGGCAATACCACCACCGACTTCCTCCCCATCACCGAATTGCACGATCTCATCGCCCAGCGTCAGCAACGTCGATTGGACGCCTGGCAAGACTGGTCAAATCAAGCCCGCACCGACCCCCGCCTCATCGCCTACTACACCTTCAAACACTGGACCGACGACCGCTGGGATCGCCTCGTCAACAACTTCACTGAACCACGCAACCCCAAACACTCCGGTGGCGCTGTCGGCGCTCGCTGGACCGAAGGCCGCTGGCCCGGCAAAGAAGCCCTCGGATTCAAACGCCCCGGCGACCGCGTCCGCATGAGCCTCGAAGGCACCTACTCAGCCCTCACCCTCAGTTGCTGGGTCAAAGTCGATAGCGTCGACAAAAAATACAACTCCCTGCTCCTCACCGACGGCTACGACAACGGCGAACCGCACTGGCAGATCTTCCAGGACGGAAGCCTCATGTTCAGCATCACTTATCGCCCGGGCGATGTTCCTAAATCCGCCAAATACAATCAGATCTACTACAGCAAACCCGTCTTCACAGCCGACAGCCTCGGCCGCTGGCACCACCTCGCAGTCACCTACGACAGCACCAGCGGCGAAGTCATCCAATACTTCGACGCCCAGGAAGTCGGTCGCGAAATCTCACCCCTCCACCAACCCGCCCGCCCCATCACCTTCGGCCCCTGCGAGATCGGCAACTGGGGCCTGCCCACCCAAAATCACGACTCCCCCATCCGCAACCTCAACGGCGCCATCGACGAATTCGCCATCTATCAAGCCGTCCTCTCACCCACCGAGATTCTTCAACAATTTGAAGCCGGCAAACCAGAGTAAGATCAGTCTCCTCTATTCTTCAGGGCTTCACCACTTGCAAAGCCCACCAAAACTTGGTGCAGTTTGTCCCCTCTTCCGTCGTTACCAACGGGTCCCGGCATGAAACAAAATCTCTCGCTCATCACCACACTGCTGCTCTCGGCGCTTGCAGATCTGCATGCTGCCGATGCACCAACGAAGCCGTCGGATGTGCTCGTCATCATCGCTGACCAATGGAGCCCCCGCTACGTGAGCTGGGACAACAAGGAAGTTCGCACGCCACATCTCGACCGCATTGCCCGCGAAGGCATGATCTTTGACGCCTGCTACACCACCTCACCAGTGTGCATGCCCGCGCGGGTCTCCCTGCTCACAGGTTTGTATCCACACAATGGCGGCCACGCCCTCTGGGGCAATGCCCAGGCTTATTTTCCCTCACCTGAGGACGCCACCATGTTCCGCGACATCCAGCGCGCTGGGCTAACCACAGCACAGATCGGCAAGACGCACTGGACCTCTGGCCCGGGTTGGCGTGAGCATTTCAAAAACAGCGGCGCCTACTTCAAAGCGCTCGGCCTCGATCACGTCGAGGACATCTCCGGCCCGCCGGATTCCGCCAAAGGCCGCGATGCCTACTCGCTGCATCTTCAAAAACTCGGACTGCTTCAACCCGTGGCCGACGACCTGCACGGGCGCTATGTGAAAGGCGAGTTCGAGCCGCGTCCGAGTGTGGTGCAGCCGGAGAACTATCACGACATCTTCACCACCGGTCTCGCGGTCGATTTCATCGGTGCTCAGCCCAAGGACAAGCCGATGTGTCTGGTGGTGAGCCTCCACTCGCCACATCCGCCGCTCGATGCACCGGGTGACTACGCCACGATGTTCGATCCAGAAAAGCTCACCCTACCCGCAAACGTGCCGGAGAAGTATCTGCGTGAAGGTCACGCGCTCGATCACGCGAAAACCCGCCGCATGTTGGCCAACTACCTCGGCAAAATGGCGCTGGTTGATGATTGCGTCGCGCGCCTGGCGGATGCGATGAAAGCACGCGGCACCTGGGACAATACGCTGGTCATTTTCACCTCCGATCACGGCGAAATGATGGGTGCACACGGCTACCTAACCAAAGGCCGATTCTATGAGGAGTCCGTCCGAGTCCCCCTCGTCATCCGCTGGCCCGATCAGATCAAAGCAGGTCGCAGCAAAGCCCCGGTTCAGATGATGGATGTGTATCCCACCATCGTCGAAGCCGTCGGCGGTGAACTCACTGCCAATCGCTTTGCCAAATCACTCTTACCCATCGCCAAAGGAGAGGCGAATCACGTCCGACCCATCGCCACCAGTGAGATCGGCGACAAACCACCGCTTCGCGTGATGGCCCGCGACGATCGCTACAAATACTGGGCCGATGAAGAGCGCGAATACCTCTTTGATCTCGAAACCGACCCCCTCGAAGAGCACGAACTCAGCGCCGATCCCCAGCATCACGAAACCTTAAACCAGATGCGCGAGAAACTCCTTACTCATCTCCGTTCCACTCAGGTGAACAAGGCGGCAGGTGCCAAATCCAAAGTCCAGCGCCTCCGCGAGGCCGAGTCAAAGAAGAAAGCCCCCTGATCTCATGCCACGACTACTCATCCAGCTTTCGTCATTCGTCATTCTTCATTCGTCATTAGCGGCGCAGCCGCTCAACGTCCTCTTCATCGCCGTCGATGATCTTCGCCCGGAACTCGCCTGCTACGGCGCCGCGCACATGAAAACACCAAACATCGACCGCCTCGCCGCCAGTGGCCTATTGTTTGAACGCGCCTACTGTCAGGTCGCCGTCTGCAATCCATCACGCAGCAGCCTGCTCAGCGGCTCACGCCCTGACACCACCCAGGTGTTCGACAATCAGCACTTCATGCGCCCCAACATGCCAGACGTGATCTCGCTGCCGCAACACTTCAAGAACCACGGTTACACCAGTCTCTCCCTCGGCAAAATCTTCCACCACAGCGAGCGGGAACCCGGCGACGACCCCCAATCTTGGACCGAGCCAGCCTGGTTCCATGGCGAACCCTATCGCCATTGGTTTACCCAAGATTCACTCGACTACGTAAAGCAGCTCAAAGCACTGCCCAAAGCCCAACAGCCCAAACAACTCCGCGCCGCACCCTTCGAAGCCGCCAATGAACCCGACACCTCATATCCCGATGCGCAAACCGCCAGCAAGGCGATCGAAACGCTCCAGCGACTCAAAGCCGAAGCGAAGCCCTTCTTCCTCGGCGTCGGCTTTGTGAAGCCACACCTGCCTTTCACCTGTCCGCAAAAATATTGGGATCTGTATCCCGAAAACAGTATCAAACTCGCCACCAATCCAGAGCGCCCCAAAAACGCGCCCGAGCCAGCCTTTCACAACAACTACGAACTGCGCAGCTACGGCACCGTGCCTGAAAACGGCCCCATCTCCGACGCCATGGCCTTGAAGCTCATCCGCGGCTATCGCGCCTGCGTCAGCTTCATGGACGCACAGCTTGGTCGAGTGCTCGATGAACTGGATCGGCTCGGACTGCGTGAAAGCACCCTCATCGTTTTCTGGTCTGATCACGGCTATCACCTCGGCGAAAACGGGGTCTTCACCAAGATGACCAACTTCGAGCATGGTACCCGCGTGCCGCTCATTGTCAGCACTCCCGGCATGAAAACCGCCGGACAGCGCACACTGGCACTCGTGGAACTGGTCGACCTCTACCCCACCCTCGCCCAACTCTGTGCGCTGCCATTGCCGAAACATCTCGAAGGCACCAACTTCGCCCCATTGCTCGAAAAGCCCAATCAAGCGTGGAAGAAAGCCGCCTTCAGCCAATACCTCCGCACCGGCAAACCACCCTACATGGGCCGCAGCATCCGCACCGACCGCTGGCGCTACACCGAATGGCATGACTTGAAAGGAAAGCCCACCGGAGTCGAACTCTACGACGAACTCAACGATCCCCAAGAGACCGTGAATCTAGCGAATGATCCCGCCCACACGGAGACCGTGAAGCAGCTCGCCGCACAACTCCACAGCGGATGGAAAGCCGCGCTACCGTAGCTTCGATTGGCAATCGAAGCCGACCGGCCCCATGAATCGAGCTGAATCGCAATAGGCAGAAATCATCGCTTGCGCATCTTATTCATATGAATTATAATTCATATGAATAGAAGATTATGCCCACCACACCTTCTCGTCTCCACAATCCTCACTTCCGCTTCCGTGAGCCTGACCTCCAGCGCATCCTTTACTGCTGGAGTAGGGGGCAAAGTGTCCTGCTCACAGGCATCCGCCGCACTGGCAAAAGCCAAATCGCCAAGGCTGCTTTGGTCCGTCATGCTGAAGCAGGCCATGCCATCGCCTTCCTGGATGTGCAAAATTATACCAGCCTCGCGGACTTTTACCGGGATCTGCTACGTGAGATGCCCGCGCCGATCATGGCTCGACTCGATGCCGAGTTGGGCGGCGTGACGACCATCCCCACGCGCCTCATGAATTGGATTCGTGGACAGGTGAAAACCGTTGGCGTGCCCGAGATGGCGGAGACCGAGCTTCGTGAAGCCCAGGAATCCCTGCCCCGCTACTGGCAGCCCATAGCCGAGGCACTGGAGCGCGTGCTTGCCAGCCGCCCCTATCAAGAGCTGCCTGTGCTCGGCATCGATGAGCTTCCCTTCATGCTGGAAAACCTCATCGCACGGAACATCTCGGACGCCGAACTCACCCTCACTCTCGCCAGCTTGAGGAAGCTGCGTGATGCCGGTCTGCGGATGATCATCGCTGGCTCCGTGAGCATGGAGAACCTGCTAACACTGCACAAAATTCCCCACACCGTCCTCGGCGGGCTCATTCGTCATCGTGTCGATCCTTTCAGCGAAGAAGAAGCACGCTCATTCCTCACCGAACGGCTCAAGGATACTCCTGGCAATGAGGATGCGGCCCTGAATGCCGCGCTCACCCTTCTCCCCGACTTCGTGCCGGAATTCTTGAACATTGCCGAGCAGCACCTGCGCCTGCTTGCACGCCCGAGCGATGCCAGCGCAGTTCTCCACAGCAAAGTCCTGCCCGAGATCCGGCGTGCTTTCTTGACGCAATTCGATGAGCGCTTAGCGAAAAACTACACCACGGAGGAGCTGTCCATCGTCGAGCGCATCCTCGATAGTGTGGCAAAAGGCGACGCAGGCGGTGCCCAACTACAGCTCAACATGGCCGAGCGCGCTTTAGTCACGAAGCTGCAATACGACAACTTCATCATGGAGGGCACTGACTTCCGCTCTGTCTTCACCCTGAACCTCCTGCGTCAGTGGTGGCGCGCATCCCGTGGTATCTCATGAGTTCTTCCAAAGACATCCCCTGGTTCAATCCTCGCGCCATGGACGACGAGACCGTGCTGGCTCTCAGCACCGGGCGCGAGGAGATATTGAAAAACCTGTTCCAAGACATCCGCTCACGCTTGGAAAAGCCCGCAGCAGGCAAACACTGGCTAGTCACCGGACCGCGTGGCGCTGGCAAGTCCTTCTTCCTCCGCCTTGTGCAGGTCACTTTCAAAGAGCAGGTCGGCTCAGAAGTCACCTTCGTCCTTCTTCCCGAAGAGCACTCCAACGTCTTCGCCGGCCATGAATTCATCAACGAGGTGAAGCGCCTACTTCCGCAGACTCCTCATGACATCGGCAGACCACCCTCCTGGCAGGTCGCTGACCCGTCTGCGGCATGGGATGACGCCATCGCCTCTCTCATGACCGCTTACACAGGTCCGCTGCTGGTGATTGGCGTGGAGAATTTTGATGCGCTGATGGAACAGGCGTTTGATGACGAAGCAAGCAGCTCCCGCCTGCGTAAGCTGATGGAAAATGAGCCGCGAATCATGCTCGTAGCCACCGCTGTCGAGGGGGCCTTCGATGAAGACTACGAGCAGCGTATGTTCCGCCAGTTCCAGCATCATGAGATCCCGCGCTGGGACATCACCGGCCATCGCGACTACCTCACTCGCCGTGCCCGCCGCATCAATAAAGTGCCCACGGACAATCAGCTTGCCCGCATTGATGCTTATAGTCGCTTCACGGGCGGCAATGCCCGCGTCGCCGCCGTGATGGCAGGTGCGATCCTGGATGAGCAGGACCCGCTCGGAGCCAGCACCGACCTCACCGCCACGCTCGACCGCATGACGGACTACTACCGCGCCCTGCTCGAGCGCATGCCCGTGAACACGCGCAAAGTCTTCGACGCCCTCGTCCGCGGCGGCGAGCCCGCCTCTCAGGTTGAAGTCGCCGCCCGCATCGGCGCACAGCAGAAGGACATCTCCCGTGCCTTTGGCTGGCTCATCGATTGGGGTTACGTCATTGATGACTACGAGCCCAAAAAGAAAGACCACCGCTACCACGTCGCCGACCGCCTCTTCGTGCAGTTCTACAAGATGCGGTACCTACAGCCCGGCGAGCGCCCACAACTCGCGATCCTCACCGACCTGCTCGCCGCCACCATCGAATTTCGTCAGAAGTGGAGCTTTGCCGAGCGCTACCAAGGAGACGGCCTGCACGCCGAATCCCGCCTCATGGCCGAACTCGCATGCCTGGATTGCGGCGTGGATGCGCAACGCCTGCCGGAAGGCATGCGGAATGCTGAAGGACTGCTGAAGCTTGGTAAGGACTGGCAGCGGTGGGATGAGATTGCGACGGATATGTCCTCTCACTTCAATCAGTTCCTGACTCTGCGAATACTCGTCACGGGTCCCGATGCCATCCGAACTGACGAAGCGTTCCGTGCAGACATCGATCGTCTGCGGACACTCGCATTTGCCAAAGCCGCGAACAACGCAGAGACGAAAGCCCTGCTAGAACGAGTCGAAGCCGTTCCAGCACTTAACCCCATCACTCATTTAGCAGCGCTAGCTCAGTTCGTTTCACCTTCGGCATCCTCAACGGTCATGCTTCAAGTGATTGCGAGGCAGCAACGCAATCACGACTTGGCAGAGCAGCTTGTCCGAACCCCACTGGGTTTAGCTCTACTCATGGGAGCTATGGCGGCGTTGGACGAGAGGGACAAAACTTCTAAACCTCCCGTGACACCGGAAGAAGTTCTCGATTGGCTTTTACTGTCCGCCACGCTAATGAAGAAGGCTCGGCTTGTCATTCCCGAAGGTAGCCACCTCGAACTCCTTCAACGGCTACTAGGATACTCGAAGGACGGCAAGCGTCAGCCTCCCAAAGAGTTAAGCAACAGTCAGGCGATTGAGGACGTGCTCAGACGCAACTTGAGTGCTCCGCCGATCCTTCGCCTCATGCCTTTGTTGCATCTTGGGGAAGTCTATCTTGCCACCAGAAATGCAGCGAATCACTTCTGCACAACCGCACGAGCCCACGCTGCGGCAGTTGCCGCTTCACAAGTCATTCCCAGCAAAGATCCAACGCTTCCGAACTCACTTCTCGGGGTGCTCAAGCTCGCTGTGATTGGGGTAGCGTCGAGTGGAGAAGGCATCGACGCACTTCTGCATGCTACCGATCTCTCCCAGCAATCCGGAGACCCTGTGCCGCTCGCCATGGCGTGGGTGATGCTCGTCTCAAAGGTCGCCGCGACAGAGGGCATGGACGCCGCTTGGAAAGTCTTGGATGCGATGGTGCCACGGAAGGACTCGGAGATCAGCATTATGATCTCGATGCTAGCTAACATGCTGGGGCAGCATCTCGCGACGCTCCCCCATGCACAGGCTTTTCGAGAGGGGATAGCGTTCTTCAACGAACTCAAGACTCGCGAATGGGCGAGCCCGTTGGAGGAACTTGATTTCGTCCTACTGCACTTCATTCAGCGAGGAACCGCACCGCCGGTCGTCCGCGATCTGTTGTCCGAACTGCCCAGCATGTTTGGCAATGAAATCCCCAACTTCGATCATATCAACACGTTGATCGAAGGCTGGCTTAACCACCTCGAACTTCCTCCCGACGCACGCGCCCAAAGCCTCAGCAAACTTGACCCCGACTTCGCCACGATGATCAAGGCGCTGGAGCAAGACCTCAGCCCGGAAACCAAGCGACGCTTTGGCATCGCCAAGACGGAGCCTCAATGAATCGCCGTCACTTCCTCCACACAGCCGCAGCAACTGCTGCTACCCCGTTGCTCGCTGAAGGCGTAGCTCGTAAGGCACCGTTCCGCGTGCTCTACAGCAACGACACAACCAACATCACCTCGTGCGTGAGTCCCTTCCACGCCGCCCGCGAACCCTTCAGGAAAGAAATGCTCGAAGCCACGGTCGATGAGGTCGCCGGTCTTGTGGACGCTCATTTTCTTCAACCCGGACTCGGCGTGGTGCCGATGTGGCCGAGCAAGGTGATCGACTTGAACGAGCACTACGCATGGATCAAAGAGCGCTACCAACAGAAGCCGGATTCATTCGGTCAGTTCGTACTCAACGGCGGTGATATCGTAAAAGTCTTCATCGACCGTTGTCGAGCAAAGGGGCAGGCCGCCTTCATCTCCCTCCGCATGAACGACGCCCATCAAAAGGAGTTCGTCGATCCCAAACAAGGTGACAAACCAGGCAGCAGCATCGGCATGAGCGTGACGCGCTTTTATGCGGAGCACCCGGAGTATCGCATCAAGCCCGGCTCAATGCGTGGCGCAGACCTCGTGCAGAACTTTGCCATTCCCGAAGTGCGAGCGCAGAAACTAGCGCTGATTCGTGAACTCTGCGAGAACTACGATCTCGATGGCCTGGAACTCGATTTCCTCCGCTTCTACAGCTACTTCCGCACCGAAGAAACGCCGCTTGAGCAACGCCGAGCCATCATGACCGATCTCATCAAAGAGGTGCGGCAAATGCTCGACCCTAAACGCTGGCTCTGTGCTCGCGTGCCCTGCTATCTACCTGCACTCGACGAACTAGGGCTGGATCTCAAAGCGCTCGTCGCTGCTGGACTCGACATGGTGAATGCCTCTTCCCACTACTTCACCACGCAGCAGCACGACCTCGCCATCATCCGAAAGCAGACACACGGGGCGGCCCTTTACTTCGAACTCTGCCACACCATCTGGAAAGGAGACAAAGTCACCACTGGCTACGACGTCTTCCCTTTCCGCCGGGCCACTCGCGAGCACCTCCACACCACCGCACATCTCGCCTATGCCCGCGGAGCCGATGGCATCAGCCTCTTCAACTTCGCCTACTACCGGCAGCATGGACAGGGCGAAGGCCGCGGCCTTTTTGGCGAACCGCCATTTGACGCACTGAAAGCGTTGCGTGATCCCCAAACCCTCGCGCAACAGCCACAGCACTGGTTCTTGGCCCCAGGCTGGCGAGCCCCCGGCATGAAGCCACTGCCCCTTCCTCGCTTCCTCGAGTCGGCACAAACGGCAAAGTTTCACTTCGATCTCGCTGCACCCGAACAGGGCTGGAAGCAAGCGATGCGCATCCGCATCCAAGCTGACAAGTCTCTCAAGGACTCGGAAATGATCGCGAACTTCAATGATGAAACAATCCCTTCCACCCCGGATACCAGCGAACCCTTTTCCGTCCCCTATCCTTCAATGCTTGCAAAGCCCGAGGAACTCCGAGCCTGGCTCATTCCCTCCAAACTTCTACGCGATGGACGGAACACCTTCAGTGTCACATTGAAGTCAGGAACACCCATTTACGTGCAATTTGTTGATCTCGCATCGCAGACTTCCCTCTGAGTCGGCCTCAAGAATCTCCCCATAAAACAACCACCCCTTGCTAAGAAAAGAGGTAGCCGATGATTTGGCAAAGTGACCTGGAAACTTAAAGATCTAAAGATCAAAAGATCCGCATCGTTTCCAATTTTGCCATGCGACTCTTCCATCTTCTACCCCCCTTTCTCAAAGTGATATTCCTCACCTCTGCGTGGACCCTCACCGCCCTTGCCCAACAACCCAAGCCCTCCCCCACCAAGCTTGCACCGGAACTCACCGCTGCGCTTGAGTCCCATCCGGGCCTCGTTTATGCGCAATACGGAGAGCGGCAAATGCAACTCGATCTCTGGCGCCCCAAAACCGCTCAACCCTTGCCAGCCATCATCTGCATTCACGGCGGAGGCTGGTTCAAAGGTGAGCGCTCCGCCATGGCAAACCTCGCTCAGGCCCTGGCCGCAAAAGGCTACGTCACCGCCACCATCAGCTATCGCCTCAGTGGCGAATCCAAATTCCCCGCAGCGATCCAGGACTGCAAAGCCGCAGTGCGTTTCCTCCGTGCCAACGCCGCCAAGTTCAACATCCAATCCGATGCCATCGGCGTCACCGGTCTCTCAGCAGGCGGTCACCTCGCCGCCTTGCTGGCAACCAGCAGCGGCGTGAAGCAACTCGAAGGTGACGGCGGCCATGCCGACCAATCCTCCTCAGTCCAAGCATGCGTTGCCATGGGGGCCCAAAGCGATCTCGAATGCACCCGCATCGGCGAACTCAGCAGCAAGCCGAACGATCCCTTCTACCGCACTTTCCTCGGCGACTCCCAGGCCAAGATCCCACAAATCTACGCTATGGCCTCACCCCGCCATCATCTCGACAAATCGGACCCGCCCCTCGCATTCATGACCGGTGAACTCGACGACCCCAGCACCCACGCCGACGAAGCCCGCGTCGACCTCACAAAACTAGGCATCCCGACCGGACTCACCCTGATCCCAAACGCCCCCCACGCCTTTCTCGGTCAACAGCAGAACTTCGACATCTGCCTCAAAGCTTCCGAAGACTTCTTCGCAAAGCACCTCAAAAATTCCCGGAAGCCATGAGTCCGGCTTCACCCAACTCACATTTAGTCTGTCCAAATTCTCCGCAACAAGGCGTTAACAGGTAAGCCCCACACGCATGCGCTCTCTCCTTTTGGTCATCACCACGTCTGCATTGACGCCCCTTGCAGCTGCCCCGCCTCCCATGGACGCCGAAACACTCGCCGTCCTCCGCATCCAACCCCTCCTCAAAGAAAAATGCCTCGCCTGCCACGGCGATGACCCAGACAAAATCAAAGCCGACTACGACATGCGCTCCGTCGAGGGTCTCTTCAAAGGCGGTGAAAGTGGCGTCCCAGCCATCGTCCCCTCCCAACCCGACCAAAGCCCCCTATTCCTGTCCGTCCTCCGAACGCACGACGACTGGGACGCCATGCCACCCAAAGACAACGACGCTCTCTCAAGCGAACAAACCTCCTGGATCAAGTTATGGATCGCAGGCGATGCCCCCTGGCCAAACGACGCCCGCAAAGCGGAGATCACCAAGACCGCCGACAAGTGGCTCTCATCAGAAGGCGTCACCGTCGCTGTCACGGGTGCCCTCTCCGAAGACTGGGCCAACCGCCGCTACAAACCCGAAGACCTCTGGGCCTACCAACCCCTCAAAAAGCCCAACCTCCAAACGCCAACCTCGGTCAATCCCATCGATGCCCTCATCGACGCTTCCCTCCCCCCTGGCCTCCCCACCGCCCCTCCCGCAGATCCTGCCTCTCTGACTCGCCGCCTCGCCTTCACCCTCACCGGTCTCCCCCCAAAAAACAGTTCTCCCACATCACTCGACCACCAAATCGAATCCCTCCTCGCCTCCCCCCACTACGGCGAACGCATGGCCCGCCACTGGCTCGACGTCGTTCGCTACGCCGACTCCTCCGGCTTCGCCAATGACTACGAGCGCGGCAACACTTGGCGCTACCGCGACTACGTCATTCGCGCCTTCAACAACGACAAACCCTACGACCAATTCATTCGCGAACAAATCGCCGGTGACGAACTCGAACCGAACAACCCCGAACTCATAGTCGCCACCGGTTTCCTCCGCATGGGCCCCTGGGAACTCACCGGCATGGAAGTCGCCAAAATCGCCCGCCAGCGCTTCCTCGATGACGTCACCAACGCCGTCGGCGTCACCTTCCTCGGCCAAGCCCTCGAATGCGCCCGTTGCCACGACCACAAATTCGATCCCGTTCCCACTCACGACTACTACGCCTTCCAGTCCGTCTTTGCCACCACCCAACTCACCGAACGCCCAACCCCCTTCACCAAAAACGAAAATACCTCCGGCTTCGAAGAGCTCGCCTACCTCAACAAACGCCAAACCGAGCACAGCCTCGAGCTGTCACGCCTCGACAAACTCCAAGTCGCCGCTGCCAGAAAATGGTTCCAGGACAAAGATATCGATCCTGCCGCCTT
>JAIYDW010000150.1 GCA_027487315.1 Verrucomicrobiaceae bacterium | reverse complement strand
TCAGCCTCCCCCATCTTCTCCACCACCGCCTCCACCCGATAACTCCCCGCCTCCTCATTCACAAACTCCGCCTCAAACAACCCAGCTTCCCGCAGACTCGGGTCCCCATGCAGCACCACCTTCTCCCCGCCCTCCCGCGACACCTCCATCCGCACCAGCGCATCGTCCACCGCCTGAAACGCCTCATCCCGAACCCTCATCGTCACACGCTTCACCTTGCCCCCCTGCCCCTCCACATCCGTCACCTGCAACTCCAACGCATCCGGCACATCCACCACCGACCAACGAAAAAGCTGCCTCCAAAGTTTCTCCAAATCCACACGCCCAGCCTCATCCCGCATCCCCCAGCGCCAAAGATCCGCCAGCAGTAGTCCCGTCACCCGACCCGCCCCAAACCGCTGCGTCACCAGCGCCGGCCACGCCTTCTGCGACTCATCCGTCACCGTCGCCAAAAGTGCCGCCCCAGGCTTGATCGAAAACGCCCGATTCATCGCAAAAAATCCCGGCATCTGCGACAACCGCTGCTCCTCATCTACATCACCTGCCCGCAACCTCAACCAAGGCTCCAACCAGCCCTCCCTCGTCAAATTCAGCCTCCCATCCTCCAGCCCAACCTCATCCGATACCTTATCGAGATACACCGGCAGCATCCGCCCCAGCGGCGTGTGCTCATACCCTCCTTCACGAAAACATTCCTGCCCACCTAACATCATCACCGAACCACCCCGCTCTGTCACAAACCGTTCTAACAAACGCTGCTGTTCCGCCGAAAAAAAATCGGCCTCCACATCATCTAACACCACCGCCCGATACTCCCCAAACAACTCCGCCGCCGACTTCGGAAACCCATCCCGCAATTCCTCCGCATCCCTGGCCTCCAACCGAATCATCACCGGCTTGTCATACCGCTGCACCTCCTCCTCACCCTGCGCACCAAACCCTCGAAACAATGGGTTGCTCGTCTCCCCCGCACGCCCGCGCCACTCAAACTTCGGCTCCCGTTTCGCGATCCGAATCAACGCCGGCATCTGAATCTCCTCATCCGCCGCCAGCGCCCGCCGCAAAAACTTATACTCCCAGTTCGGTCTCCCCGACACATACAACACCCGATAAGGCCCCTCCCCGCGATCCACCATCACCCGCCGCTCATTGTTCAGAAACGTCGCCTCACCACCACCTTTCGACCACGCATCGCCCATCAGTTCTTCCGGCTTCTTCGCCCCATCACCCAACCGCACCCGCAAAAACGAAATCCCCGCCTTCACCCCCGTCAGCTTCAACCTCGCCGACCCCACCTCCACCTCACTCGATACTTTCCCACCTCCACTAGCCAGCACCTTCCCAGCCTCATCCAGCACCGCCACCGTCCACCCCTTGCCCTTCCATCCCAGCGCCTTCACCGCCACCGTCAGCATCACCGGCGCATCCTCAAACGGCGTCTGCGCTACCCTAACCTCCTCCAGCGCCAAATCTGCCGTCAACGCCTCCGCACGAGCCATCACCGGAAACACCGCCGCCCCTTTTTCCTTCACCAACTCATCCACCAACGCCGCATCCCTTGCCCCTCCATCCGTCACCAAAATCACCGCCCCCAGCGCCCTTCCCGCACCACCACCCCTCAACGCCCGCACCGCGCGCAGCAACTCCCCACCCGTCCCTCCAAAAGCCGCCTCCTCCACCGCAGCCAAACCCCGCAGCCGATCCCCCGCCTCCACCAGTCGCACCTTGAAATCCTCCTCCAGTTTCGCCATCCAAGGCTGAGAAAACGCCAACGCCTTCTTCACCTCCTCCGACACCGCCATCCCCTTCTCCACCGAAGGCACCCTCATCCGCATCGACCCATCCACCGCGATCACCACCTCATTCGCCCTCTTCCTAGCCGCCTCCTCCACCCGCAGCGGATCACAAATCATCACCGCCAGCAAAATCCACAGCGCCACCTTGCAAAGAGCCGCCCACCTCATCCTCCCCCACATCCCCGCGCCATAAGCGCGCCACACCAGCCCCATCCCCAGCAGCAACACCCCCACCGCCCATGGCCACCGCTCTGCGTGTGCCCAGGCCCAAGTGGTTTCCGGCATTGAATTAATCTCCCTCTAAAACCCACTCATTGCGCCACATAATCCAACACACACGCCTTATCCAAAAGCGGCTTCAACTGGCTTACAAACTTCTCATGCTCCGGATGCGGCAAATAAACCTCCAGCCCGGCCTTGTCCTTGAAGGTCACCAAAAAACAGTGCGTGAACCCATCGTTCAAACCCTCAGGACTCACATTCGTCCCCCACTCAAAACCCGTCACCGTGTCCACCTTCTTGCTCAGCTCGATGAACGCTTCCTCAATCCCCTTCACCGCCTCCTTCGACGCGTCATCCTTGAACTTGAAAAACACCACATGCCGGTAAGCACCGTCCGCCCCTGAACTGGAAATCGAAGTCATCATCCATCCCACCAAAACCAGCATCTCCCAGCTAACAATCGAAAAACGCTTCTTCATAGACCTCCTGATATCATTCCCCACCCCTCTCTGTCCACGCAAATCCACGCCCTGACGATCCGTCTTCCCCCATTGCTCTTCTGTCGCCCTCTGCCATCTTCCCCCATGCCACCCCGGAAAGCCTCTCCCAAGCGTGTTCCCACCGACACGCCCAAGGTCGAGCCCCCACCCCCAGATCCTCTCATCCTCGACTTCCTCTCCTATCTCGAAGTCGAACGCCGCTCCTCCCCTCGCACTGTCGAAAACTACCGCCACGCCCTCCTCACCTTCGCCCGCCAGCACACCGGCGGCATCTCCCCCTGCCCTTGGCAGACCCTCTCAGCCGACGACTTCCGCCGCCACCTCTTCCATTTCATGAAGCAGGAGAAAGGCCGCGCCACCATCCGCCTCCACTTCTCCGCCCTCCGCAGCTTCTACAAATGGCTGAACCATCGCCGCGCCTGGAATCACAACCCCCTCCTCGATGTCCAAATCCCGAAACAAGAAAAAAAACTCCCTGTTGTCCTCACTGTCACTCAGATCGAGTCCATGCTCACCCTGCCCTTGACCCTGCCCAAGGACAAACAAGCTCCCCTTTGGGCTCCCGAACGCGATGCCGCCGTCCTTGAAATGTTCTACTCCACCGGCATGCGCCTCAGCGAACTCGCCAGCCTCGACGTTCATGACCTCGACACCTACTCCGAAACCATCCGCGTCATCGGCAAAGGCCGCAAAGAACGCCTCTGCCCTGTCGGCAGCCACGCCCTCGAAGCCGTCCAACGCTACCGCCTCAAAGCCACCGTCCACGAAGGCCCCCTCTTCCTCAGCAAACTCCGCCGCCGCATCACCACCCAGGCACTCGCCGACATCGTCGACAAATACTGGAAACACTCCGGCCTCCCCATCCACGTCACCCCGCACAAATTCCGCCACAGCTTCGCCACCCACCTCCTCAATAACGGCGCCGACCTCCGCAGCGTCCAGTCCCTCCTCGGCCACGCCAGCCTCAGCACCACCCAAATCTACACCCACGTCTCCACCCAGCGAATGAAAGAAGTCTACGACGCCTCCCACCCCCGCGCCTAGTCATCCCTCACTTCCCCTCCTCCGGCGGCCTCCGAAACTCCGTCCCCCCGCCCTCTCGCTTTTCACCCTCCCGCTTCTCCCGTCCCTTCCCAATCTCACGCCCCACACCTTCCCGATACACCCGGCGCAAAATCTCCATCGCCGCCATCCGATCCCCCACCGAAGCCTCATTCAGTTTCTCGACCGCCACCCGAATCTCAGGCATCTCCAACAAACGACCATGCAACTTCCGCGCCTCCTCCCGCCGCTCCGGCGGTGAAAACACAAGCAATTCCATCTCCAATCGCTTCACCACCGCCCCAGGGAATTCCGCTGACTCCGCTGGCGGCATCTTCGGCATCTCCCCACGACCTCCCCCCCACGGCTCAGGCCCCCTCATGCTCGCCAATAAGGTCGCAATCTCCGGATCTATCTCCTTCAGCGCTGCGTGAATCGCGTCCCGCATCTCCTCGTTCGCCTTCATCATCCGATCCCGCGCCTCCGACACCTCCGGCCGTCCCCACGCCTTCCCCAGCGCCTCGCGCACCCGCACCTTCTGCTCCTCCGTCAATCTCTCAAACCCTTCCCCAAACATCGGCGGTCTCCCTCCCGGACTGTAGCGATCCCCCCCACCCCTCTTGTCTCCGCGCTCGTCCCCCGGACGCCTGTCCCCACGCCCCATCGGCGGCCCCCCCTCATTCGGCGGCCTCATCATCGGCGGCGGCTTCATCCCGCCTTCACCAGGTGGCCGTTCTCTCGGCGGTTGCTCTCCAGATTGCCCCAGCACAACACCACCCACCGCCAGCGGCATCAAAAAACAAATTCGCCAAAAAGCCTTCATAAAATTCAATGAGATGCAGGAAAGGTGGGTTCAAATCCCCTCCCGCGCAACCACCGGAAAAACCGGCAGCACAGTCTTCAACACCTCACCTCAACAAAAGTTTCACCCCCGAAACAAAGCCCCCATCTTCTTCCCCAGCAAAACCGCCGCCCCCACAATCGTCACCGTCAAAAACACCATCGCCCACACCCCCAGCGCCGCCGCCAGATTCGGCCCGCTCCCCAGCGCCCCGATCAACGAATAAATCGCCTTCGTAATCGGGAAATGCGCCGCCTGCTGTGCCAAAATCATCGAGTCACTCACCTCCAGCATCGCAAACGCAAACGCCAGCAGCCCACCCGCCACCAAATTCGGGGCCACCAGCGGCAGCGTGATCCGCCACAGCGCCCGCTCCGGTGTCGCCCCCATGTTCTGCGCCGCCTCCTCCAGCGACGGACTCACCTGCTGAAAGCCTGCCGAAGCCGACCTCACCACATATGGCAACCTCCGCACCGAATACGCAATCACCAGCAGCAAAATCGGATTCTCACCCAGCATCAAAAAGCTCAACGGCTGCCCCTCCCTCGACATCGCCAAATACCCGAACGCCATCACCAGCCCCGGCACCGCCAGCGGCAGCATCGCCATCGTGTCCAGCATCTGCCTCCCAGGGATCTTCGTCCGCACCACCACATACGCCACCCCCACTCCGAGCACCAAATCCACCAGCACCGCCAGCGACGAATACTTCAGACTGTTGCTGATCGAACTCAGCGTCAAATCATGCCCCAGCGCATCCCGGAAATGGTCCAAAGTGATCCCCGTCGGCAGCACCGTCTGATACCAATCCGACGCTACCGACAAAAGCACCACCCCCAAATGCGGCACCACTGCCAAGAACGTCACCCCCGCAAACAACGCCGTCATCGCCCACCCCCACATCGGCTTCACCTCGATCATCTCCCGCGATGTCGTCGCCTTCCCGCCACCCACCGCATCACTCCGCCCAAAAAGCACCTTCCCCAGCATGTAAAATCCCCCGCTGAACACCAGCATCACAAACACCAGCGCATACGGAAAAGGATTCCCGCTCAAATCATTGAGCGACCTGAAAATCTGCACCGACGTCACCCGGTCATAGTCAAACACCAGCGGCACCCCCAACTCCGTGAACGCCCAGATAAACACAATCGTCCCCCCCGCAAACACCCCCGGCATGATCAACGGCAGCGTCACCCGCCAAAACCTCCGCGCAGGCGTGCACCCCAGATTCGCCGCCGCCTCCTCCATCGCCGGATCCAGATTCGCCAGCGCCGCCGCCGCATTCAGATAAATGATCGGGTACAAATGCAGCACCTCCATGATCACAATCCCAAACATCTGCCCCTCCCCCAACCAATCGATCGGATGCCCCGGATCCATCAAACCCACCGCCGCCAAAAAACTATTCAGCGCCCCCGCCTGCCCCAGCATCGCCTTCACCCCGATCGCCCCCACAAACGGCGGCAACACCATCGGCGTCAGCACCAGTGAATTCAGCAGCACCCGACCCGGAAACAAATACCGCACATGCAGCACCGCCAACGGCAATGAAACCACCAAACACCCCAGCGTCGTCCACAGCGCAATCCAAAACGCATTCGTCAACCCCTCGCGATAAAGCGGATTGCGAAACACCTCCCACACAAACTCCCCCGTGAACCCGCCATCCGCCGTCCGAAACGCCGACACTACCGTCGTCCAAATCGGCGCCAAAAAGAAGCAGCCAAAAAACGCCACCATCGTCGCAAAGACTATGTAACTCAGTTTCCGGCTCATGAAAAAATCCGCATCTTGAAGTTCATTGTCCGCGCCGCGCCAAGCTCCCCGCCAGCCCGTACTGTTTCCGAAACGCATCCCCCAACTGCCGCGCCAACCGCGTCTCCTGCGCCTTGTCACGCGACGCCAAAGTCTCCGTCACCCCGCCCGCCGCATTGTCGAAATGGATCAACCCAATCTCGTGAAACGTCTTCGTGGCCTCCTTCGGAAAACCCGCACGCTCCAGGTCCTCCCAAGCCGCTCGCAACTCCACATGCGTGTCCACACACATCACCCGAATCAGGAACCGCACCGCATTGAACACCGGCCCCGTCCAGTTCGCCTCATAATGAAACAACTTCGCCTTCTCAAACGCACGCTCCTCCGGATCACTCATCATCCCCAGCCTCGACTCCCCATACCAGTCCCGCCTCACCGGCAAACGCCTTAGCGCTACTGTCTTTGGCCCCCCGGCCACCCCCGCCTTCAGCCCCCACAACCCCTGCCCCGCATCCGATAACACAAACTCCATGAACGCCGTCGCCAACTCCCCATCCGGCGCCCCTCGCAACATCCCCACCGGATCCACCGACACCGCCGTCCCTCCCACCGGCGAAACAAACCCCACCCGCGACTTCCCATCTTTCCCCCGCGTCTGCTCCTCCGCCGACCGCCCATAATAATCAATGCACATCCCCGCCGCCGCATCCCCCCTCGACACCTCCAGCGGAATCTTCGGCGACGAATCCGTGAAATACCGCGCATTCGCCGCGATCCGCTGAATCAACCGCATCCCCTCCATCCACCCAATGCGAACCGCCTCCTTCTCAATCTCCTGGGGCGACTTCGCAAACCGACCCGCCCCCTGCTTCGCCGTCAAATCATCAAACGCCACCCGCATCTGCTGCTGAATCACCATCTCAAACGCCTTCGTCACCGACCCGCTCTTCGAAGGATCCGACAGCGCCACCTGCCCCATCAATCGCGGATCCGCCAAGTCCGACCACGCCTCTGGATCCTTCTCGATCCCCAACCGCCTCAGCACATCCCGATTGAACACAATCCCGAAACTCGACAAACACGTCCCCACCCAGCGCTCATCCTTGTCCCGAAAAGTCTCCCCACTGAGTGTCTCCGGAATCCCCGCCTCCGAGAACCACTCCGGATGCGCCTTCCGCACCGCCGGCAATCCCCCTTGCCCCTTCCCATTCGCCGCCACCAGCACCCCCGCCCGCGCCTGCTGCTGAAAATCATACGGCCCCCCGCCAAAAAACAAATCTACCCCGATCCCCACCTCCGACTCCAAAAACGCCTTCCGCGCCTTCGCCTCCACCGTCCCCTCCGAAAACACCGTCTTCCCATCCAGACACGCCCCCGCCACCTTCGCCGTCCACTCCAGCCCCAGCGTCTTCTCCCAATACACCTGAAACGCCCCAATGTACTCCGACTTCAGCAGCAGCGCGATGTCTGACGTGCCCCCCGGCACCCGCCAGTCCACAAACACCACCTCCCCCGTCTTCTCCTTCCAATACCGGCTGAACGCCGCCCCAAACTCACGCCGGATCAACTCATGATGCGGCGTCATCACCACCAGCCGCCGATCATACCGCGCCGGCCCCGTGGACCCCGCAGGCCTCAGCAAAAACGGACCCGCCAAGGTCATCAACATCGCCCCCACCACCAGCGCCTCCTTCTTGTGCCGCTCCAGCCACTCCCGCCACCTCGGCACAGCCGCCCCGGGCGTCAGCGTGGTTTCAGGCGTTTCCTCGGCAGTCATAATTCAGGCTACTTCCGCAAAATCACCACATCCTTCATCGCCACCATCAGCTCCGTTCCCGCCTCACCCACATGCCGCACCCGCTCCGGATTCATCTCCAACACCCGCACCACCTGCTCCCCCGCCAACCCAATCTCATACTGTACCATCGCCCCCAAATAAGTCGTCCCCGTGATCTTCCCCGGCAACCGGTTCGGCGTGTCGAACAACCGCTGAAAACTCAACGCCTCCGGCCGGATCGAAACCAGCACCGGCTGCCGCGCCGAAGGCACCCAGTCCTTGCCACTCGGTCTCCCCCGCAACACCCCCATCGGCGTCTCCACATTAAAAAGCCCCGGCCGACTGCTCTCCTGCACCACCGTCCCCTCAATGAAATTCGTCTCCCCAATGAACTCCGCCACCATCGGCGTCGCCGGATTCCGATACACCTCCTCCGGTGTCCCCACCTGCACAATGTGCCCCTTGTCCATGATCGCCAACCGGTCCGCCATCGACAGCGCCTCATCCCGGTCATGCGTCACATAAATCCCCGTCAACCCATACGCCTTGCAAATCCGCCGAATCTCCGCCCGCATCTCGATCCGCAACTTCGCATCCAGATTCGAAAGCGGCTCATCCAGCAGCAAACAATTCGGATGAATCACCAACGCCCGCGCCAGCGCCACCCGCTGCTGCTGCCCCCCTGAAAGCTGCTGAATCTTTCGCCCCCCCAGCCCGCCCAGCTTCACCTGCTCCAGCGCCTCCTCCACCCGCTGATGAATCTCCGCCACCGGCCGCTTCCGCTCCTCCAGCCCGAACGCCACATTCTGCGCCACCGTCATGTGTGGCCACAGCGCATAGCTTTGAAACATCATCCCCGTCCCCCGCTGATGCACCGGCAGCTTCGTCACATCCTTGTCATCAAAGAAAATCTGCCCCTCATCCGGCTCATAAAACCCCGCGATGTGCCGCAACAAAGTCGTCTTCCCGCACCCGCTCGGCCCCAGCAAAAAAAACAACTCCCCCTCCTCAATGTCCACACTCACCCCATGCAGAACCGTGCTGCGCCCAAAACGCTTGGTTAATTGACGGATTGAAATAGAAACCATTAGGATAGGAAAAAACCGGAATGAAACACTCTCGAACCCCCGGTTCTAAATCAATCCCCCCACCTCCGCAACCCTCCCCTTGCATTCCCGCCAAATTTCGACCGCAGACCTTCTTAAAACTACAAGCCACCGCAGTCGCCACAACCATTCCACACCGCAGCCCCCCCCCCAAAGCCGCCGTAAGCTCCACCCCGCAGCCCCGCCCCCCAAAGTAGTCGTGAGCTTTAGCTCGCAGCCCCGGCCCCCAAAGTAGTCGTGAGCTTTAGCTCGCAGCCCCGCCCCCCAAAGTAGTCGTGAGCTTTAGCTCGCAGCCCCGGCCCCCAAAGTAGTCGTGAGCTTTAGCTCGC
>JAIYDW010000168.1 GCA_027487315.1 Verrucomicrobiaceae bacterium | reverse complement strand
GCCTCGATGGAGCAGGCGAGTTTTTCTTCGGCGGTGAATTTGGCGGCGGCGGCGACGGAGGCGGCGTGGGTGCCGACGATGCCGCGCTTCTCTTTCTCGACTTCGCTGGTGGCTTTTTCGATGTTGGAGGCGCTCTTGGTGCGGAGGTAGTAGGTCGTTTTGAGGCCCTTGCGCCAGGCGGCGCGGTACATGTGGGAGAGGGGGCGCATGTCGGTATCGCCAAAGAAGAGGTTCACGCTCTGGCTCTGATCGATCCACTTCTGGCGGCGGGCGGCGGCGTCGATGACCCAGGACCAGTCGACAGAGAAGGCGGTGGCGTATTTGCGCTGGAGGTCGACGGGGATTTCCTCGATGGAGGCGAGCTCGCCGTCGGTGTACTTGAGGCGGGCGCGGACTTCGGGGGTCCAGAGGCCGCGTTTTTTGAGGTCGCGGACGAGGTAGGGGTTCAGCACCATGAAGTCACCGGAGAGGTTGCTCTTGGTGTACATGTTGGTGAAGAGGGGCTCGATGCAGGGGCTGCTGCCCATGATATTCGAGATGGTGGCGGTGGGGGCGATGGCGAGGACGTTGCTGTTGCGCATGCCCTGTTTGGCGATCTTGGCGCGGAGGCCGGACCAGTCCATTTTGCCGCCGCGTGGGACTTCGATGGGGAGGCCGCGCTCTTTTTCGAGGAGGTCAACGGTGTCCTGGGGGAGGAGGCCGCGGTCCCATTTGCTGCCTTTGTAGGTGGAGTAGGTGCCTTTTTCCTTGGCGAGGTCGCTGCTGGCCTCATAGGCGTAGTAGGCGGTGGCCTCCATGAATTCGTCGTTGAATTCGACGCCTTCCTTGGAGGCGAAGGGGATGCCTTTCTTGTAGAGGGCGTATTGCAGGCCCATGACGCCGAGGCCGATGGGGCGGTGGCGGGAGTTCGCGGTCTTGGCGGCTTCGGTGGGGTAGAAGTTGATGTCGATGACGTTGTCGAGCATGCGCACGGCGGTGCGGATGGTGTCGCGCAGTTTGGCATGGTCGATGCCGCCGGCGTCGTCGAGGTGGTTGTCGATGAGGATGGAGCCGAGGTTGCAGACGGCGGTTTCGTCTGCGGAGGTGTTCAACGTGATCTCAGTGCAGAGATTCGAGCTGTGGATGACGCCGACGTGGTCCTGCGGGCTGCGGACGTTGCAGGGGTCTTTGAAGGTGATCCAGGGGTGGCCGGTCTCGAAGATGGATTTGAGCATGCTCTTCCAGAGGTCGATGGCGGGGATCTGGCGGCCGAAGATTTCGCCGGCTTCGGCTTTGGCTTCATACTCGGCGTAGCGTTTTTCGAAAGCGGAGCCGAAGAGGTCGTGGAGATCGGGGACTTCGTTGGCACGGAAGAGGGTCCAGTTTTCCCGGGCTTCCATGCGTTTCATGAAGAGGTCGGGGATCCAGTTCGCGGTGTTGAGGTCGTGGGCGCGGCGGCGGTCGTCACCGGTGTTGACGCGAAGCTGCAGGAAGTCTTCGATGTCGTTGTGCCAGACTTCGAGGTAGGCGCAGCCGGAGCCGCGGCGTTTGCCGCCCTGGTTGACGGCGACGAGCTGGTCATTGTGCAGTTTGAGGAAGGGGATGACGCCCTGGGACTCGCCATTGGTGCCTTTGATGTAGCCGCCGGTGCCGCGCACGGAGGTCCAGGAGCCGCCGAGGCCGCCGGCCCATTTGGAGAGGAAGGCGTTTTCGGCGATGCCGCGAATCATGATGGACTCGATGCTGTCATCCACCTTGTAGAGGTAACAGGAGGAGAGCTGGGAGTGCATGGTGCCGGAGTTGAACAGCGTGGGGGTGCTGGAGCAGAAGCGGCGGGATTTGTAGAGGCGGTAGAGGGAGATGATGCGCTCTTCGGCATCGCCTTTCTCGTCGACGCAGAGGCCCATGGCGACGCGCATCCAGAAGAGCTGGGGGGCTTCGAGGCGCTTTGAGGGCTGGGCTTTTTTGTCGATGATGAGGTAGCGGTCGTAGAGGGTCTGGATGCCGAGGAAGTCGAAGTCCATGTCAGCGGCGGGGTCGAGGGCGTCGGCGAGGCGGTCGAGGTTGAACTGCAGCAGGCGGGGGTGGATGCGCTCGATTTCGACGCCGCGGGCGAGGTTGCGGCGGAAGGCGCGGCGGTGGAAGGCGGGGAGGGCTTCGATGCCGTCACGGGCGATGTCCCAGCCGAGGACTTCCTCGTAAATGTAGGTGAGCAGGATGCGGGCGGCGAACTTGGCGAAGTCCGCGTCATGCTGCATCATGGTGCGGGCATTGAGGATGATGGTGGTCTTGAGGGCGTCCTCGGTGATTTCGGAGAAGATGGAGCGGCGGAGCTCCATTTCGATTTCGGCGCGGTTGAAGCAGAGGTCGAGGCCGAGGGCGGCGAAATCGATGCGTTTTTTGAGGTCCTGGCCGTCCCAGAGGAAGGAGTTGCCGTCGTTGGTGCGGACGAGGATGAGGGATTGCTGCTGCTCGGACTCTTCGGAGACGGCGATGGATTCCTGGATGTCGTCGGCGTCACGCAGGGTGTTGCGCATGGCGCGATACTGAATGTAGGAGCGGGCGACTTTGAAGTGGCCCTGTTTCATGAGTTCCTCTTCGACGAGGTTTTGTACGTCCTCGATGTGGATGAACTGCTTGTTTTCTTCGGAGATGGCGCGGCTGACGGCTTCGGCGACGGCGACGGCCGGGGAGGAGTCGAGCTCCATGGAGAGGAAGGCTTTGCGGACAGCGATCTCAATTTTGTCGTGGTTCCAAGGCACGAGCTGGCCGCTGCGGCGGATGACTTTGGCGTTGACGAAGATGGGCTGGGGGGCGGTGGTGGTGCGGACGCCAGAGAGGAGTTCGTCGCCACTGCGTTTGCGTTTTTCAGCGAGGGTACGAGCGACGTCGTGGGCGTTTTGGCGGACGAGGGCGCGCTCGATGACGTCGTGGATTTCCCGTGCGTTGATGGAAGGCGCTCCCGACGCCTCCCGCTCCCCTGCTTTGGACTGCAACTCCTCGACGACAGCCTGGGAGATGCTTTTCACCAGGCGGCGGTTGTGGTCGTTGTAGATGTCCTGCTCTTTCTGACGGGCGAGGAGGAGATCCGTGATGGCGCCGCCAACGGTGTCCGCGATTTCACCGACGTCGAAGTCGCGTTCATCTGCTCCGACCAGGACTTTGATGGATTTGCCACCGGTGCCGACGACGCCGGACGCGAGGGAACTCCATTCGAACTGGGGTTTTTGATCTTTGGGAGTGTTGGCGATGCGCTTGAGATGCGCGTCCTCTTGGAGCAGGTGATTGAGCATGACGGGAGGGGAGCTGAGGTTGTGTGTGGGAGTGAATTTGACGGGAAAGATTAGCAGATGGGAAGCAATTTTTGAGACGGCAACGTTTTTGCCCGACCGAGCCCGTGGGAGTGAACACGGACTAGGGGCAATGGCGCTGCGGGAATCACAAATCGTCGTCGGAACCGGAGATGAGGGAGGATGCTTTTTGGTAATCGGTGACTTTGCCTTCGAAGAAGTTCTGCTCTTTGCGGATGTCCATCATCTCGGCGAGCCAGGGGAGCGGATTGGAAATGCCTGGGTTGATGGGGGGCAGACCGCAACCGGCGAGGCGGCGGTCTGCGATGAAGTCGATGTAGGTCTCAAACTCTTCGGGGCTGAGGCCGACGGCATTGACGGGAAGGCAGTCGCGGATGAATTCTTTTTCGAGGGAGACGGCTTCGCGCATGGTGTCGACGAGTTCTTCACGGAACTCGGGGGTCCAGATTTCCTGGTTCTCTTCGACGAGATCCATGAACAGGTTGCGGAAGACTTCGATGTGGTTGGACTCGTCCCGAAGGGTGTAGCGGAACATTTGGCCGATGCCGGGGAACTTGTTTTGGCGGTAGAGGCTGAGGACCATGCCGAAGAGGCCGTAGAACTGGGTGCCCTCCATGCACTGGCCGAAAACGAAGATGTTTTTGGCGAGGATCTTTTTGTTTTCGACCTGGGTGAGGTCGAGGGCACGGCGGAGGGAGCTGGAATGGCGGGTGACGAATTCGTTCTTGCGGACGATGGTCGGGATCTGCTCGAACATGGCCTCGCACTCGTGCGGGTTGATGCCGAGGCTGGAGATCATGTAGAGGAGGCTGTCGGCGTGAATGTTCTCTTCGTGGGCGTGGCGGCCTAGGACGAGCTTCAATTCGGGGGCGGTGACGAGTTCCCGGACGACGTGCTGGATGTTGTCTCCGACGATGCCTTCGGCGGCGGAGAAATAGCCGATGGCCATCATGATGATCCAACGTTCGTTCTGGGAAATGTCATTGGAGCGCCACTGTTCGACGTCTTTTTGCATCTGAATGTCCTCGGGTTCCCAGTGATTGGCCTTCATGATGCGGTAGATATCGTAGGCCCATTGATACTTCAGTGGGAGGAGATTGAAGGTCATGGTCTGGCGACCATTGATGATGCGTTTGGCGGCAAAAGCGGCTTCGGCTTTGTCTTGGTCGAGAACGAATTGGCGGGTTCCGATGGTGTAGGTTTTGTCCATGACGATTTTGTAACAGAATTGAGGGGTTTTAAGCGGATTTCGAGGAAGAACTGGGAGCGGCCACGAACATGATAAATACTAGATATCCATGTCCCGGTTTAGATCATGCACAAGATGTTGTGTTTCTCCAAATACTTTTTCACAATGGGTAGGGGTTTGTCGAGGCTTTCGTTGTAGCTAGGGGCGTTCCACGTCGATCTTTTTTTTTCTGCGTTAAAACCTCACTTTGGCATGCCAAAAACGAGATCATTCTCAAGACGTGCGCAGTCCTTTATGAATCAAGCCTTTGCGGATTTCTCTGTAAAGATGATCGGCAACGTGGGGGTTTCGAAATGGAACCTGAGCCGTACTTTTTTTCGGTGATGGACCGATTCAATTCGTGATGCCGGGTGAGATAGGCCGTCGGACACGTTTTTGGGGCGGAGCGGGGCCGAGGGGAACTTTGAAAAGCGGGCATTCCTGCCGCTTGCAATGGTTCCAGCAACGGCTATCCTCAGCGGCTCAACGCAAAAGCGAAGACGGAAGGGTGGCTGAGCTCGGTTTAAGGCACTCGACTCGAAATCGAACGTGGGGTAATACTCACCGCGGGTTCGAATCCCGCCCCTTCCGCCAGCTTT
>JAIYDW010000069.1 GCA_027487315.1 Verrucomicrobiaceae bacterium | reverse complement strand
TGCAATTGACCGCTGGCAGGGCAAACTCGTTCGCCTTCGCATAGTCGAGGACCTCTTTGACTTCATCGCCGAAAAGAACTCCGGCCCGGAATTTGGTGTTTTGACTCATAGTGTTTTTTTGTTGTCCATTCAGTCGACACCCTGCCCTAACACAATTTCAGGGTTTGACCATCAAGAATGTTCCCACTGCAGGACCTCCCTGCCGAAGCCGCACAAAACAGACCAAACCTCGCTAAAACCACCCCCCTCGTCTCCTCTTTCGCAACTATCCGCCCACACCCGGGTTTCATTTCCCATCACCCCTCGGAATCCCATGAAGGCCCTCTCCCTCCCCGTCATCGCCCTCCTCTCCGCCTCCGCTTTCGCCCAAACCGAAAGCCCCGCTCCGCACGCGGCCATCTCCCCCGACCAACTCGCCTTCTTCGAAAAAAACATCCGCCCCGTCCTCGTCGAGCATTGCTACAAATGCCACGCCGCCGACGCCACCAAAGTCCGCGGCGGCCTGCTCCTCGACAACAAACAAAACACCCTCCTCGGCGGCGAGTCCGGCCATCCCGCAGTCACCCCCGGCGACCCCGCCGCCAGCACCCTCTACACCGCCATGACCTGGGAAGACCCGGACATGGAAATGCCGCCCAAACAAAAACTCCCCGATGACGTCATCGCCAACTTCAAACGCTGGATCGAAATGGGCGCCCCCGACCCTCGCGAATCCAAAATCGCCAACCCCGAAGGCGGCCGCCGCCAGATCGACATGACCGAAGGCCGCAAACACTGGTCCTTCCAAAAACCCGTCGCCACCCCTCCTCCCGCCGTCAAAACGCCCGACTGGGCCAAAACCCCCATCGACCACTTCATCCTCGCCAGCATGGAGACCGCCGGCCTCCACCCAGTCCGCGATGCCGACCGCCCCACCCTCATCCGCCGCATCGCCTTCGACCTCACCGGCCTCCCGCCCACCCCGGATCAAGTCAAAGCCTTCACCGAAGACAAATCCCCCGACGCCGTCGCATCCGTCATCGACCAGTTCCTCGACTCCGCCCGCTTTGGCGAACGCTGGGCCCGCCACTGGCTCGACGTCGCCCGCTACGCCGAATCCAACGGCAAAGAATCGAACGTCCCCTACCCCCACGCCTGGCGCTACCGCGACTACGTCATCGAGTCCTTCAACAAAGACAAACCCTACGACCAGTTCCTCAAAGAGCAGCTCGCCGGCGATCTCCTCCTCTCCGACGGCAAAAAAGATCAGGCTGAAAAAATCATCGCCACCAGCTTCCTCGCCCTCGGCCCCAAAGGCCTCAACAACCGCGACCGCCGCCAGTTCCAGGCCGACCTCGTCGACGAGCAAATCGACGTCGTCTCCCAGTCCATGCTCGGCCTCACCCTCGCCTGCGCCCGCTGCCACGACCACAAATTCGACCCAGTCACCCAGCGCGACTACTACGCCCTCGCCGGCATCTTCCAAAGCAGCGAAACCCTCTACGGCACCCCCAGCCAGCAGCAAAACAACTTCCCCTCCACCCTCATCGAACTCGACCCCGCCTCCGGTCAGCCCGCCGCCATCGCCAAACTCGCCCCCGCCGAAGTCACCCGCCTCAAACAGGAAGTCGCCTCCCTCACCAAAGCCTCTGAAGAAGCCACCCGCGAAGCCATGGCCATGCGCCAGCAGGGACGCGACAACGGCAATGTCACTACCTTCCTCCGCATCCGCCAGGCCCGCGACCGCACCGCCACCGCCCAGGCCGACCTCGACCTCTTCAACCCCGACGGCACCCCCCGCACCCTCACCATGGGCGTCCTCGACCGCTCCGCCCCCATTGATAGCCCCCTCCTCGTCCGTGGCGACATCAATCAACAATCCGACATCATCCCCCGCGGCCTCGTCGAAGTCCTCTGCGCCCCCGACGAACCCCGCAACATTGCCCAGGGCTCCGGCCGCCTCGACCTCGCCTACTTCATCGCCTCCAAGGACAATCCCCTCACCGCCCGCGTCATGGCCAACCGCATCTGGCTCCACCTCATGGGCCAGGCCATCGTCCCCACCCCCGACAACTTCGGCCTCATGGGCATGAAACCCACCCACCCCGAACTCCTCGACCACCTCGCCCTCGCCTTCATGGAAAACGGCTGGTCCGTCAAAAAACTCATCAAACAAATCATGCTCAGCCGCACCTACCAAATGAGCTCCACCTACGACGCCGCCAACCACGCCACGGACCCCGACAACAAACACCGCTGGCGCATGGACCAACGCCGCCTCGACGCAGAAGCCGTCCGCGACGCCATGCTCGCCGTGTCCGGCACCCTCGACCTCTACCCCATCGACGGCTCCCCCGTCGCCCGCGTCAGCGAAGGCCGCCAGGGCCTCATCCAGCTCCTCACCCAGGTCAACAGCCAGCCCTCCCCCCACCGCTCCATCTACCTACCCATCATCCGCGATCAAATCCCCGAGTTCCTCTCCGTCTTCGACTTCCCCGACGCCTCCCTCGTCAACGGCTCGCGCGACAACACCAACGTCCCCTCCCAAAGTCTCTTCCTCATGAACAACCCCCAGGCCATAGCCCTCGCCGACGCCTTCGCCACCCGCTTGAACGAATTCGACGGCAACCCCCTCGACCGCCTCACCCACGCCTACCACCTCGCCTTCTCCCGCGCCCCCACCCCCGAAGAACTCACCGCCATCCGCACCTTTTGGATGACCTTCCCCACCAAAGTCGAAACCGGCTCCTCCAAAAACTCCCAACAGCAAAAAGACAAAGCCCAAAAACTCGCCCTCACCTCCTTCTGCCAAGCCCTCCTAGCCTCCGCCGAATTCCGCTACCTCAACTGAATACGCTGCCCCACCACCGGCTCAGAGCAGTTCCCTATTTGCCAAAACCCTAAATCACCTACTTCTCCCCTCATGATCCTGTAACAGTTACCTGATCTTCAGAAACTGCCTTCAGACCAGAAGCGGCAACTCGCCGAAGAACTCTGGTTGTCGGCTGACGACACAAACGAGACCACCATTGATCCAGCCATTTTGGAATTGCTCGACCAGCGCCTATCCCAGCACGCCGCTGATCCATCGGCGGCTTCATCCTGGCATCAAGTGCGCGAACGCATATTCCGAGGTGATGCCAAGTGAGATCATGTGGTCCGCTGGAGCCTAGCGCGACCTTCTAGAAATCCATCAGCTTTGGTTTGACCTGTTGGCCGAGAACGACACTCGGATCACCGAGGTGCTAGAGCTCCCACCTCATTCGGCCTTGAGCCTGCTGTCAGACCATCCCGAAGTCGGAGCCAAAGTCCTTGGCGCACCGAAGATGCGCCGCTGGTTGATGGGCCCTCAAAGGCGTTACGGCTTGTTCTATGTGGTGGAATCTCGAGGCATTGTAATCCACGCCATGCTAGACCTCCGTCATCGTGCTCCATTGCTGGTATAGTGAGGGTCTGCCATAAATGGAAAATGCGCTTTGAAATCCTCGCTGCTAAAAAAGCCATCGAATAAGTGCGACCACATCCATGCCAATGAGAAGCATGCCGGTCACCAGCGGTAATGTGAATCCCATCCCCATGCAAAGCGCACTCCTTGAAACAAACAGGCGGTCATAGAGTGTGACTAATCCGAACCAAGTAATGAGGGCAAGCCACCAACTCACCCGAAAGTGAAGGAAAAGAGGGGCGACAGTCGCAGCACAGATAACGCCGAAGTAGAGGAGCCGTTCAGTCCATGATGGCGTTGAGACAGTCTCGTTCATGGCGAGTGGCTTGTTGAGTTGGGCGAACGTTTTTTAGTCCACACTAAAATGTGGTTTGTCTAATTCGTGAACAGATTTCTGGGTTCTAGAGCTCAGATTCGCCCACAGTTCAAGCTCTGGGAGAACTCGAATGCCAAAAACGTCCCACGCACACGCAAAAACTAGGCCCCAAAGGCCAGCAACGCCTCATCCCAGGTCAAAAAGCGTGGACCGAAAATGCAAAACGGTTCACCCCATTCCCAAAAACGTGGACCGAAAGCGGCAAACGTGTCACTCCATCACCAAAACCGTGAACCGTTTTTAGAAAACGGATCATCCTTTCCCCAAAAGCGTGACACGAAAACGGCAAACGGTTCACCCGTTTGCCAGAACCGTGGACCGTTTTTCACAAACGGATCATCTCTTTTCCAAAAGCATGAACCGTTTTCAGCAAACGGTCCATCCTCTCACCCATAGCGTGATCCGTTTCCAAAAAAAGGTGGACCGAAAATCGCAAACGTGTCATCCTTTTCCCATTCGGATTCGTGCTTCAGAGACGCGAACCAGCTCTTCTCCGAAGCGGAATTGTCCCATGCCGCAACGCTTCAGCCCCGCAACAGCGCGGATTGAGGCTCCACCCCAACCGACACCGTCATGTCCCTTCGCGCTCGGATCTACTTTGAAGAACTTCCCTCCCCGGAACTCAAAACCCAGGCCCAAATCATCCACAACGGCTTGGCCGCCCACCCGGACCTGTTCCCGAACCCGCCCATCACCCTCCCAAACTTTCAGACGCAGATCAACGACTTCAACATCAAGCTCCAGGAACGCCAAAGCGGTGCCACCGCCGCCGTCTCCGCCCTTCGCCGCGCCCACACGGCCCTCGCCAAAACCCTCCGTACCCTCGGCCAGTATGTAAACTCGTTGGCCCTCAATGACGCCGAGAGAATAGCGCAGAGCGGCTTCCCCACCTACGCCACCCGCCGTCCGCCCAATCACGCTCCACCACCCGCGCCCGAAAACCTCGTGCTCCGCCACGGCACACTCAGCGGCACAATCATAGCCCGCTACCGCCCCTTCCGCCGACGCTCAGTCAACGAAGTCCAAATCTGCCTCGCCAACCCCCTCGAAGAAGCGAATTGGAAGACCGCCAGCTACTTCCGCAGTGGCAAAGCCGAACTGACCCAACTCCCACCCGGCGCCCTCATCTGGGTCCGAGTCCGCACCCTCGGCCTCAAAGGCCTCTTCGGCCCCTGGAGCGACCCCGCCCAAATCCGGGTCCTGTGATCCAACAACAAACGACTTCGTCTTCGCCCTCCTCGATGCGAACCAAGCCCACCGGTTGACAGCTATGCGGGAATCTGGGAATATGGGTCAAATGAAAACCACACTGGAGATCAATGACGAACTCTACCGTGAAGCCAAACTGTTCGCCGCCTCCACGGGTCGCAAAATGAAGGACCTCGTTGATGAAGGCCTGCGCCTCGCTTTGCAACCTGCAGTTCAACCAGTCACCAAAGCCGCAGCATCCAAAAAACTCGCGGCCTGTTTTGCTGAGGCCGATCAGGCGATGCAGGTTGCCCCACGTGGACCCACCGCCCGATCACATTTGACCAAGGAACGCAGTCGGCTTGAAAGAGCATGAGCGCCGTCGCTGTGGATGCCAGTGTCTGGGTGGCCGCGCAGGATTCGACCGATCCGCTTTGTGCGCCAAGCCGGTTATTCATCAGCCATGCACTGTCTGCCGGAGTAGTGCTTCATGTGCCTGCGTTCGCATTGGTTGAAGTGACTTGTGCCCTGTCTCGCAAACTCCGCAATGCAGCTCGCGGACAGCGCCTTGCCAACCTTATCTTCAACACCACCTCTGCCAAACAACATCCCGTGAACGCCGCCCTCCTCGCCAAAGCGTCATCCATCGGATCAGCCAGTTTTCTTCGCGGAGCCGATGCTTTGTATGCCGCGACTGCCGATATTGCAGGCTGCAACCTCGTGTCTTGGGACAACGAACACATCCAACGCGCAAGGGCTATGCGACCCGACGATTGGGTGATCGCCAACCCATAGTGCCTGGATACGCCAGTCAGTAATCCATCTGGCCTCAACTCAAATGCCGGAGGCCGAGGTAACTGAAAGGCTCGACAGCTGGATCACTCCAAGCTCAATCCCATCAAGCCCCCTCAACTTCGGATTTCGGGTTCACCCTGCAGCAACTTCTCAGGCGAATCGGCGAACAACCTCCCCCCGCGCAACCAAACGCCCCGCGTCAGGTTTCATCCCCAACCTCCTGTTAATCCCTCAAAAATCCCGTCAATCCTGTCCCAGCCATGAACGCCACCCCGCTCACCCGCCGCGAAGTCCTCCAAACCACCGCCAACGGCTTCGGCTACCTCGCCTTCTCCGCCCTCGCCGCGCGCGCCTCAGCCCAATCCGCAATCCCAAATCCGCAATCCGCAATCGCCCCCGGCCCCCTTTCCCCCAAGCCCCCCCACTTCCCCGCCAAAGCCAAACACATCATCTTCCTCTGCATGCAGGGAGCCCCCTCCCACGTCGACACCTTCGACTACAAACCCAAACTCATCGCCGACGCCGGCAAATCCGCCCCCTCCGCCGCAGGCCGCTACGGCCGTGCCGACCTGATGGCCCCCAAATGGGACTTCAAACAACACGGCAAAAGCGGCCTCTGGATCTCCAGCCTTTTCCCCAACGTCGCCAAACACGCCGACGACCTCTGCATCATCAACTCCATGGCCACCGACCTCCCCGCCCACCCCCAGGCCTTCACCCAACTCCACACCGGCACCACCCAATTCATCCGCCCCTCACTCGGCGCCTGGACCCTCTACGGCCTCGGCACCGAAAACGAAAACCTCCCCGGCTTCATCACCATCAATCCCCCCGGCAACGCCACCCGCACCTACGGCAGCGCCTTCCTCCCCGCCATCTACCAGGGCACCAAACTCGGCGGCAATCGCCTCCCCATACCCCAGCAATTCGCCCGTCGCTTCGGCGGCCAAGAAGCCGGCATGGCCGACATCAAAAACACCCGTCTCAACCCCGAAGCCCAACGCTCCCAACTCGACCTCATCCAAAAACTCAACCAATCCCGCAAACAACTCGACGGCGGCGTCAGCCCTGAAATCGACGGCGTCATCGAATCCCACGAACTCGCCTTCCGCATGCAATCGGAAGTCCCCAACGTCATGGACCTCAGCAAAGAAAGCGCCGCCACCCAAAAACTCTACGGCATCGGCGAAGGCCCCTCCGACACCTTCGGCAAGCAATGCCTCATGGCCCGCAAATTCGTCGAAGCCGGCGTCCGCTTCATCGAAATCACCCACGGCAACTGGGACCATCACACCAACCTCACCGCCGCCCTCGAAAACAACTGCGGCCAAATCGACCAAGCCATCGCTGGTCTCCTCCAAGACCTCAAACAACGTGACCTCCTCAAAGACACCCTCGTCGTCTGGGGCGGCGAGTTCGGCCGCACCCCACACAGCCAGGGCACCGACGGACGCGACCACAACAACAAAGGCTTCACCCTCTGGATGGCCGGCGGCGGCGTCAAAGGCGGCATGAACTACGGCCTAACCGACGACTACGGCTACGAGGCCGTGCACAACAAAATGCACATCCACGACTGGCACGCCACCCTCCTGCACCTCATGGGCCTCGATCACGAACGCCTCACCTACCGCTACGCCGGCCGCGACTTCCGCCTCACCGACGTCCACGGCATCGTCGCCAAAGAAATCCTCGCCTAGAGCATTTTAAGAAAAGATGTGGCCGTAGATTTGGGAGCGCCGGAGGTGGAGATGGGCCGTTGGCAGCGCCGGGGCATATGAGTGCATACGTCCCAAGCTGACGACGGCCCAGATCCGCCTCCGCCGCCCCAAAGGTGTGGCTACAGTTTTTCTTAAACTGCTCTCACACTCACATCCACCCACGCCACCGATACACCCACGTTCCAACCACCTCATGGAACCACGCCCCAAACACGCCAAACGCATCACCGTGCGGCAGGTGCAACCACTGGAAATCCCCCACCCGATTCAAGCTGCTCACATAGTTGCAAGGCACCTCCACCACTGAAACACCCGCCTTCTCAAACGTCCCTGCGGCCCTCGGCATGTGATAGGCCGATGTCACCAGCAACACCTTCGCCCAGCCACGCTCCTTCACCAGCGCCGCCGTCTTGACCGCTTCATCATGCGTGTCCGCACACACCCCCAGCGACACCATCGCTTCTGTCCCGATTCCCAACTGCCCCAGCCCCACCTTCATCTGATCCGCCTCCGAGTGCATCACACCCGCTTTCTTAAGCCCCCCACCCCCGAGCACCAACACCGGCGCCTTCTTCTGAATCAACAACGCCACCGCCGTACTCAACCGATCCGCCCCCGGCTTCAAATGCAGCCCAGTCGGCTCTGTCAACGACGGCTCCGCTCCCCCGCCCAAACACACAATCGCATCCGCCTGTTCCACCTCCCCCATCTTCACCTTCGCACTCTGCCCTTCCAACTCCGCCATCAAAAGCGACGCCACCGGCGTGCACATCATCACCGACAAAATCAACCATGCCAATCCCGGCAAAGCCAACACCCGCCACTGTCGCTTCCACGCCCGGCGCACGACCCAGTAAGTCAATAGCAGCCAAGCAAAGCTCAGCGGCTGCAAAAGGTTGATCAAAGACTTCATCAAACGCCCCCCAGTGGAGCGCCGTATCCTGAACCGCTTTGAACACCCTGCAAGCTCATTGCACCTGCCTCATCCCCCGATCTTCGACATCTCCACCTTAGGACCCACCGCCGTCATCGATGACCTCAACTCACTGTACCGATCCTCTCTCGCCGACCACAAACTCGCCAGCACCCGCATCACCTTCGCATCGTCAGGCTCCCCCCTCAAAAGCGCTCGTACATCATGCCCATGCGACCCAAACAAACACGTGTACAACTGCCCATCCGCCGAAAGCCTCGCACGCGTGCAACTCCCGCAAAACGGCTTCGTCACCGAGGTGATCACTCCGATCTCCCCACCTCCCTCCACGTGCCGAAACCGCCGCGCCACCTCCCCCGCATAGTTGGGCGCCAACGGCTCCAGCGCAAACTCTCTGCGAATCACTTCCACGATCTCACTCCCCGGCACCACACTGTCCATCCGCCAGCCATTCGTATTCCCCACATCCATGAACTCGATGAATCGCAGAATGTATTGAGCCCCACTGAACCTCCGCGCCATCGGCAAAATCTCATGCTCATTCACCCCCCGCTTCACCACCATGTTGATCTTCACCGGCCCGAATCCGGCCTCCACGGCCGCCTCGATCCCCTCAAGCACCCGCCCCACCGGAAAATCCACATCGTTCATCGCCCGGAAAATCCCGTCATCCAGCGCATCCAAACTCACCGTCACCCGATGCAACCCCGCCTCCCTCAAAGGCCTTGCCAACGCCGCCAATCCAGACCCGTTCGTGGTCAGCGTGATATCCTTCAACCGCTGAATCTCCGCCAGCATCGCCACCAACTTCGTCAAATCCCGCCGCAACAACGGCTCCCCCCCAGTCAACCGCACCTTCTCCACCCCCAGCCCCGCAAACAACCTCGCCACCCTCGCCAGCTCCTCCAGCGTCAAAATCTCGCTCTTCGGCAAAAACGAGTGATCCCTGCCAAAAACCTCCTTCGGCATGCAATACGCACACCTAAAATTGCAGCGGTCCGTCACCGACAATCGCAAATCATGCAGCCTCCGGCCCAGCATATCTGCCGGCGGAAACGGTACATTTGGCGACTCAAAACCCATCCCGTCTCATACCGTGTCTTTCTCCATCGAGCAATCCCACTTATGAACATCCCCCGCCGCCGCCCATCCACCTCCCCCCTTGCATTCACCACCGTCCTCTGATTTGATTCCCCCATGAGCCGTTTCTTGCTTCTCCTCCTTCCCCTCATCACCCTGGTCTTCACCAGTTGCCAGACTGACAAACCCACCTTCACCCTCAGCGTCCATTCCGAAAGCTCCGAAATGGAGTCCCCACGCTCCATCATGCCTGATCTCATCGGCAATCCTCCCCGCAAAGTCATCCTCGCCCGCTCACCCGAATTCTCTCACAGCAACATCGCCGCCTACCACTCCTTCCCCGCCGACAACGGCAATGGCAACGGCGTCGCCCTCAAGCTCGACTTCAAAGGCACCCAGGCCCTCGAACTCGTCACCCGCATGCGCCAGGGCGAAATCCTCCGCTCCATCGTCAACGGTCGCGGCGTCGACTACGTGGTCATCGACCGCCCCATCACCGACGGCATCTTCACCATCTGGGAAGGCGTCGGCGACGAAGTCATCGCCGAGATGGCCAAAAAATATCCCACCATCACTGGCATGAAATCCGCCTCCGTTAACTTCGATATGACCCCCAGCACCAAGGACGAAAAGAAAAAAGCCTTCCGCCTCTTCAAACAATCCGAACGCGAAGCCACCACCGAAAAAGCCAAAACCAAGAAAGAAGAAGCCGCCGCCATCCAGTCCCCCGACGCCTCCGCTGCCACCATCGATCCCCTCCCACCCCTGCCCGAAGGCGCCCCCTAACCCTCTTTCCTCATGCTTCAGCCTTCCCTCGCTCTCCTCATCCTTTCACTCCTTCTCCCCGGCTCTCTCGTCGCCCAACAAACCCCCTTCGAACTCCGCCTCCCCACCGCCAACGACGCCATCTTCCGCAATGCCGGAAGCGACTTCTACCAGTTCGTCGACCGCACCTTCGAAGGCCAAACCACCACCCCCTGGGAAGGCGGCAAATTCGGCTTCGTCCGCGACCCCCGCCGCGTCGGCGGACAAATCGGCTACGCCCGCTTTCACGAAGGCCTCGACATCAAACCGATCAACCGCGACCCCAAAGGCGAACCCCTCGACGACGTCCTCGCCATCTGCCCGGGCCGTGTCGTCCATGTCTCCAAAATCCCCTCCCACAGCAACTACGGCCGCTACATCGTCCTCGAACACAACTGGGGTGAGGGCCCCTTCTACTCCCTCTACGCCCACCTCAACTCCACCACCGTCGAAGTCGGCGATCCCATCAAATCCGGCCACCCCCTCGGTCGCCTCGGTTACACCGGCGCCGGCATCGACAAACGCCGCGCCCACCTCCACATCGAACTGAACCTCCTCTGGTCCACCAACTACCAAACCTGGTACGATCAAGGCTTCTCAAGCCCCAACAAACACGGCAACTACAACGGCCAAAACCTCATCGGCCTCGACCTCGCCGCCCTCTACCTCGCCCGCCTCAAAGACCCCACCCTCACCCCGGCTAAGTTCATCCGAAATTCCGACCCCTACTTCGAAGTCGCCGTCCCCGGCACCGCCGAAATGGACCTCGCCAAACGCTACCCTTGGCTTCACGACACCCCACCACCCGCCACCCCTCCCCCCAGCTGGCGCGTCACCTTCAGCGCCTGGGGCCTTCCCCTCCGCATCCGCACCACCACCGACTCCATCGCCGCCCCCCAACTCACCGGCATCCCCCCCAACCAAACCTTCCCCCACTCCCTCAACACCCGCGGCCTCGTCACCGGCTCCGGCGAAAATGCCACCCTCACCCCCTCCGGCCTCAGCCTCATCCGCTTAGCCTGCGGCCTCCCATAGTCGCAGTCCGCCTCACCTCGTGGCGCGACCAGCTTGGTCGCACCCAGAGCCCATCAATAATCCCGCGCCAGCAGATAATCCGCCAACTGCTTCAACCGCAGTCCCCCCGACCCAAAACACGCCAAAGCCGCGTGCGCCTCCTCTGTCAGCCGATGCGCCTCATCCCGTGACGCCTCCAGCCCGATCAAAGCCGGATAGGTCGACTTCTCCGACGTCAAATCCTTCCCCGCACTCTTGCCCAGTTTTTCACTCGTCTGCGTCACATCCAAAATGTCGTCAATAATCTGAAACGCCAAACCCGCCGCCATCCCAAACCGACCCAACGCCGCCATCTTCTCCTCATCCGCATCCGCCGCCATCCCACCCAACCGGATCGAACTCGTCAAAAGCGCCGCCGTCTTGCTCTCATGCACAAACCGCAACTCCTCCAGCGGCAGCCTCTTCCCCTCACCCTCCACATCCGCCACCTGCCCGCCTACTAGGTGCAAACTCCCCGATGTCCTCGCCAACTCCGCCACCATGTCCCCCGTCGTATGCCGCACCGTCGCCCGCGTCCGCGTGATCAACTCAAACGCCAGCGCCTGCAGCGCATCCCCCGCCAAAACCGCGATCCCCTCCCCGTAAACCTTGTGACACGTCGGCACCCCGCGCCGCAAATCATCATCATCCATGCACGGCAAATCATCATGGATCAGCGTGTAGGTATGCAGACACTCCACCGCGCACGCATTGAATCCCGCCGCCTCCTGGCTGCTCCCGCAAGCCTCCGCCGCCGCGATGCACAGCACCGGCCGCAACCGCTTCCCCCCCGCAAAAATGCTGTGTCGCATCGCCTTGTGCAACGTCGCCGGCCTCGTCTCCCCCGTCGGAATCACCCGATCCAGCAAAGCATCGACAAACTGGCAGCGGGATCCGAGGTAAGTGGAAAAATCAGGCAACATGGAAGCCGCCATTCAAAGCCGCTCCCCTCCCCCCGGTCAAGCGCAACCGTGTTCTTACTCCTCCGACCAAGTCCACCCCTTCCAGTCCGGCAGCAACTTCACACAACTCGGGCGCAACCTCGACAACCCGTGAAACGCCCGGCACCAAGCCTGACTCGGACGCCCTGGAACTTCCTTCCAAATCACGTCCTCCACATCAAACAACTCCGCATTGCCGCGCAAAAACTGCTTCAAATTGCGAAAGCGATAAACCACCCCGCTTGGTGCCTTCAGCGACCACTCCTTCGCCGCGATGTGCTCCACCGTCGCACGCAACTTCGGATTCTTCCGCGCCGACTTGTGCCACTCCGCCTTCTTCTCCCTGTGCAACCGCATCAAATTCTCCCGCACCAAGTCCGACTTCTTCATCCCCTCAATCCGACGCTGCTCAAACAACTCCGGGTGCGCCATCCTCCAACGCTTCACCGGCTCCAATCGACTGGCCTCTTTCTGAACCGAAGGAAGCGTCAGCAGTTGCGTTGGCAACAACATCATGGCGGGATTCATGGCAGCAGGGGCGAGAGTGGAAGTGATCATAGTGTTTTGGATGACAGCTATAATTTTCACACAAATGATACTCATCGCAAGTATAATTATCATATTCGATGTAAAAATAATGTTCCTCCTTGTTTGAATCGCCTCACATTTGAGAATCTTCGCACTTCAAAGACCGAATCACCCTGGAAACGCAGCCCTCCAAAATGAATCACTCCCCTGCAACGCCCCCTCCTCCCCAAACGTTAAATCACTGAATGCGCCTCACCCTCAAAGCCGTCGCCTACCTCGCCGCCCTCACGGCCCTGAGCGCCCCCACCCCATCCTCCAGCGCCGAACGCCTCTTCAACTTCCGCGAAGCCCCCCACTCCTACTTCGAACACAAGCCCAACGACCGCCTCGCCCGCCTCCAGGCCGACCTCTCCGCAGGCAAAGCCGAACTCGACACCTCCTCAGACAACGCCTTCCTCGTGTCAATCTTGAAGGCCCTCGAAATCCCCGTCAGCTCCCAGATCCTCGTCTTCTCCGCCACCAGCCTCCAGAGCGAAATCATCAACCCCCGCAATCCCCGCGCCCTCTACTTTAACGACGACACCTACCTCGGCTGGGTCCCCGGCGGCCGCGTCGAAGTCTCCGCCATCGACCCCGAAATGGGCCCCATGTTCTACGTCTACGAACGCTTCACCCCCGGTCGCATCCCCGTCCCCGAACGCTCCACCCGCTGCTTCGCCTGCCACGCCGGCACCGCCACCAACTACGTCCCCGGCCTCATCGCCGAATCCGTCCTCGTCTCCATGGCCGGCTCCAGCCTGCAAACCTTCCGCCGCGACGAGCAAGGCCACCAAATCCCCCTCGAATCCCGCTTCGGCGGCTGGCTCCTCACCGGCAAACACAACCTCACCAAGCACGAAGCCAACGTCGCCGGCAAATCCGACGCCGGCAAAATCGAACGCTTCGACGCCTCCCCCGGCCGCTTCTCAGACCTCAGCCTCCACCTCCGCCCCACCAGCGACATCCTCCCCCATCTTGTCCACGAGCACCAACTCGGCTTCGAAAACCGCCTCTTCCAAATGAGCTACCTTCTCCGCCAGCGCGAGCACGAAGGCAAAGGCCGCCTCACCCCCGGCGCCGAAAAAGAAATCGACGCCCAAGCCGCCGACCTCGCCCGCTACATCCTCTTCGCCAACGAAGCCCCCCTTCCCGCCAAAGGCATCGAAGGCGACCCCGACTTCATCCGCGACTTCCAATCCAAAAAAATCACCACCCGCTCCGGTCACTCCCTCAAAGACTTCGACCTCAAAACCCGCCTCTTCAAATACCGCTGCACCTACATGCTCTATACCGACTCCTGGAAAGACGCCCCCAAAGACCTCAAAAACCGCGTCTACCTCCACATGGCCCAGGGCCTCAAAGAATCCGGCACCCCGCGCGACCTCTCCCACCTCCCCGTCTCCGAACGCCTCGCCATCCGCACCATCCTCAAAGAAACCCTCCCCGACCTTCCCCCCTGGTGGCGCTAAAAAAACACACCAAACCCCTTTTCCGCAGACGTTATCTCTCTCGCCGATCAACCATCGCAAAGAAATCCGGAATAAAACCGTTCCAGTCACAGTCCAATGTCCGCAGTCTTCGTCCTCCCCTCCTGACAACCCTTTGCTCCTTCACCGGAGCAGCGCCCGCGCAGCGCGCCCCCAAAGGCAGTCACGCACTCAAACAAACCAAATCAAACAAGCCAAACCACATACCAATCAAACACATGAAAAAATTGCTCGCACTCGCCCTCTCCCTCTTCGCTGCCACCTCCATCATGGCCGCCGAATACCCTGACATCTCCATCGACGACCTCAAAAAGGCAATCGCTGACGGCAAAGTCGCCGTGATCGACGTCAACGGTTCCTCCTCCTTCGCCAACGGCCACGTCCCAGGAGCCATCGACTTCGCTTCCAGCAAAGACGCACTCGCCAGCAAGCTCCCAGCCGACAAAAGCACCCTCGTGGTCGCTTACTGCGGCGGCCCTTCCTGCTCCGCTTACAAAGCCGGCGCCAAGAAGGCTGAAGAACTCGGCTACACCAACATCAAGCACCTCTCCGCCGGCATCAGCGGCTGGAAGTCCGCTGGCGAAAAACTCGAAGCTGCCAAGTAATTAACTTCGGTTCATCTGAACCTCCTTCAGCACCGGGCAGCGAGTCTTGCAAGACAGCGCACCCGGTGCTCTTTTATAGAAACCCAAATCGAAATCCCATGAAGAAACTCATCCTCCTCTCCGCCCTCGCCCTGCTCGCGACCCCAGCCCTCCGCGCCGGCGACGCCTCCACCTACGAAGGTACCATCACCGGCGTCGTCTGCGTCGCCTGCAAACAACACGTCACCGAAGCCCTCACCGCCAAACTCGACGGCATCACCGAAGTCAAAATCACTCCCGGTGCCAAGGACGGCGAACAGAAAATCACCATCGTCTCCAAAAAGGACGACGTCACCAAAGACACCGCCTCCCAAGCCCTCAGCTCCATCGGCAACGACTACAAAATCCTCTCCCTGGAAAAGAAAGGCTGATCACATCCAGTTCCCATTTCACCTCAAAAAAGCCGGGCCCCACAAAGCCCGGCTTTTTTGTGCCCCCAATCCTCATTCCTCATTCCTCATTCCGCATTCCGCAATTCACCCCCCCACCGGATGCCAGGTCGTCTTGCACTCCACCAGCGCCCGAATCTCCTCCAGCCCCTCCATCGCATCAGACTCCCAATCCACCGCCTCCTCCGCCTTCCACAGCCGCACCCGCTTCACACTCTCCGCCGCCCCCAACCTCAGCGCCTTCCGCTGCTCCGCATTCACCGCCCCGCTGATCGCCCGCAAATGCTCATGCGTCGCAAACGTCGGCACCATCTCCGCCCGCTTCCCCGTTAACAAATTCACCACCCCGCCCGGCAGATCGCTCACCGCCAGCATCTCCCCCAGCAAAATCGCCGGATAAGGCTGCGTCTCACTCGCCAACGCCACCACACAATTCCCACTCGTGATCGCCGGCAAAATCAGCGACACCAGCGCCAGCAAAGGCCGCTCATCCGGCGCCAGCACCCCGATGATCCCCATCGGCTCCGTCACCGTGAAATTGAAATGCGCCGACGCCACCGGATTCACACTCCCCAGCATCGCCTCATACTTGTCCGTCCACCCCGCGTAATGCACGATCCGCTCCACCGCCGCCACCACCTCCTTCATCGCCGCCGCCTTCGTCACCCCACCCAGCATCAGCGCCCCCGCCATATCTTCCACCCGCGACTCAATCATCTCCGCCACCCGATACAAAATCTGCCCGCGATTGAACGCCGTCCGCTTCGCCCACCCCGGCCCCGCCTTCGCCGCCGCCTCCACCGCATTCCTCAAATCCTTCCGACTGCACAGCGGCACATTCGCAAAGAACTCCCCTTTGTGATCCTTCAACTCAAACACCCGTCCACTCTCACTCCGAATGAAAGCCCCACCCACATAACACTTCGGCGTCTTCGTAATCGTCAATCGAGCACTCATAAGTCAGTCCAAAAATCCTGTTAATCCAAAAAAAATCCCGCCAATCCTCTCCCCAAAAAGCCTCACCCCACCTTGCAATAATCCATCAACCCCTGCTTCCCGCCCTCACGCCCAAAGCCACTCTCCTTATACCCCCCGAACGGACTCGCCGGATCAAACTTGTTGTACGTGTTCGCCCACACCACCCCCGCCTTCAGCAGCGTGCTCATCTTCAAAATCTTACTCCCCTTGTCCGTCCAAACCCCCGCGCTCAAGCCATAAGGCGTGTTGTTCGCCTTCTCCACCGCCTCCTCCAGCGTCCGAAACGTTAGCATGCTCAGCACCGGACCAAAGATCTCCTCCCGCGCAATCCGGTGACTCATGCTCACCTTCGCAAACAACGTCGGCCTGAAATAAAACCCCTTCGCAGGCAACTGGCACGCACTCTGATGCATCTCCGCCCCCTCAGCCACCCCCGCCTTCACCAGCTCCGTAATCTTGCCCAACTGCTCCTTGCTGTTGATCGCCCCAATGTCCGTGTTCTTATCCAAAGGATCCCCCACCCGCAGTGTCGCCAACCGCCGCTTCAAACGCGCCAGCACCTCCCCCGCCACACTCTCCTGCACCAGCAATCGCGACCCCGCGCAGCACACATGCCCCTGGTTGAAAAAGATCCCATTGATGATCCCCTCCACCGCCTGATCCAGCGGCGCGTCCTCAAACACAATGTTCGCCGCCTTCCCCCCCAACTCCAGCGTCATCTTCTTCTCCGTTCCCGCCAGCGACCGCATGATCAGCTTGCCCACCTCCGTGCTCCCCGTGAACGCCACCTTCGAAGTCAACGGATGATTGATCACCGCTGCCCCCGTCTCACCCGCCCCACTCACAATATTGACGACCCCCGGCGGCAACCCCGCCTCCTGGCAAATCTCTCCAAACTTCAGCGCCGTCAAACTCGTCGTCTCCGCCGGCTTCAACACCACACAATTCCCCGCCGCCAAAGCCGGCGCAATCTTCCAAGCCAGCATCAGCAACGGGAAATTCCAAGGAATCACCTGCCCCACCACCCCATAAGGCGCCACCTGCCTCCCCGCGGCCAAATAGGGCAGCTTGTCCGCCCAACCCGCATGATAAAAGAAATGCGCCGCCGCCATCGGCAAATCAAAATCCCGCGACTCCTTAATCGGCTTGCCACCATCCATCGTCTCCGCCACCGCAAACTCCCGCGCATGATCCTGCAGCAGCCGCGCGATCCGATACAAATACTTCCCCCGCTCCTTCCCCGGCATCGGCCCCCACACCGTGGTGAACGCCTTCTGCGCCGCCTTGCACGCCGCATCCACATCCGCCGCACCCCCCAACGCAATGTCCGCAATCTTCACTTCCGTCCCCGGATTGATGGTCGTAAAATACTTCCCCTTCTTCGGCGCTACAAACTGTCCATTGATGAACAAATCATAACGTTTCTTCAACTTAGGAGCCGCCGTCTCCGGCGCCGCATCATACTCCCACAAATCGCCAAAAACGAGTTCACGCGCCGGGTTAGTTTTGTTAGATGCTCTTGCCATAATCATATCAATACCCCTCCGAGGCCTCGCTAAAATTCCACGGCGCCTGATACGCCCCTGTCCGCTCCTTCTCCAACTGCCGCACCAAATCATTCAACAACGCCGACGCCCCAAACCGATACCGCCCATTGTTCAACCACTCGTCCCCCATCGTTTCCTTCACCGCAATCAAGAACGTCAGCGCCTGCTTCGCCGTCCGAATCCCGCCCGCAGGCTTCATCGCAATCGGCACACCCGTCGCCAAAAAGTGATCCCGTATCGCCTCCAACATCACCTGATTGTTCCCCAGCGTCGCATTAGCTGACGTCTTCCCCGTGCTCGTCTTGATGAAATCATTCGGCCGAATCACCCGCATCGCCAAAAAACTCGCCGCTCGAATGTTGTCATACGTCTCCAACTCACTCGTCTCCAAAATCACCTTCAACGTCGCCGCCCCGCACGCCTCCACCACCGCCGCAATCTCATCCTGCATCAGCCCAAACTCCCCGCTCAAAAACGCCCCCCGATTGATCACCATATCGATCTCATCCGCCCCATCCGCCACCGCCGCCCGCACTTCAGCAAGCCGAGTCTTCAACGGCGCCTGCCCCGAAGGAAAGGCCGTCGCCACCGACGCAATCCTCACCGCCGTCCCTTTCACATGCTTCGCCGCATGCCGCACCATCGCCGGATAAACACACACCGCCGCTGTCGGAGGAATCTCCCCCACATCATGCGGCCTCAACGCCTTCGCACAAAGTGAAGCCACCTTCCCCGGCGTGTCCTTCCCCTCAAGCGTCGTCAAATCCACCATCGTCACTGCCAACCGCAACCCGAACACCTTCGCCTTCTTCTTCACACTCCGCGTCCCATACTTCGCCACCCGCTCCTCAATCCCCACCGCATCGACTGTCCCAATGTCATCAAACAAACGTCGGAAACTCGGCGGAGACTTGGCAACAGGCATGACAACGTGGGTGGATTACAAACAAACAATTGGGATATATCAGATTAGCAACTTCCAGTCCAGCACACCTTCCAGTTTAGGGCGTGTTTAAAAACTCGGGATGCCCGGACGGCGAGTGCAGGAGGGTGAATGGCGAGGCGCAGGGTGCTGCCGCTATTGATGAATAATGGCAAACCCTGGAACGAAGCCAGTCGCCCTCCTCCACCGCCGCAGGGGCGTGTCGAGTTTGTAAACACGCACTACACATTCTCCACCCGGAACACATGCAGCGCCACCCCGTCCGGCCGCAGCCCCACAAAGTTGCTACTCCCAGCCCAGGTATACCGACTCCCATGCAGCAAATCCGTCACCACATAGCTCTGCCCCTCCACCAAACCCAGCGCTCCCAGATTCACATGCACCATCGTCTCCACCGGATGACTCGTGTTCAAACTCACCACAAACAAAAGTCGATTGCTCAAATCTGGCGTCACCCGGCTGTAGCACATCACCTCCGAATGATCCGCCTGATGAAACACCAGATTGTCATACAAATGCAGCGCCGGATTCTCCTTCCGCACCTGGTTCAATAAAGCAATGAACGGCTTGATGTTCCCCGGCGCATCCCAATCCCGATTCTTCAACTCATACTTCTCCGACCAGTTGTACTCCTCCTTGCCCGGATACGGCTCATTCTCACAAAACTCATATCCCGAATACATCCCCCACGTCGAAGACAACGTCGCCGCCAAAGCCGCCCGCAACCGAAACACCGCCGGTCCCGCGTTCTGCAAATGCCCCGGCAAAATGTCCGGTGTGTTCGGCCAAAAATTGCCCCGGTAATACCAGCGCATCTCCCCCTGCGTCAGCTCCGTCGCATACGCCGTCAACTCCTCCTTCGTCTCCCGCCACGTAAAATACGTGTAGCTCTGACTGAACCCGATCTTCCCCAACACCTGCATCATCTTCGGCTTCGTAAACGCCTCCGCCAAAAACAACACATCCGGATCCACCCGTTGCACAGTCCCGATCAATTCCTCCCAAAACGCCACTGGCTTCGTATGCGGATTGTCCACCCGGAAAATCTTCACCCCGCGCCCCACCCAATACAGCACCACCTCGATCAATTCCTTCCAAAGGTTCTTCCAATCCGCGCAATGAAAGTTCAGCGGATAAATGTCCTGGTACTTCTTCGGCGGATTCTCCGCATACCGGATCGATCCATCGGGCCTCTGATAAAACCAATCCGGATGCGACTTCACATACGGATGATCCGGCGAACAATTCAGCGCAAAATCCATCGCAATCTCCATCCCCCTCTCTTTCGCCTGCCCCAGCAACCAAACAAAATCCGCCTCCGTCCCCAGCGCCGGCTCGATCGCCAAATGCCCCCCCGCAGGTCCCCCAATCGCCCACGGCGATCCCACATCGCCCGGTTGTGCCACCAGCGTGTTGTTCTTCCCCTTCCGATGCGCCACCCCGATCGGATGAATCGGCGGAAAGTAAATCACATCAAACCCCATCGCCTTCGCATCATCCAACCGCGCCACACAATCCCGAAACGTCGAGTGCTTGTCCGCCCGACCCTCCGCATTGCGCGGAAAAAACTCATACCACGCTGAAAACCGCGCCCGCGCCCGCTCCACCTGCGCCTTCATCACCACCGACGTCGTCGACTGCGACCGATCCGGAAACCGGTCCATCAGCGCCTGCAACTCCGCCGAAAGCAAAACCTCCAGCAACTGCTCCGGCGGCAATGTCCCCAGCAGCTCCGCGCAATCCCGCAACTGCATCGCCGCATCCTCTGCCCCAGCGCCCTTCGCCCGCTGCGCCGCTTCCATCAGCAACCTCGCCCCCTCCCGCGCCTCGATCCCCGCATCCGGATCCTTCGACTCCACCCGCACCGCAAACGTCTTCTTCCAAGACCGAAACACATCCCCCCACGCTTCCACCGCATACTCCCACCGCCCCGCGCTCTCAAACTGACAGCACCCATGCCACCGATCCCCATCCACCTGCTCCAATCCCGTTTCCGCCCACCGCCGCGTCCCCTCTTTCCGGTGCTTCAACACCGCGCTCATCACGTCATGCCCGTCCTTGAACACATCCACCCACACCTCCAAAACCTCGCCCACAATGCGTTTAATTGGATACCTCCCACCTTCCAGGCAAGGGTAAAAATTCTCGATGACAACGGTCGGGGCGTAAGTCGGGGCAGGCATCAGGCGTCCACTTTGAAGTAAAACCCCACGCTTGCAACGCCTCTTCGTCGCTCCCACTTTCCATTTGACCCCTCTCGCCTTGCCCCCACAGTACCCCACCGTGTCAAAACGTTCGCATCGCCTCCTTTCCCTGACCGCCCTCCTGGCTGTCCTCTGGGCCCAGGCGTTCGGCATGCACATCGGCTACCACTGCGCCTGCGACCTCGAACCCTCCGGTGGCCACTTCACTTTCGTCGACCACTGCCACGGCCCGCAGCAGACCAGCCCTCACGACCATCATCACGACTCCGATCACTCCCTGCCGCACGATCACACCGAGCCTCTGTCCAACGATTCACACGAGCATGAGCCCGTCGTCGACACCCTCGTCGCCAGCACCCTCTCGTTCACCAAGGTCCAGCCTCCTGCCCCCTTCGTCTTCCTCCTCGATCCCCTCTCCATCCGGATCGCCCACCCCATCTCCGTGTCATCTGACACCGCGCCCCTCATCGCTTCGTCCACCTCGCGACGATGTCCCCAAGTCGACAACTGGCCACGCCAGCTCTCGCAATCCATCGCCTTGAGGCTTTGAAAAGCTCAGATGGTGTCAGGCACGTCCCTGACTCCGCTCCCTCCGCCCTTGCTCGGCCATCGCGCCTGCCAGGGTTCGCCAGCGCATCTGTCCCTCTGCTTTTCCATTCATCATGTCCTTTCACCTTTTTCTCCTCAGTATCCTACTGACCACATCAGCCCTCGCTGAGACCCTCACTCTCGACACCATTCCGGATCGCGTCCGCTCAGGTCACCCAGACCTCCAAGCCGCCCGCCTCCGCATCACCGAGGCCCAGGCTCGCCAACTCGCCTCCGGCCGCCTCGCCAACCCCTCCGTCGGCGTCGAGTTCCAACCCGAAAGCAAAGTCAGCCCCCGCACCTCTTCCGTCGCCCTCGAACAAAACTTCCCCGTCACCCACCGCCTCCGCCTCGAAAAACAACTCACCTCCCAGCTCGTCAAAGCCGCCGAACTCGAAGTCCTCGATGTCGAACGCCGCCTCATCGCCGAAGCCCAAAGCCTCGCCATCAATGCCCTCGCTCTCGGCCAGCACCTCACCATTCACCAGCAGCAGGGCAAACTCGCCGCCGACCTCGTCGCCTTCACCGAAGCCCGAACCAAAGCCGGCGAAATCTCCCCGCTCGATGCCTCACAAGCCCGTGTCGACGCCCGCCGCCTCGATCTCGAAAGCCGCCAGCTCACCGCCCAAAAAACCCTCCTCCTCAGCCAATTAAAACCCCTCATCGGCCTCCCTCCCGCCGCCTCACTCACCCTCTCCGGCAACCTCCCCTCCCCCGACCTCCCCCCCAAACGCGATTGGCAATCCCGCCCCGATTTCCAACTCGCCCAAACCCAGGAGCAAACCGCCGCCACCGAAACCGCCCTCGCCAAATCCAACCGCTGGCAGGACCTCAGCGCCGGCCTCTTCGCCGCCCGCGAACAACAAGACGTCACCGGCCAGGGCACCCAACGCACCGGCTTCGTCGGCTTCCGCCTCTCCATCCCTCTCCCCTTCTGGGATCGCAACCAAGGCCAGATCGCCGAAAAAACCGCCGCCGCCGAGCGCGCCCGCCTCGAGACCGCCGCCCTCGCCTCTCACATCAGCCACGAAGCCGCCACCGCCCGCCAGGACATGGCCTCTCAACTCGCCCTCATCACCGAAACCCGCGACCACCTCCTCCCCCTCATCTCCGAACAAACCAACGCCCTCGAAAAAGCTTACCAAGCCGGCCAGACCGACCTCCTCGCTCTCCTCCGCGCCCGCGAGCAACAACTCGAAGCCGAATCCTCCCTTCTCGACTCCCTCCGCGACTTCCACCTCGCCCGCATCCGCCACGAAACCGCCCTCGGCACCCCGTCCACTTCCGACAAAAATCCCTGATCCACCTCCCCATGTCGCTCAAACACCTCATCCCCCTGCTCGCGCTCCAAGCGATCGCCCTGTTCGCCGTCGAACCGAACAAGCAAGCAAACACCCTCATCCTCGAAGACGCCGAAATCGCCAATCTCCAACTCGAATTCAGCGAGGCCGAAGAATCCACCTTCGAAGAAACCGTCTTCTCCCTGGGCGCCATCGAGGTCCTCCCCGGCAAACGCGCCGTCGTCAGCAGCCGCATCCCCGGCCGCGCCTTCTCCGTCCTCGCCATCCCGCACCAGCAAGTCGAAGAGGGAGACGAAGTCGCCTGGGTCGAAAGCCGCCAACCCGGTGACCCGCCACCCACCATCATGCTCGAAGCCCCCATCAGCGGCATCGTCTCCAAAGTCGACATCGTTGCCGGTCAACCCATCTCTCCCGACCAGGCCCTCATCGAAATCATCGACCTCAGCACCGTCGAAGCCGCCGCCCACGTCCCCCAGCACCTCGCCGGCCAACTCAAGCAGGGCCAGATCGCCCACATCCGCCTGGCCGCCCTGCCCGACCAGGTCTTCGAAGCCAAACTCGCCCACATCGCCACCATCGCCGATGCCGACTCCAGCACCATCGAAGCCGCCTTCCACGTCCCCAATCCCGACACCCTCCTCCGCCCGGGCATGAAGGCCGAGTTCAGCATCGCCGTCAGCACTCGCGAAAACGTCATGTCCATCCCCCGCTCCGCCGTACAAGGCGACGCCGCCAATCGCTTCGTCTACATCAAGGACTACGACCTCAAAAACGCCTTCGTCAAAACCAGCATCGTCCTCGGTGCCCAAAACGACCAATTCGTCGAAGTCACCAAAGGCCTCTTCCCCGGCGATGAAGTCGTCACCCGTGGTGCCTACGCTCTCGGCTTCGCTGGCAAAGGCAGCGTCAGCCTCAAAGAAGCCATGGACGCCGCCCACGGCCACCCCCACAACGAAGACGGCACCGAAATGAGCAAAGAACAAATCGCCGCTGCAGGTGGCCACGATCATGACGATCACGACCACGCTCCCGCCGACTCCCAGTGGTCCCTCCTCACCACCTTCTTCGCCGCCACCAGCGGCATGCTCCTCCTCGCCTTGATTCTCGCCCTCGTGATCGGACGCAAACACACCCCCGCCTGATCCCATGCTCAATCAGCTCATCCGCTTCTCCCTGCATCATCGACCGCTCATCCTCATGGCGGCCCTCCTGGTGCTGCTCTTCGGTTGGCAAACCCTCACCCAGTTGCCTGTCGAAGTCCTGCCAGACATGACCAAACCCACGGTCACCATCCTCACCGAAGCCCCCGGCCTCGCCCCCGAAGAAGTCGAAACCCTCGTCACCCAGCCCCTCGAAAGCGCCGTCCAAGGCGTCGGCGGTCTCGACCGCCTCCGCTCCAACTCCGACGTCGGCCTCTCCCTCGTCTTCGCCGAATTCGGCTGGGGCACCGACATCTATCGCGCCCGCCAGCTCGTCCAGGAGCGCATGCAGTCCGTCCTCAACACCCTCCCCGCTGGCACCAAACCCGGCATGACGCCCGTCTCCTCGCTCATGGGCGAAATCTTGCTCATCGGCCTCCGCAGTTCCGATAATCAAGTCACCCCCTCCGATCTCCGCACCCTCGCCGACTGGACCCTCCGCCGCCGCTTGCAAAGCATCGCCGGGGTCGCCGAAGTCCTCACCATCGGCGGCGGCGTCAAACAAATCCAAGTCCAGCCAGACCCCAACCGCCTCGCCGCCTTCGGCATCACCTTCGAAGAACTCGAGTCCGCCGTCACCCGCGCCGCGGGCAATGCCACCAGCGGCTACCTCCAGGCTGGCCCGCGCGAAATCATGGTCCGCAACCTCGGCATGACCACCTCCCTCGCCGACCTCGCCAACACCGTCGTCAAAACCGTCGGCCTCCGCCCCGTCCTCATCAGTGATGTCGCCGCGGTCAAACCCGCCATCCAAACCATGCGCGGCGACGCCAGCGTCAACGGCACCATGGGGGTCGTCCTCAGCATCGACAAAGCCCCCGGCTTCGACACCCTCAAACTCACCTCCCAAATCGAATCCGCCCTCGCCGAACTCCGTCCCACCCTCCCTCCAGGTGTCACCGCCGAAATCATGTTCCGCCAGGGCGACTTCATCGAGCACGCCATCGGCAATCTCAAAGAAGCCATCCGCGACGGGGCCCTCATGGTCACCCTCATCCTCTTTCTCTTCCTGCTCAATTTCCGCACCACCGCCATCACCCTCACAGCCATGCCGCTGTCCTTCGCCGTCACCATCCTCAGCTTCAAACTCCTCGGTGTCAGCGTCAACTCCATGACCCTCGGCGGCCTCGCCGTCGCCATCGGCATGGTCGTCGATGACGCCATCGTCGATGTCGAAAACGTCTACCGCCGCCTCCAGGAAAACGCCACCTCGCAGGCCCCCAAACCCATCCTCGAAGTCATCGCCTCCGCCTCCAGCGAAGTTCGAAACTCCATCCTCTACGCCACCATCCTCATCATCCTCGTCTTCCTGCCCCTGCTCGGCTTGGAGGGCATCGAAGGCCGCCTCTTCACCCCCATCGCCATCGCCACCATCACCAGCATGGCCGCCTCCTTCGTCGTCTCCCTCACTGTCATCCCCGTCCTCTGCTCCCTTCTCCTCAAACCCAAATCCACCTCGCACCATTCGCCCGATGGCTTCCTCGTCCGCTCCATGAAGTGGCTCGTCGAGCGCTCCTTCCTCCGCATCGCTCTCAACGCCCCCATCCTCGTCATCGCCTTCGCCGGCATCCTGCTCATCGCCTCCATCATGCTCTATCCCCAGATGGGCAAAGAGTTCCTGCCCGCTTTCAACGAAGGCAGCGCCACCATCTCCCTCGTCAGCGCCCCCGGCACCTCCCTCGTCCACTCCAATGAAGTCGGCGAAGTCGGCGTCCGCCTTCTCCAATCCATCCCCGAAGTCAAAAGCGTCGGCCGCCGTGCCGGTCGCGCTGAAAAAGACGACCACGTCATGCCCGTCAGCGTCAATGAGTTCGATGTCGAATTCCACGAGTCCGGCAGATCCCGGGAAATCGTCTTCGCTGACATCCGCGCCAAACTCCAAGCCATCCCCGGCACCTTCGTCAATGTCGGCCAACCCATCGGCCACCGCCTCTCCCACATGCTCAGCGGCGTCTCCGCCAAAATCGCCGTCAAAGTCTTCGGCCCCGATCTCCAAATTCTCCGCGAAAAAGGTGCCCAAATCCGCGACCTCGCCCAAGCCATCCCCGGCCTCACCGACGTCAACCTCGAAGCCCAGGTCCCCATCCCTCAAATCCAAATCGAAGTGAATCGCGAGCGCGCCGTCGCCTACGGCATCCAGCCCGGCACCCTCAATGAGCAAGTCTCCACCCTCCTCGGCGGCAAAACCCTCGCCGAACTCCGCGAAGGCCAGCGCACCGTCGACCTCGTCCTTCGCCTCCCCGAATCCTGGCGCGACTCCCCCGAAAAACTCGGCAACCTCCTCATCGAAACCGACCGCGGCCACCGCATCCCCCTCCGCCTCGTCGCCGAAATTCGGGAAAGCAAAGGCCCCAATGTCATCAACCGCGAAAACACCCAACGCCGCATCGTCATCGGCGCCAACACCTCCTCACGCAATCTCGATTCCCTCGTCAACCAGTGGCAAACCGCCGTCAAAGAAAAGGTCCAGCTTCCCCCCGGCTACTTCCTCCGCTTCGAAGGCGAATTCCAAGCCCAGCAAGCCGCCGCCAAACGCATCGCCTTCTACTTCCTCCTCGTCCTCCTCGCCGTCACCGTCCTCCTCTACAGCTACTTCCGCAGCCTCTCCCTCGCCCTCCAGGTCATGCTCAACATCCCCCTCGCCTTGATGGGGGCCCTCGCCCTGACCTGGCTCCTCATCAACAACATCAGCATCGCCACCATCGTCGGCTTCATCGCCGTCGGCGGCGTCGCCGCCCGCAACGGCATCATGATGATCAGCCACTACCTCCACCTCATGACTCATGAAGGCGAAACCTTCACCCGCCAGATGATCGCGCGCGGCACCCTCGAGCGACTCGTCCCCGTCCTCATGACCGCCCTCAGCGCCGGCATCGCCCTGATCCCCCTCCTCCTCGCCGCCCACGAACCCGGCAAAGAAATCCTCCACCCCGTCGCCGTCGTCATCGTCGGCGGCCTCATCAGCAGCACCCTGCTCGACCTCATGATCACACCCGCCGTGTTCTACCTCTTTGGCCGCAAGGCCGCCCAATCCGCTGTGTCGGCTCATACCCCCGCAGCCCAGTAAACCAAACCAAAACCAGACAACCCACGAACCCAATGAAAACCAACCTCATCACCACCCTGCTGCTTGCTGCCACCACCAGCCTCCTCATCGCCCACAGCGGCGTCGAACTCGGCCCCAACAAAGGCCGCATCCTCGAGTTCAGCAAAAACGAAACCATGCATGGCGAAGTCACCGTCACCGGCGACAAATTCCAAATCGCCCTGCTCGACAAAGACAAGAAGCCCGTCGCCATCGCCGAGCAGACCCTCACCGCCGTCACCGGCGACCGCGACAACCCAACCAAACTCGAAGTCACAAAAAGCCCCAAAGGCTTCCTCATCCCCGTCATCAAACCCGGCGAATGGCTCATCCTCCAATACAAAGACTCCCCCAAGTCCAAGCCCATCACCGCCCGCCTCGAATACAACACCGCCACCTGCGAAGCCTGCTCCAAAGCCGAATGGCTCTGCGAATGCAAACCCGAAAAATAACCAAAAAAAAACGGGGCGACCACCCCGGTCGCCCCCATAACCCACCATCATCCATCTCCACCCATGTGCACAGCCTACCAGTTCGGCCCCACTGCCACCAGCAGGCGCTACGCCTCCAAACTCATCGGCCTCGAAAACTCCCTCCGCCTCCTCCGCCCCACCAACCAAGCCCCCGTCCTCCTCGACGCCGACGAAGTCATCCACATGCGCTGGGGCTTCGCCCGACCCTGGAGCAAAGCCATCGTCAACAGTCGCGATGACAAACTCTCCACTCGCATCTGGAGCTCCGCCTTCGAACAACGCCGCTGCCTCATCCCCATGGTCGCCTACTACGAATGGTCCGGCGACACCGGAAAAAAGACCACCCATCGCTTCACCCCGTCGGAGTCCGATCACTTCTGGGCCGCCGGCATCTGGGAGGAGTCCAAAGAACACGGCCCCTGCTTCAGCATGATCACCTGCTCCCCCAACGCCCTCGTCGAACCCGTTCACGACCGCATGCCCGCCCTCCTCCATCCCGATCAACTCGACGCCTACCTGTCCGGCCAAATCCAAACCTTCGCCCCCTCCCCCAGCCTCCTCCACCTCGAATCCCCCGCCCCCAATCCCCTCACCCGAAAACCCACCCCAGAAGAGCCGTCCCGCCCCCACTGGCGGCAAGACGAACTCTTCTAGCTCCTCCAAAACAATATCTTCACTTCCCAGCCGCCTCACCCCCCGTCTCCGCAGGCAGCAACTTGCCCTTCAACCACACATACTCCTTCCAAGCTCCCTCATAGAGACGCACGTTCGGATAACCCGCCACGTGCTTGAGGTAAAACTGCAACAGGCTCCCCTCACGCGAGGTCCCGCAGTACGCGATGATGTTTTTCTCAGGCGTGATGCCCGCCTTCTCCAACTCAGCCTTCACTTCAGCAAAGGGCTTGAATTGATGCGTGTTGTCACTGTCCATCAAGCGCGCCCAGTGAAAACTGATCGCCCCTGGGATGTGCCCCTTCCTCAGCCACACATCGTCATCACCCTGAAACTCATTAAGCGGTCGGGCATCAACAAGCAGATTACCCGGCTTGCCCATGTGGGCCAGCACATCATCGATATTCGCCGTCACGCTCGTGATGCCTTTCTCCGGCAGCGTGCCCGGCGGATTGCCAAAGTAATCCCTCGCTGGCTCAAGCCCCTGCTTCTTCCACGCCGCAAACCCACCATCAACGATGCGAATATTCTCCACCCCAAACTTCTCCAACACATACACCACCATGGAGGTGCTCAGGATCTCATCGTTCGGCAGCTTGTCTCCGGTGGCATAAACAAGATGCATGCGATCCTTATCCACCCCCGCTCGAACCAGCAACGCCTTCGTGAGGTCATCCGGCAGGTATTGCACCGGCACCGCCGCATCCGTGCCGCGCAGCGTGTCAAAGTTGATGTGATGCGCCGTCGGCAAATGCCCCCGGAAGTAGTCTTTGTAGCCGCCTCGCGTGTCGAGCACGATGGGCCGCTTCGTGGCATCAGGATTTTCAATCAGCGCTTTCGCCTCAGCGCAAGTGATGAGCCCAATGTCGGCCCGAGCGATTCCGCTAAACGCGATGAGTGTGGTGAGAACTAGGATGTGTCGTTTCATAAGGATGAGGTTGGCTTGGATTTGAGTTAAAAGGTAAAAACAAAATTGATCTTGGCGATGGCACTGACTTCCTCCCGATCCGGAATATTGAGCCAACTCTCGAGCACGATGTGCTTGCTCAGATCGTACTTCGCACCCAGCGCCGTGATGGTGCCGCGCCCATCGCGTGTCTGGACCAGATCCGCATTCAGATTGAGGTTCCGCTCAAAGACTTTGAAATTGCGATCAATGCCAAAAAGGAAGCTGTTGCCATTGGTTTGCAGGCCATAACCCGCATGAAACCGAAACAGCTCAAAATCATGACTGAGCATCGCATAAGTAAAGGGATCACTCGCACGCCCGGTATCCGTCAAAGCAACGTTCGCGACCCCCAAAACAAACATCCCACCCTCCCAGGGCTCAAACCGCGCCTTGGTCTGAAAAAAGAGCGGCCCACTTTGAGCCGTCCCGATGGGACTATCCATACCCCATTCCAAGTGCACCGGTGAGAAATCCCAACCCGTCTTGAACCCCGTCCAAAACGCATGCTGGCCCGGTCCGTTGGCAGCGAACTGATTGGCCCCGCCAAAGCTGCTAAACGCCTGCACCGCCACCGTTCGATGCGGCACCGTGTCTGTCGTGGGGATGTTGTTCAATCCGCTCGGGGTCGCCAAAGCAGAGACCGTCAGAAGCGCATAAAGCGCGAGGGTATGTGTTTGTTTTTTCATGAGGAAAGCCTAGTCGATGAGCTTGAAGATCAGGCCGGAAAGCAGCGCGGCACTCGGCAGCGTCACAACCCACGCCAACAGCACGGGAATGACGGTCTTCCACTTCGCCTGCCCAGTGGTGATCCCAATCCCAAGCAACGCCCCAACCGAGACATGCGTGGTGGATACCGGCAGCCCGTGAAAGCTCGCAGTGGTCGTAAGAACCGACGTCGCCAAATTCGCCGCGAATCCCTGCCCCGGATTCATCCCGGTAATCTTGTGCGCCAAAGTCTCCGCCACCTGCCTCGCCCCGAGAATCCCTCCAAGTGCCATCACCACCAGGATCAACAGCATCGACCCCTTCACGCTCAGACCTCCAACCCCGACCAGCAACGCCGCCATCTTCGGCGTGTCGTTCAGTCCACGCGCAAAACACACCGCCCCGCCACTCAGGAAGTGCAGAGTATCGAGCGTGGGTGTGCGATGATCCGGCGCAAGACTCAGCCTTTTCAGCATCAAGTAAAGCACAGCCCCCACCCCCAGCGCGATCACCGGACTCAACAACAACGGTCGAGCAAAGGTATCCCAAAGCTTCGCCCAGTTCACCCCCTCGGGTTGCGCCGCAAGTCCAGCCCCCAACAGACCACCCAGGAGCATGTGCGTAGTGGACACCGGAAACCCCAATCGCGTCGCCAGCAAATTCGCAACGCCCGCGCCCCCAGCAACTGCCACCAAGAACAAAGGCTTCGCTGCCAGCGCCTCCGGCACCAATCCCCTTCCCGAAAAGGCTTGCAGCATCACACTGGAACCCATCAGAGCAACCAGACACCCCACCGCCGTTGTGACCGTCGCCCACCACACCGCTGTCCAATAACCCGTCGTGCCGCTCCCGAAAAGCGACGCCACACCCTTGAAATTGGCGTTCGCACCGTTCGCAAAAGCAACAGCGAGCGTGGCGGTAATGAGAAAGGCGGGGACCATTTTAAGCAATCAATTCGTATTTGCCAATCTTGGCATATCTCCTCAGCCTTTTGTATTTGTCCAAACATATTTGCTTGCTAGCGCATATATTTGTTTCACCCTCCCTGAACATGATCTCCATCCCACCCACTCCAGCACGTTACATCATGATCGGAGGCTTCCTCGGCGCCGGCAAAACCACCGCCATGGGCAGGCTCGCCCGTCACCTCACCGACCAAGGTCTTCGTGTCGGACTCATCACCAACGATCAGGCAGGCGGTCTTGTGGACACCAAGCTGATGCGCAACCAGGGCTTCGCCACCGAAGAAATCGCCGGCGGCTGCTTCTGCTGCCGCTTCAATACGCTCGTGGATGCTGCCGCGAAACTCACCGACGCCACCAAACCCGATGTCTTCATCGCCGAACCCGTCGGAAGCTGCACCGACCTCGTCGCCACCGTCACCTACCCCCTCCGCCGCATCTATGGCGCAGAATTCACCGTCGCCCCTCTAAGCGTCCTAGTCGATCCCATCCGCGCCCGCCGCATTCTCGGTCTCGATGACGGCGGCAACTTCTCCACCAAGGTCGCCTACATTTACAAAAAGCAGCTCGAAGAGGCGGATGTCATCGTCATCAACAAACAGGAGTTGCTCACGCCGGATCAACTCACCCAACTCGTTGACGCCCTGGAGATCGCTTTCCCCAATGCCTATGTCCTTACGGCCTCAGCCCGGGAACAAAAGGGCCTCTCCGAGTGGTTCGACATTCTTTCCCGGGAGACACAAGGCATCCATCCCACCATGGAAGTGGACTACGAAGTCTATGCCGATGGCGAAGCCCTGCTCGGCTGGCTCAACGCCACGGTGACCCTGAAAGCGGAGGATGAATTTGATGCCAATGCCTTCCTCAAAGACCTCGCAGGCAATATCCAATCCCGCCTCCAAGCCCAAAACGCCGAGGTCGCTCACCTGAAAATGACCTACAGCCCGGACGACGGCATCGCTGGCGAGATCGCCTCCGTGAACCTCGTGCGCAACGACAACATCCCCGAAAGCGGCATGTCCCTCGATGAGCCCAGCACCGGCGGCCAACTAATCCTGAACCTGCGCGCCGAAACCGATCCCGAAAATCTACTTGAGTCGGTTCGCGCCGCCCTCGATTCAGCAACCGCCGCCATGCCTGGCCTTGCCGCTTTCCTCGACCACGAAGAACACTTCCGACCCGGCAAACCCGTCCCCACCCATCGTGACTCCGAACCCGTCGAGATCAAAGGCGGCTGCACTCCCACCGCGGATTGCTGCTGATGCTCGCTTGATCGTCTCTTCACATTCAACTAAACGACAGCGGTGAAAAAATTCGACTGCATCATCGCCATGAAGGCGCTCGGCGAGGAAAGCCGCCTGCGCATCATCCGCATGCTGATGAAGAAGCAGTGCAGCGTGAACGAAATCGCCGAGGCCCTGAACCTCCCGCAATACAACGTCTCCAAACACCTCCGTGTGCTGCGCGAAGCCGAACTCATCGAACTCGAAAAACACGGCCAGCAACGCCTCTACGCATTAGCCTCCGCCTTCGCCGAACACCTGGCCGAAAACAAAAACGTCCTCGACCTCGGCTGCTGCCAGTTCGACTTCGCAAAACTCCCAAGGTGACAAGCATTACGAGAGTCGGTCGAATCCGGCCCGCTTCTTGCTACTCCGATCTCAATGAACTCGGACTACATCCCCTGGAAAATCCTCTCCGCCACCGCCCAAGCCGGCGTCCTCACCGAAGGTTGGAACCTCTCCGAATCACCCAGCGACCCTGAATCGTGCCGTCAATTCACCCTCACGATTCCTTTCGCCTACCCCTTCTCATACCCGCCCGTTGTCCAAGTCGGTCTCACCGGCTTTGACATCGATCAAGGCACCAGTTCCCGCCTGACAACCACCGTGACCAACATCACCGCAGAAGCCTTCGATGTGGTCTTCAACACTTGGCAAAACACCCTCGTCTACTCGGCGGAAGTGAGTTGGCTCGCCATTGGTCCTTAGAAAAGTCTAGCTCCTTTCCTCAGCCTTCAGCCGCACCGTCAGTAGCCTGACGCTTGTTCTTCAAGAACCGGACGTCCTTCGCCTCTGCGATGAAAATCGTGTCTTCGCAGATGTTCTTCGCATGATCCCCAACCCGCTCCAAAAACCGCGCCACAAAGATCAGATGCAAATAGCCTTCTAGCGGACTGGAGTGGTTCTCCATCACCCTCAGCATCTCCCGGTCAAACTCCTTCTCAGCCGCATCCAACACCTTATCAGCCGCCCGGGCAGTCGCTGCCGCCTCCACATCACCTTCCACAAACGCCGCCACCGCCGCCTCAAAGTTGGTCAGACACAGCTCAAACAGAGGCTGAATGAGGTTCAACTCGGTCATCTCAGGCAACTGATTGATGATCCTCGCCCGCTTCGCAATCCCCGCTGCCTGATCCGCGATCCGCTCCATGTTGTTCGCCACCCGCAGCGTGCCCATGATCTGCCGCAAATCCAACGCCGCCGGTTGAAATTTTAGCAGCATCTCCATCCCCATTTGATCCACATCCTTCTCCAACTGATTCACCTCATGATCCGAAGCAATCGCCTCGTTGCAAAGGTCCGTATCCCGTTCCAAAAGCCCACGCCGCGCTACATCAACGTTCTTCCGGGTGATGCTGATCATCGTCAGCACCATTTCTCGCATGGAACGCAGGGCTTTGTCGAAACTTGAAAGAATATGATCGTGCATGGTCGGTGTAGCTCGCTAGGTCAAGCAAATCTTAGTGACATTTAAGCCACATTCCCAGAGTTCTCCAGCGGCATTTTAACCTGGTCTGCTACCCCTGTCGAAACCGCATCCCCCTTGGGCTGCCGGTTCGTTCGCTGACAAAAATCATCATACGTGATCACCTCAAAATGGCCATCATGGTGCTCCAAAATCGCCGTCATCGATTCCACCCAGTCTCCCGAATTCAAATAGTGCACCGACCCGATCATCTTGTTCGCCGGCTGGTGAATGTGCCCGCAGATAATGCCACGACACTTCTTCCATTCCGCCAATTGCTGCAGTTGCTCCTCATAGCGACCCACAAAACTCACCGCCGATTTGACCTTCAACTTGACCCACCGACTCAACGAAAAATTCTCCTTCCCTCGCCAGTGTCTCCACCCGTTGTAAAGGCGATTCACCTTCAAGAGCAGGTTGTAGCCAATCGCCCCGGCCTTGGCCATCCAAGGATGCCGGGTCGTCACCGCATCAAACCCGTCACCATGCACCACCAAGTAATCCCCGCCCCGCCCCTGATGGATATACTCATCCGTCAGATGAAAATTCTCCAGTTTCAGTGGCAGAAACCGGTCCAAGATATCGTCATGGTTGCCCCTCAAATAGAGCACCTGCGTCCCCTCCTTCTCCATCTTTCGAAGCACGGTCCTGACGAAATGCGTGTGCCCCTTGTTCCACCCACCCGACCTCCTCAAATGCCACGCATCAATGATGTCCCCATTCATCACCAACTTCTCACACAGCGTGTTGCGCAAAAAGTGTGAGGCCTGCGCCGCCTTGCATTCAGGCACCCCCAGGTGAACATCTGAAATAAACAGTGTCTTCACTGATAGCTTGGCCTTTTTCGCTTCGGGTGCGGCAATCTCTTCACTCATGCATCTGGAATCGGTTGTTTCACTGAATCTTCAACAGGTGATTTCACTCCACAGGCCCCCGTTAGCTCTCCCTCGAACTGATTCACCACACTTTCCCACGAGTGCTCCAAAGCCGTCTCCCTCGCCCGTTTCCGCATACCCTCCGGTATCGACCCTACACAGGCCTCCACGGACTGCTTCAAAAACGCTTCCCCATCACCAAACGGAACCCGCCAACCATTGCTCCCATTCCGAATCAATAACCTGGGTGCCGCATAATCATATGCCACCACTGCCAAACCACTTGCCATCGCCTCAAGCACCACATTTCCAAACGTCTCGGTTTCACTCGGAAAAACAAACACGTCCGCTGACGCATAGTGCCTCGCTAAATCCTCACCCACTCTCGAGCCGGCATAAACAAAGGTGGGGTACTCTTCCTCCAAGGCCTTCGCCCGCGGCCCGTCTCCCACAAACACGCCCACTGTCCCCGCCCGAGCCGCCCGCATCGCTTCAAAAACTCGTGCCGTCAGTGGCAAATTCTTCTCAGCCGCCAAACGCCCCACAGAAATCGCCACCACTGTCTCCGGTCCCGCCCCCCAGGACCGCCTCAAGGCCTCATCCCGCTTCACCGGATCAAACAACGTTGTGTCCACTCCCCGTCCGAGCACCCCCACATCCCGAATGCCCCACGATCGCAGGACCATCGCCGTATCTTCGGAAGGCGTCAGTGTCCGGGCCGTTTGATTGTGCAAGGACCGCAAGATCGCCTTGGCTACCGATTCCATTCCTGGCACCCGATACTTTTCCAGGTAAGTCTGAAAATTCGTGTGAAACCCGGAGACCACCGGAACCCCCAACTTCTTCGCCGCACGAATCGCCGCAATTCCCAGTGGCGTCTCCGTCGCCACATAAAGCACCTCCGCCTCCGTCTCCCGAATCACTTGCACCATTCCTCTTGTCGATGCCAAACCGATCCTAAGCCCCGGATAGCCCGGCAAGGGCAACGATCCGCACACCCGTCTCCCTTCCTCATCCCCTCCCTCACCCACCAATGTCGTCACCACCTCCACCGCGTGCCCGCGATCTCTCAGCGCCCCGACCCACATGTGCAATGTCCTCGCCACTCCATTGATATCGGGAGGATAAGTGTCAGTCACCAGCAGCAGTTTCATGATCGGGTCGCACCCCTCGTGATCATTCCCGCGTTAGGTCCCTCACCCAAAGTCCGGCGCGTGACAATATCGTCACACCTGCAAATAACCAACCCAACACTTTGCTTGCCTCTTGGCGACCTTGTGACAGCATCGTCACTCAATCGAGTTTGCTGCATTAGCCCCTAGGCGCGTTATCCACTATCTCCCTCATTATGAGTAAAATATTGGTCGTCGATGATGAACCGGATATCTCCGAACTTGTAGCCCTTCACTTGGCTAGAGATGGGCATGAGTGCGTTTGCCTCACCAACGGCCTCGAGGTCTTCCCCTACGTCACCGCCCATCAACCCGACCTCATCGTCCTCGACCTCATGCTGCCAGGCCAGGACGGGCTCACCGTCTTCAAACGCCTCCGTGCCGACAGTCGCTCTCGTACCACCCCGGTCATCATCCTGACCGCCCGCGCTCAAATGTCGGATCGCATTTCCGGTCTAGAACTCGGTGCCGATGACTACCTCACCAAGCCCTTTAGCCCCAGGGAGCTCGCCCTTCGCATCTCCGCCGTTCTCCGCCGCACCCAGCGCGTCCAAGCCGTCTCAGAAGTCAAAACCGGCCGCTTCCTTCTCGACCGGAAAAACATGAAACTCTTCCTCGACGATGCCCCCGTCGATCTCACCACTACCGAATTCAAGCTGCTGGCCACCCTCATGGAAAACGACAAAGCCGTCCACACCCGCTCCGAACTCCTTCGGGAGGTCTGGGGCTACAGTGACGAAGTCGCCACCCGCACCCTCGATACCCACGTCAAGCGTCTCCGTGAAAAACTCGGTGACGCAGGCCGTCACATCGTCACTATAAGAGGCACCGGCTATCAGTTCTGTGTGACTCTGCCGGATAGTTGACTTCCATGCTCACCCTCTGCATCACCCTCGCCATTCTTCTCGGTGCTATCGCCGTTTGGTCCTGGCACAGGGAACGCCAGTGGCAGCAGCGACACCTCGCCCTCTCTCGTGCCCTCGGCCAAACCGTCACCCCGGACGAGACACCGCGCCTCGTCGAAAAACTCGCCACCGACCTCACCGATCTCAGCCGCGAGACTTACCTTCGTCGCCTATTCGAGTCCCTCCTCAGCGAAATCCGACAGGGCGTCCTCATTGTCGATCGAGACCTCAAAGTCCGATTCGCCAATCGCAACATCGCCCAACTGTTTCAGCGACCCACTATCCAGCGAAATCAACCCTTGCTCGATGAAATCCACGACCATCAGGTTGTCGAAACCGTTAGAATGGCGCTCACAGAAGGCCGTCGCAATGTACGTCAAATCCGCTTTGTCAGCGGCAATAGCACAAACCGCTCCGGTGCTCGCCATTACCTCATCGAGGCCGCCCCTTTGCCGGCAGAGGCTGAACGCGGTGCCTGGTTGATGGTTCATGACATCACCGAACAAATCCTCACAGAGCAGATACGCAAAGACTTCGTGGCCAATGCCTCGCACGAACTTCGGACCCCTTTGACCATCATCCAGGGCTACATCGAAACACTCCGCGATGGCCTCATTGACGACCCTGCCACCGCCCGCCATTGCCTCGCCATCATGGAAAAACATGGCCAGCGCCTCATTCGCATCATCGAGGACATGCTCACCATCTCACGTTTGGAATCTGTCGGCTCCACCCTCAACTTCGAACCCTTCAACGTCCGCGGTTGCATCCAGGATGCCATCGACCACCTCGCCCCCATGCTCGAAAGTCGCCAAGTCCACTTCGACTTCGATTTCCCTCCCTCCGGTGGCACCCTCCACGGCGATCGCTTCTACTGGGACCAAATCTTCACCAACCTCCTCGAAAACGCCATCAAAGAAAACCCAGGTCGCGCCCTGACCATTCGCCTCTCAGGCCGCTGGTCCGGTGATCAATGCACCCTCACTCTCAGCGACGACGGCGTCGGCATCCCCTCACACGATATCCCCTTCGTCTTCAAACGCTTCTTCCGCGGCCACAAACACCACGGCCAAACCATCAAAGGCACCGGCCTCGGCCTCTCCATCGTCCGCCGCGCCATCGAAGCCCACAGCGGCACCATCGACCTCCGTAGCACCCCCGGCATCGAAACCATCTTCACCATCGAAGTCCCCTCCGCGCTTCCACTCACGCCCATCGAACCCCCCGCCCAAAACGAACTCCTTCCCCTCAAGGAAACCGCCGCCGCCTAGCTCGAGCTCACGCTGCCGCTGAACTTTCACTCAGCCTCAGAACCTCAGGCCAGCGCCTTCTGAATGCGCTTCCGAACGGCCAGCATCTTCTTCTCGTCCCCCATCAGCTCGAGCAGGGAAACAAAATCCCCTCCCACAGCCTCGAAACTCGCCGCCTCGTCCTGCACATGCTTCTCCAGGATATCCAAACTGCGTTCAAAATGCTCCACCGCAGTCTCATTGTCGCCCAATTCATGAAAAACAGTTGCCAGATTGCAGTGTGACTGCGCCACATCCGGATGATCTTCCCCCAGGAGTTCGACCCGCGTGTTCATCCCTTGCGTGAACATCTCCTTCGCCTGCTCCGCAAACCCCGCCGTGTAATAAAGCCCTCCCAGATTGTTATACACCGCCGCCACCGGCTCCGACGCGGCCCCCTGTTTCCCCTCCAACACCTCCAGCGCCCTCAAATAATGCTGCTCCGCCAGCGCAAACTTGCCCAACCCCTTGTAAATCATCGCCAGATTGTTCCGCAACTGCGCCGCCACCTCCACCTCGGCCGGATCCATCGCTTCGTAGTCCGCAATCGCCTGCTCATAGAGCGGAACCGCATCCGCCTCCCTCTGACTGAAATCCAGCAAAGTCGCCAAATTCGTCCGCAGACCCGCCAACAAACTCAGAGACCCCTCCGCCTTCAGAGCCGACTCCAACGCCTCCCGCAGTGCCGCCTCAGCCCCATCCACATCCCCCAACTCTTTCGCCACCGTCCCCAAACGCTCCAACGCAACCGCCAACTCCAACAACGTCCCATCCCCATCCTCCTCCGCCTGCCTCGCCTCTGACACCTGAGCGATCGCCCACTGCATCGCCTCGTCTCCACGACCCTCCCGTATCATCACCATCGCGGGATCTTCCGTCAGGGTTTCATTCGAATCAGCGTCAGGAATCATGGCTCAAAAAGGCGTAATCCTGTACTATCAGGGACATTTACTGAGGGCAGCAAGCGAAAATACCAATTCTTCTCACTCCATCGCTCCCTTTTTTCCCGCCAGCCACTCCACCAACTGACGCCTTTGCACCGGCAGCTTCCGGTGAAAAGCCTCCTCAATCAAATACGCCGACTGCCCCGCATCCACCTCCGTCGCGATCCCCAAATCCTCCGCCAACCGCAGTTCAAACCGCTCCACCAGCGCCATCGTCGGCTCCTTCTCCGCCAGATAATCCAGCGCCTTCGTCAGCAAATCATACAACCCCGGCACCGCCGCCTCCGGCTCCACCACCCGTTCCACCAACTTCACCAGATACGTTGCCGCCAGCACCCGACCATAACTCGACCTCAGTCCCAGCCTCGGATTCTTCCACGTCACCTCCGCCAGCGTGTGCAAATCCGACCGCCGACTCCGCACCCATCTCAAATCCGCCGTCACAAAAAGATCCAGCCTCTGCCCCAGCGGCGACTTCGGCCTCAGTGCCCCCTTCGCCATCGTCCGAAACAACCCCACCTCCGGCGCGCACCATTGCACAATAAGACTCGACTCCCCAAAGCGCGTGCGCCCCACCAATATCGCATCCGTCTGCTCCATGTTTCAGTCTCTCCAGTGACCGTCCGCACCGGGGATTCCCGGTTGCAGCACCGCCACCCTGCGCTATCTAAACCCATCCATGGACAATCGCAACAAAGCCATTCTCACCGACCTCCAAGCCTACGACACCGCCGCCCTCAAAGGCCGCTTGAGCGAGCTCCGGAGGTATCTTTGACGTCCCGGCCCAAACCCGACAACTCGAAGAACTCGAAGAACGCGTCTCCGCCCCCGGCTTCTGGGATAGCCAAAACAACGCCCGCAAAGTCATCGACCAGATCAACGGCATCAAACGCCGCATCGAACCCCTGACCACCCTCGACGCCCGCGCCGAAGACTTCGAAGTCCTCATCGAAATGGCCAAAGAAGAAGGCGTCACCTCCGCCTTCCAGGAAGTCGCCAAAGAATACGACGACATCCAGGACGCCATCGCCAAATACGAGCTCGACCTCATGCTCTCAGGTCCCCTCGACCGCGGCAACGCCTACCTCACCGTCCACTCCGGCGCCGGCGGCACCGAATCCTGCGACTGGGCCAACATGCTCCTCCGCATGTACCAGCGCTGGGCCGAACGCCACGGCTGCAAAGTCCAAATCATCGACCACATGGAGGGCGACGAAGTCGGTATCCGCTCCGCCACCCTCGAAATCATGGGCGAAAACGCCTACGGCTTCCTCCAGGCCGAACGCGGCGTCCATCGCCTCGTCCGCATCTCCCCCTTCGACGCCGCCAAAAAGCGCCACACCTCCTTCGCCTCCGTCGACGTCACACCCGACGCCGAGGAAGACATCGAAATCGAAATCCGCGATGACGACCTCAAAGTCGACACCTACCGCTCCGGCGGCAAAGGCGGACAGAACGTCAACAAAGTCGAAACCGCCGTCCGCATCACCCACCTCCCCTCCGGCGTCATCGTCGCCTGTCAGGTCGAACGCTCCCAACCCAAAAACCGGGCCAAAGCCATCGGCATGCTGAAAGCCAAACTCTACCAGATCGAAGAAGACAAACGCCGCGCCGAAATCGACAAAGCCTACGGCGGCAAAGACGACGTCGCCTGGGGTAGCCAAATAAGAAGCTACGTCTTCCAACCCTACCAAATGGTCAAAGACCACCGCACCGGCTACAAAACCTCCGGTGTTCAGGACGTCATGGACGGCGACATCGACGCCTTCATGGAAGCCAAACTCCGCGGCCAAAAAGCTGGCGACTCCGACAAAGACGAAGACCTGTAGTTCCCGTGGGGCGGGCCGCTGGCTCGCCCCTCACTCCCCCTTCTTCTTTCCCTCCTTAGCCGACTTCGGCTTCCCCCCGTTCGGACTCAACCGCCTCCACCAGTCCGGCCCCTCCGCGTCAATCGCCGAGTTGTGCGCCGCCAACTGCTTCTTCATCGCCTCAAACCGCGCCGCCTCCTTCTCCTTCAAGTCGCTCGCCTCCTTCGGATCCGCCTTCAAATCATAAAGCTCAAACTCAGACAGCGTCTCATCCGCCAGCAGCTTCCAATCCCCCACCCGCATCGCCACCTTCGCGTTCGGTGCCATGTGCAGACGCCAAAACAACGGCTGCGGCCTCTCCACCTCCGCCGCCTCCCCCTTCAGCACCTTCATCACATCCACCCCATCGATCACTCGATCCACCGGCACCGCCACCCCAGCCACACCCAGCATCGTCGGAAACACATCACTCCCAATCACCGGCACATCGCACGTCGTCCCCGCCGGGATCTGCCCCGGCCACCGCACGATCCCCGGCACCCGAATCCCCCCCTCGTGCAAATCCCGCTTCCGCCCCCGCAAACCCCCACTTGAACCCCGCCCTGGCGATTTCACCCCATCCCCTTCCGGCCCATTGTCGGAAGTAAAAAACACCACCGTATTGTCCTCCAACTTCTGCTCCTTGAGCGCCGCCATCAAATTCCCAAACGCATGATCCATCTGCGTCACGTTCGCATGATGCTCCGCTTGCACATCATCCGTCAAACCGGGATACAACGCCTTAAACTTAGGGTCCGACTTGATCGGATAGTGCGGCTCGTGCGTCCACACCGCCAAAAAGAAGGGCTTCGCTGGATCCCGTTTCTCCTTCAGCCACCCAATCGCCTCCTCCACCACCAGCGGCGCCGAATACCCCTGCATCAATCCCACCGGCTGACCATTGCGCACAAAATTGTCCGGATTCTCATGACTCGGTCCCGCATTGTTCTGCGTCGCCAACCACCAGTCATACCCGTGATCCCCAGGCTGCGGCTGCTTCGCATCATTGAACAGCCCGTTCAAATGCCACTTCCCAACGTGGCACGTGCCATACCCCGCCCCCTTCAACAACTTCGGCAGCGTCACCTCACTCGTCCGCAAATGCACCTCCGCCCCCTCCGCAATCCAAGTGTAAACCCCATTTCGATGCGGCGTCCGCCCTGTCAAAAGCGCCGACCTCGACGGACTGCAAACCGCACTCCCCGAGTAACACTGCGTCAACCGCACCCCCTCCTTCGCAAACGCATCCAAATTCGGCGATTGAATCACCTGATGCCCAAAGCATCCCAAATCCCCATACCCCAAATCATCCGCCAAAAACAAAACCACATTCGGTGCCGCAATCGCCGGCAAAACGGCAGCCCATAATCCCAAACAAAAAATCAAAACACGCATACCCCACCTCAAACGCCCCAACCCCCACCACTCCTTCACCAATCTCCCACCCAATCTGCCATCTTCAATCTCCCATCTCCGGCGCGCCAGCGCCCCATGCCCCCACCCACCATTTGCAATCCCCGCTCGTATCACGTAAATACCCCACCCATGTCCGCCCCCCAAACCGCCAACCGCATCGACACCCGCTTCCAGCAACTCCGCGCTGACGGCAAACGCGCCTTCGTCGCCTACGTCTGCGCCGGCGACCCCACCCTCGACCGCACCATCGACGTCGTCCTCGCCCTCGAAAAAGCCGGTGCCGACATCATCGAACTCGGCCTGCCCTTTTCCGATCCCCTCGCCGATGGCGTCGTCAACCAACTCGCCGCCGACCGCGCCCTCCGCGCCGGCGCTTCCACCCAGGGTGTCCTCGACATGATTCGCAAACTCCGCGAGCACACCCAAATCCCCCTCGTTCTCTTCACCTACCTCAACCCCGTCTACGCTTTCGGCTACGAACGCTTCCACCACGAAGCCGCCGCCGCCGGAGCCGATGGCATCCTCGTCCTCGACCTCCCACCGGACGAAGCCAATCAAAACGCCGAACTCAAACCCGCGCCCGGCCTCCGCCACATCCAACTCATCGCTCCCACCTCCTCTCCCGAGCGCATCAAACAAATCGCCGCCAGCGCCGAAGGCTTCATCTACTACGTTTCGCGCCTCGGCGTCACCGGCACCCAAACCAGCGTCGCCACCGGCATCGCCGAACAAGTCGCCGTCATCAAAGCCGCCTCCAACGTGCCCGTCTGCGTCGGCTTCGGCGTCTCCAATCCAGACCAGGCCGCCGAAATCGCCTCCAAAGCCGACGGCGTCGTCGTCGGTAGCGCCATCGTCCGCCTCATCGAACAAAACGGCGCCTCCCCGGACCTCCCCGACCGCCTCCTGGCCTTCGTGAAACCCCTTGTCGACGCAGTCAAGGCGGTGTAGTCACCCAGCTTCCTTTTCAGCCATGCAACTGCAGTTCGTCAAAATGAACGGTGCCGGGAATGACTTCGTCATGCTCGACAATCGGGACCTCAGCCTCTCCCTCACCGGAGACCAAATCGCACGCCTCTGCGACCGCCACCGCGGCGTCGGTGCCGACGGCCTCCTCCTCGTCGAACCCGCCACCGAAGGCGGCGACTTCAAAATGCGCTACTACAATGCCGACGGCGGTGAAGCCGAAATGTGCGGCAACGGCGCTCGCTGCTTCGGTCGCTTCGTCAACCATCTCCATGGCGACACCCTCGAACTCATCCGCTTCGAAACCCTCGCCGGAATGATCTCTGCCGAATTCGAAAACGGCCAGGTGCGCATCAACATGAGCGCCCCCTTCGACCTCAAGCTCAACCAAACCCTCCCTGTCGCTGGCGAATCCCTCACCGTCCACAGCCTCAACACCGGCGTCCCCCACGCCGTCGTCTTCTTTGACGACGTCGATTCCGTCGATGTCCGTAAACTCGGTGCCGGCCTCCGCTACCACGAAGCCTTCGCTCCCAAAGGCACCAACGCCAACTTCGTCCAAACCCTCGCTCCCAATAGCATCCGCATCCGCACCTATGAGCGCGGCGTTGAGGATGAAACCCTCGCCTGCGGCACCGGCATGGTCGCCTGCGCCCTCATCCATCACGAACTCACCGGCGCTCCCTCCCCCATCCAAGTCAAAGTCCAGGGAGGCGACACCCTCGCCGTCGGCTTCGAAGAAACCGCCCCGCACCAATACACCAACGTCACCCTCTTCGGTCCCGCCGACTTCGCCTTCACCGGCACCGTGACCATTTAACTCTTCTCTCCACACTCTCATGTTCGCAGGCACCCACACCGCTATCGTCACCCCTTTCAAAAACGGCCGCATCGACGAAGCCGCCTTGAAACAACTCATCGATGACCAATTCGCCGGCGGCGTCACCGGCGTCGTCCCCTGCGGCACCACCGGCGAGTCCCCCACCCTCGACTACGAAGAACACGAGCGTGTCGTCAAACTCACTGTGGAATTCGCCGCCGGACGGGGTGTCGTCATGGCCGGCACCGGATCCAACTCCACCCGCGAAGCCGTCCAAATGACCGAGGAAGCCGAAGCCGCTGGCGCCACCGCCATCCTCCAGGTCGCCCCCTACTACAACAAGCCCACTCCCGAAGGCCTCTTCCAGCACTTCAAAGCCGTCGCTCAAGCCACCAAACTGCCCATCATGCTCTACAGCATCCCCGGCCGCAGTGGCATCGAAATCGGCGTCGACGTCGTCGCCCGCCTCGTCGAAGCCTGCCCCAACATCTGCGCCATGAAAGAAGCCGGCGGCACGCCCGAACGCGTCAACCAGATGCGCCTCGCCCTCCCTCATAGCTTCGAAATCCTCTCCGGCGACGACTCCCTCACCCTCCCCTTCATGTCAGTCGGTGCCGTCGGCGTCGTCTCCGTTGCCTCCAACATCATCCCAGGACCCGTCTCGCAAATGGTCCAACTCGCCCTCGAAGGCCGCTTCCTCGAAGCCCGCGCCATCCACGAGCGCTACTACCCCCTCCTCGCCGCTTTCCTCAAGCTCTCCACCAATCCCATCCCGATCAAAACCGCGATGGGCCTCGCTGGCAAAATCGACCCCGAACTGCGCCTCCCCATGTCCCCCATGGAGCCTACCAAAGTCGAAGAACTCCGCGCCACCCTCAAACAGGTCGGCGTCATCTGATTCGATTCTCATGGCGGATGTTCCAATTAAACACCTCCGCCAATGAATCATCGCCCCTTCCCTTCGCCGCTCGCCCTGCTGGCAGCCTGTTCCATCGCGTTCATCAGCAGTTGTTCCACCGTCCAGATCCAGTCCGCCAGCGACTCCACCTTCCGCTACGGCAAAAAAGTCTTCACGGATGATATCCCCCGCGCCACCCGCTTTCTGAC
>JAIYDW010000197.1 GCA_027487315.1 Verrucomicrobiaceae bacterium | reverse complement strand
CCATCCGCTCCCTTGATCCCCCACCCAATCCGCATCTGATGCACCCCCGCCTTCATCTCCGGAAAACCCACCATCACACTCATCCCGTCCTCACTCAAATACGCGCTGCTCGCCGTCATCCACTCCTGCCCGGATGACCCATCCAACTTCAAATGCGGCGACCCATACTTCTCTGTTCGCCGATAGTTCCACCGCTCCGCCGAGTAGTTCGCCGGATCCTCCGCCACCGCCTTGTCCAGCTTCGCGTTGAACTTCAAAATCACCCCCTTGTCCGTCGCTGTCAGTTCCTTCATCAACACCCTCGGCGCCCCCGTGTATCGCACCCGCGCCAGCCCGCTCAACGCCTTCGCCGTCGTCCCCCACACCTGAAACCCAACCACATAAAGTTGCCCATCCGCCGGATTCATCTTCGCATTCAACGGCCCAAACTCCAAGTCCCGAGTAAAACTCATCACCGCCGCCGAACTCGGTCGCAACCCGTCGCACCCCTTCATCACCACGCGAAACAACTCCGGCCTGTTATACCCCACATGAATCATCTCCCCCGCCACCGGCCCAAACCGCTCATCCATCGCCCACACCTGCGTCGCCCCGCTCGGATTCACCGGATGCGGTAGCCACACCAGCGGCTCCGCCACCGTCTGCGGATAAACCTCATCCTTCGCCACCGTCGGCAGGTGCCCGTAAAACTGATTGTCGCGAATCACCTGAATCGGCGTCGACGGCACCCAATTCCCCTGCTGATCACTCGCCGTCACCAACCCCGTCACCGGATTCACCCCGATGAACGGCTGCCGCAACCCATGCCCCACCACCTCAAACGACTTCCCATCCGCCGCCACCTTGATGACCGTCCCATTGTGCTTCCCCCGAGTCGTCCCCTCCTGCCCACCCTTCGAAACAAACAGCGACCCATCCGGCCCCAACTTCATCGAGTTCGGAAACTCCCGCGTCTCCGCCGTCTGTGCGAACAGATTGCAGAACATCTCATACCGATCGCACTCCCCATCCCCATTCGAATCCACCAACTTCCAAATCCCACTCCGATCATACACAAAAATCTCACCCGAAGCCGCAGCCGCACCTGATCCCTCCCCATCTTCCATCTTCAATCTCCCATCTCCGGCGGCACGCCTCACCACCACACTCATCGGCTCATGCAAACCCGACGCAAACCGCCGCCAAGTCACCTTCTCCAAATCCCCCTTCAACCCCGAAATCATCCACACATCGCCATCAAACGTCACCCCCACCGCATTCCCCCGATCATCCAAAAAATCCACATCCGCCAACCGCACATTCCGCTTCCACAGATTCGGCACCGGCAACGGAATCCTGTCCACCACATAAGCATCTCCAGGCTTGCCCTCTTCCAAAAGCCCCTTCACCGATAAGGTCTCAGCCCAACGATCCGCCGCACCTCCTTCATCAACCTGGGGCTCCTTAACCGGACCATTAATGGTAAAAAGGCCGTCCAGTTCCTTCAAATAATGCCGCACATGAAGCTGGGTAGGCGACTTCGATGCTCCGATCAGAATGGAACCATGCCTGTCCATCTCTTCGACTGGGATCGACCCCATGGACTCGCCGCCTTCACCCCGCCCCCAATACGCCCCGGGCGGAATCACCCGGTTCACCGACGGCGCCGAAACCACTAAGGTCAGCGCTTGTTCATGCGGTTCGATCTCACAAACCCGCTCGACAAACCTCACCCCATTCTGTTCCCCAAGCACCAGCCGTTCCCGAATCCGCACCCCGCCCACCTCAACGACCAACCGCGCACCACCCTGCACTGTCACCACCGCCGACAATCGCCCCTGTCCCAGACTCAAAGCCCCCCGCCCCACCTCCTCCACACTCGCCCCCGGCTCCCTCGGATCCACAAAACTCGGCTTCTCCCCCACCTGCCACCCAGGATAAATCCCATTCGTCAGCCACACCTTCCCCACCGGCTTCGGCAGAAACTCCTGCCCATCCTTCGTCTTCTGCCCCGCCACATGATACGACCCCGGCGCCAGCGCCTCCGGCGTCACAGGCGGCTTCCCCTCCTCCCCCTCCCACACACAAGCGATCCTCAACAAATCCAGGTCATAACACGCCCAGATGTTGTTCCCCAAATTCAGCACCAACCCCCGTGGTGTCAGATTGTCCTTCGGAAACCCCTCCCCCAATTCCCGACAATCCAGCACCGTGCTAAAAAACGGAAAATCCTTCTCCACAAAATCCCCCCACGGCGACTTCACCTCCTTCTCCTGCCCACACACCCAACCCGCAGGCATCACCAGCCCCGCCCCCAATAGCATCATCACAAACCGTAACATCATCATCAAACGCCCCACCCCTCCAAAATCCTTCATCCCAGTCGCCCCACCGCCACTCGGCGCGCGGAATTCCGATTCCGCAGCAACGCCGTCGCCCAAAGACTCAGGGCCCGCCAAGACAACCCCTCCCACCAACACCCGCCTCAAGCCTCCGCACGCGCCCAAGCCAACTTCGGCACCCGCCGCCCCACCGCCTCCACATTGTGCGCCAACACCAGCAACAAGCTGAACCCCGCATCACTCAGCAAACTGTTCCGCAAAAACGTCCACGTCGGAGGAAACCCGGGCAACCCACTCGTCAAAGCCTGCACCCATCCCGCCACCGACCGCGCATACTCCGGCATCACCATCCACGACAGCGTGTTCGTAACCACATAAAACACCAAGCTGCACACCACCGCTCCCCCAACGACACCCAATCCACCTACCCGACCCCGCAGCCTGACCCCCGCATACGCCGCTGCCGCAAACAACCCATAAACCAAAGCCATCGTCCCCGGATAATCCAAAATCACCGACCCCTGCACCATCACGTCCAACCCCACCATCGCCGCCACCACACCCCACCAAGGCAACGCCTTCGGAAACAACAACGTCCCCGCAAAAGCCAGCGCCATCCAAGGCGAAAAATTCGGCAACCAATCCGCCCCCATTGAAGTCCCCTTCACCGCTCGCAACCCCATCGCCAAAACAATCAACACCACAGGCAGCCACAGCGCGCGCCCGCTTGGCGATTCAGATTCAGAAACAGGAGACCTCATCCGACCATCCTGCCGCCTTTTCTCCATCGTTCAACCCGAATTCCCTGCCAGCCCCCTCTCACTTCCTCACCAACCGCTGCTCAAACATCCAAACCGGCAGGTCCGACCGCGAATAAACCCCGCCCGAAATCGAATGCCCCTCGCCCGCCAGCACCGTAAACGTCACCTTCTCTCCTCCCAAAGCCTTGATCGCATCCACCATCGTCTTCGACCGCTCAATCGGCACCTCCGTATCCTGATCCCCGTGAAAGGCCCAAATCGGCGTGCCCTTCAGCGCCTCCGCCTTCTTCGGATCCCCCCCGCCACAAAGCGGCACTACTGCTGCAAAAACCCCCGGATAAGTCGTCGCCGCATTCCAAGACCCCGATCCCCCCATGGATGATCCCGTCAGATAAATCCGCGTCTCATCGATCGGCAACTTGTCCGTCAAATCCGCAATCAACGCCATCAGATTCGCCGCTACTTCATTCTTCCATCCAATATCCCGACTCGGACACTGCGGTGCCAAAATGAAACACGGCCTCGCCTCTTGATTCGCCGGATCACTGAACGGCTTGGTCGCCCCACCCATCTGCGCTTCATTGTCCGTCCCGCTCTGCCCCGCCCCATGCAGCCAAATCACCAGTGGAAATCGCTCCGTCCCCTTCCACTTCGGATTCCCCCAAAACTGATAGTTCAGCCCCTGCGCCGAAACCGCCTTCACAAACTGCCCGGTCACTTTCTCCGCATGCGGCCCCTCCTTCAAACCATTCGACCTCGCCTCCTCCCTCAGCAACCCCCGCACCACCGTCTGATCCGCCGCCGACAGCTTGTCCAACGGCAGCTTGAACACCTGAAAATCTTTCGCCCGCTTGATCTTCACCTCCGCCGCCGTGAACTCCACCAACTCCCCCTCAAAACTCGCCTTCCCATCCGCCGAAGTCCACATCCGCTTCTCTCCCGCAACTGCCATCCAGACACTCGCTTGGCACCAAATCATCATCACCCATGCTGCTGTTCTCATCACCCCTTCTTACCCTCCCCTCCCATACCCTGGCAAGCTTCAACTTCATTTCTCCCCGCCGTTTCCGTTCGCCTCAGCTTCAACCTAGAAACGGAAATGGAAAGGGATGAAGATGGCGTCGTGCTTGGCCCCACAAGGCTTCCCGGTTCGCAGCGGTTGCATCGATAAAGTGATGCCACCCGAGAAGCGGGAAGCCTTGTGGAGCCAATGACAACGGCAGATTCGCCCTCAGCCATTTCCGTTTTTAGGTTCAAGGGTTGACCACCCCCTGCCCCCGCGCTCCCTTGTCCTCTCTCCCATGGTCGAGTACATCAAAATCTGCCGCCCGGATCACTGGCTCAAAAACATCTTCATCGTCTTCGGCCACGTCGTCGCTTGGGCCCTGGTCCTCGACTTCAAACTCGACTGGGACCTCGCCCGCCTCGCCGTCCTCTCCCTCATCCCCGCCTGCCTCATCGCCTCAGCGAACTACATCCTCAACGAGATCCTCGACGCGCCCTTCGATGCCATGCATCCCACCAAGCGCCACCGCGGCATCCCCGCCGGCAAGGTCAAAGTCCCCATCCTCTGGGTCATCAAAGTCGCCCTCATCCTCGGCGGTTTTTTCCTCGCCTGGCTCTGGAACTTCAACTGGGGCTACCACGCCGCCCTCCTTCTACTCCTTCTCAGCGGTATCGTCTACAATGTCCCTCCCCTCCGCCTCAAAGACCGCGCCTTCGCCGACGTCATCGCTGAGTCCTTCAACAACCCCATCCGCCTCTGGCTCGGCTACTACGCTCTCGTCGACACCCGCTTCGTCCCCCCGCTCTCCATCGTCCTCTCTTGGTGGTTCTTCGGGGCCCTCCTCATGACCGGAAAACGCTACTCCGAATTCCGCTTCATCGGCGATGCCGAACTCTCAGGCCGCTACCGCCGCTCCTTCAAGACCTACACCGAAAAAACCCTCATCCTAGCGATGATCGGCTACGCCAACCTCTTCTGCTTCTGCGCCGGCGTCGCCATGGCCGTCTACCCTCAACTCAATAACCTCGTCCTCGTCGCCCCCGTCATCATCGCCGCCGTCCTCGTCTACTTCCATCACGCCATGAAGGAGGAAACCGCCCGCCTCGAACCGGAGCAACTCCTTCAAAACCCCTGGATCATCCTCTGCACCCTCGGCACCGCCGCCCTCACACTCTGGCTCCTCCTCACTCCCCACCCCTACGCCAAGATGCTTCACCTCTTGGGTCCCCTCGTCCTCTGAGGCCGTTCTTCGCCGGAAAGAATTACAAACTCCGGTTCAACGTGGAATGGATTCCACACACTAACCGTGTTGAATAGCGACGTCTCTCCTCAACACACCGCCATGAACGAAACCCCGCCCTCCGTTACCTCCTGGAAAAAGCCAGTCCTCATCTTCACCGGCATCGTCCTCTCCTGCTGCCTCCTCACCGCAGTCGGCACCGTCTGGTGGGTCAAGCATAACATCTACGCCTCCCCCCTCCATCCCGTCCAACTCAGCCAATCCGAAAAAACCGCCCTCGACGCCAAACTCGCCAAGCTCGAGTATTCCGAAGAAGTCGTCGCCCCCGAAGCCCCCGCCAAAACCGACGGCGATCCCCGCACCATCTCCATCTCCTCCAAGGAGATCAACGCCTTCCTCGCCCAGCAGGGCATCGGCGAACAGGTCAAACTCGAAGTCACCCGCAATCGCATCGCCGCCAACTTCCTCCTTCCCATCGACAAAGACGCCCCGCTCTTCGCTGGCACCACCCTCCGGATCCGCCTCGCCCTCAACGCGCTCATGAACGAAAACGGCAAACTCGTCGTCAAGGTCGACGACGTCAGCCTCGGCGGCATCCCGCTTCCCAACGCCTGGCTCGGCGACATCAAAGGCCTCGATCTCATCACCAGCAACATCGGCGATGACCCCGCCCTCGAACGCTTCGCCGCCGGCATCAAAGAGTTTCGCCTGGAAAACGGCCAAGTTCATATAGTTCTCAACGAATAACCCCAGCAACCCGCACCCCGCCCTCAATTCCTATGTTGGATGGTTAAGAAGGGTTGATTTTTCGTATCTCCGGAAAAAAAATTCAAAACCCTCATTTTCTAGGTTGCCAAAATGATTCTGGTGAATACCCTACCCGGCCTAGATCAACCCTAGTTCAACCAATACTACCAAAACATGAAATCACTCCTCACCATCCTCGCAACAGTTGCTCTCAGCGGTGCTGCTATCGCTGGACCCGTCTCCTACAAAAACCCTAAGGCTCCCGTGATGCCACCTCCAGCCCCAACCGGCTGCGAGTGCTTCGCTCCTGGCTTCATGCTCGGTGCTTTCGGCGGTGGTGTTCTCGGTGAAGAAGACGCTCTCGGTGGCGGTGTTCTCGCTGAATACGCTTTCTCCCCTTACATCGCCCTCCAAGGCTCCTATGGTCTCTACGCAACCGAAAGCGAACATCACCAGTTTGATGCCGCTTTGATCCTTCGCTACCCCATCACTAGCCTTTGCTTGGCCCCTTACGCCATGGTCGGCGGCGGTTTCTCCACCAATGGCGAAACCCGCGGCGACTTCCTCGTCGGTGGTGGTCTTGACCTTCGCATCCCTTCCGCAAGCTGCATGAGCGTCTTCGCTGATGGTGCATGGTATGTCCTTGGCGACAGCGACGACGACCAAACGATCGTCCGCCTCGGCGTCAAGTTCCCCTTCTAATACAGTCGGGTAACTCCAAATCATCTCAAGAGGTGAGTGTGCAAACACTCACCTCTTTTTTTGTGCCCCAACCCGATCCGACAACCCCCTAAACCAATTGGTAAGCCCACATACCGACTGCTCCCTCCGCAATCAGTCTGCAATCTGCAATCCGCAGTCCGAAATCCCCACTCACTCCCCCATCTTCCCCTCCACCGGCTTCTCCAAAAAGCTCGCCAACACCAATAAAACCGACGCCACCACCACACACGAATCCGCCACATTGAACGACGGCCACGGATTGAACGGCGCAAACCCAAAATCAAACTTCAAAAAATCCACCACGTACCCATGCACCAACCGGTCCGTCACATTCCCAAAAATCCCTGACACCAACAACGCCACCGCCAACCGACTGAAAGCCCCCGGAAACATCCCCTTCTTGTAAAACCAGGTCAGCATCACCAACGCTCCGAGCGAGATCGCGCCAAACGCATAATTCGCATACGCCGTCCCATTAAAAAGCCCAAACGCCACTCCCGTATTCGCCGCGTGATGCAGCCAAAAAACACCCGGAATCACCTCCATCTCCTCCACATACAAAGGAAACCGCCCCACAATCCAGTTCTTGGACCATTGATCCAACAAATAAAGCGGCAGAGAGATCGAAAACAACAGACGAATCATCCCTCATGTATGGATGCCGAACTCCTTTCGCGCCAGCGGAAAGCCTGTTGATGCCACCGCCTCCCGCCCTTATGAATACCTCTCCTTCCATGCCGGATTCCGCCACCGTTTTCACCGCGCCTGCCCGCCGCTTCCTCGCAGCGCTCCTTCTCGTCCTTCCACTCGCCACCTCAAGTTGCGATCGCATCAAGCAAAAGCTCGATCGCCTCGCAGCAGCCGGTCAGCAAGCTCCCGCACCCGCTGCCGAACCTCCCCTCACCGAGGAAGAAAAACAAATCAACGCCACGCTCGATAACCACGCACTCTTCGATCCCACCGACACCCCAGCCGAAGTCCCCAAAGCCGAAGCCTTCGAACTCAACAAAGCCTCCGTCGTCTCCATCCTCGGTTATCACGACTTCAAAGAACGCGGCGGCGAAGCCATGGTCATCAGCGAGACCAAGTTCCGCGAACAAATGCAGTTCATCAAAGACTCCAACATCCCCGTCATCCCCCTCAACGACGTCCTCGCCTGGAAAAAAGGCACCAAAAACATCCCCGAAGAATCCTTCGTCATCACCATGGATGACGGCTGGGAGGGCGTCTACAAACACGCTTGGCCCATCCTTAAAGAACACCGCTTCCCCTTCACCATCTACCTCTACAAAAAGTACGTCAACATCGGTGGCCGCTCCCTCAGCTGGGCCCAAATCAAAGAAATGATGGACTCCGGCCTCTGCACCGTCGGCAGCCACTCCGTCTCCCACGACAGCATGACCTCCCGCAAAGGCCGCACCGACGAAGCCTACGCCGCCTACCTCGACACCGAACTCAAAGACTCCAAAGTTTTTCTCGAACAAAATCTCAACGTCCCCATGACCTCGTTTGCCTACCCTTACGGCAACTACAACACCCAAATCCGCGACATGGGCATCGCCGCCGGTTACGAAACCCTCCTCACCGTCAACGGCAGCAAAGTCACCTGGGACACCCACCTCGGCGATCTCGGACGCTTCATCATCCACGGCGTCAACGACTCCGTCTTCCGCCTCGCCACCAGCTTCCGCGGTCGCGGTGGTTTGGGCACATCCAAAATGCTCCTCGCTACAGCCGTCAACGACCAAGGCGAACCCATCGTCAAACTCACCCCCCGCATGGGCTCCACCATCCCCGATCGCACCCCTCGCCTCGCCGCCGACCTCTCCGGCCTCGGTCCCATCGTCCCTGACTCCATCAAAATGCACATCGCCGGCCTCGGCAGCGTCACCCCCGTCTACGACGCCGCCACCCAGCTTCTCAGCTACCAAATCCCCCACCGCATCCGTCGTGATCAGTGCGAGGTCTCCATCACCTTCTCCCGCGCCAACGTCACCCCTCCCGTCCCGGAAACCCTCGTTTGGCAATTCAAAATCGATCTCGCCGCCAGCTACCTCCCTCGCCTGCCCTCGCCCGCAAACCAGGAACCTCAGCCCTAACTCTTTCCGCCCTTAAATGACCCCGCTCACCTTCGAACAGTCCCGCATCCTCGGCTGCCTCCTGGAAAAAGAAGTCCTCGTCCCGGACTCCTATCCTCTCACCCTCAATACCCTCGTCACCGCCTGCAACCAATCCACCAATCGCGAACCCGTCACCAACTTCGACGAATCCACCGTCACCCGCGCCCTCGAAGGCTTGCGCGAAACTCAGTGGGCCTTCCAACTCAGCCAAGCCGGTGCCCGCGTCCCCAAATTCAAACACAACCTGCACGCCAAAATCCACGACCTCTCAACCGCGTCGGTCGCTCTCCTCTGCACCCTCCTCCTCCGTGGTCACCAAACCGCTGGCGAACTCCGCCAGCGCACCGAACGCCTGCACCCCTTCCCCGATCTCCCCAGCATCGAGGCCGAACTCGACATCCTGCAAAATCACCCCGAAGGCCCACTCGTCGTCTGCCTTCCCTCCGGCAACGGCCGCCGCGTCCCCGCCTACGCCCACCTCCTCTGCGGCCCCGTCGACCCCAACACCCCAGCCTCCTCCCTCGCCCCTGTCACCACCATCGTCCCGCCACCCCCACCGCCCATCGACCCCGACTGGAAAGAGCGCATTGAATCCGAACTCGCCACCCTCCGCGCCGAAATCACCGAACTCAAAGCCCAACTCGGCATCTAAAGTCGCACCTCCATGACCGAAAATCTCCAGCGCTCCCCCCTCCACCAAGACCACCTCGCCCTCAGCGCCCGGATGGTTCCCTTTGCCGGTTGGGAAATGCCCGTCCAATACTCCGGCCTCATGGCCGAACACCACGCCGTCCGCCAAACAGTCGGCGTCTTCGACATCTCTCACATGGGCCAAGTCATCGTCAGTGGCCTCGGCGCCGAAGCCTTCCTCAATCACGCCCTCACCAACGACATCTCCCGCCTCGCCCCCGGCCACGGCCACTACACCCTCCTCCTCAATGACCACGGCGGCGTCATCGACGACCTCATCGCCTATCGCACGGGCGAAAGCGAATTCTTCCTCGTCATCAACGCCGCCCGCATCGACGAAGACTGGGCTCAACTCACCACCCTCCACGCCGCCGCTCCCTCAGACGCCGACATCGTCGAACTCGCCAACCTCAGCCCCGCCTGCGGCGGCCTCGCCATCCAAGGCCCCAAAAGCCGCGCCGTCTTCGCCACTCTCTTCGGCCCCGACGCCACCTACCCCGAGAAAAACACCGTCATCTCCTGCGACACCCCCGAAGGCCTCATGTGGCTCTGCGGCACCGGCTACACCGGTGAAGACGGCTTCGAGTTCTTCATGCCCGCCACCACCGCTTCCGACTGGTTTCAGCGCACGGTCACTGCCGTCCAAGCCGAAGGCGGACTCCCTTGCGGCCTCGGCGCCCGCGACACCCTCCGCCTCGAAATGGGCTACCCCCTCAACGGCAACGACCTCTCCCCCGACCACACTCCCCTCCAGGCCGGCCTCGGCTTCTTCGTCGCCCTCAACAAAGAACATTTCATCGGCCAAAACGCTCTCCTCCAGGAAAAAGCCGCCGGGCTCACCCGCAAACTCACCGGCTTCCGCATGACCAGCACCGCCCCTCCCCCGCGCCCCCACTACCCCGTCCTCTCAGCCGAGGGCCAGCCCCTCGGCGAAATCTGCAGCGGCACCCTCTCTCCCACCCTGCAATACGGCATCGGCATGGCCTACCTCCCCCCCACCCACACCACCCCCGGCACCCCCCTCCAAATCGAAATCCGAGGCAAAACCTACCCCGCCGAAGTCACCAAAAAACCCTTCCACCGCCCCCAATAACCCGCTAAAACCTAACCAACCTCTCAACCCTCCCAAATCATGACCACCGTCCTCAACCACCTCCGCTACCGCCCCTCCCACGAATGGATCGAACCCGGCAAATCCCCCGCCGCCGTCGGCATCACCGACCACGCCCAGGCCGAACTCACCGACATCGTCTTCGTTGACCTCCCCGTCATCGGCCGCCAAGTCAAAGCCGGAGACCCCGTCGCCGTCGTCGAATCCGTCAAAGCCGCCAGCGACATCTACGCCCCCGTCTCAGGCGAAATCGTCGCCGTCAACGAAGCCCTCAACGGCAACCCCGGCCTCATCAACACCGACCCCTTCACCGAAGGCTGGATCTTCCAAATCGCCCCCTCCAACCCCACCGAACCCGACACCCTCCTAGACGCCGAAGCCTACCGAGCTCACATCTCTTAACCCAAAAAAAAATCCCGTTAATCCTGAAAAATCCTGTTAGCCGACCGCAGGAAGACAGCCTGCCAAAGGCAGCCCGAAGGGAAGCGCAGCGCAGCAATCCTGTCCAAAAAAGCCCTGCTCACAAAAACCGCCCCGTCACGCTCTCCGCAACCCCCTTCACCACCTCCGGCGACCCCACCGCCACCACCCGCCCCCCATTCAGCCCACCCCCGGGCCCCAGATCCACAATCCAGTCCGCGCATCGAATCACATCCAAATTGTGCTCAATCACGATCACCGTATTCCCCCCGTCCCGCAGCCGCATCAGGACCTCCATCAGCTTCTGAATATCGGCAAAATGCAGCCCCGTCGTCGGCTCATCCAGCACATACAGCGTCCGCCCCGTCGCCCGTTTACCCAGTTCCGCCGCCAGCTTCACCCGCTGCGCCTCCCCGCCTGACAGCGTGTTCCCGGGCTGCCCCAGCTTCACATAACTCAGCCCCGTCTCCTCCAGCGCCCGCAGCTTCGGCCCAATGATCGGATGCTTCTCAAAAAACCGCGCCGCCTCCGCCACCGTCATCTCCAGCACCTCAGCGATGCTCCGCCCCTTATACGTCACCTCCAGCGTCTCACTGTTGTAACGCTTCCCTTGGCACTGATCGCAAGTCACATACACATCCGCCAAAAAGTGCATGTCGATTTTGAGCTGCCCATCTCCCTGACACTTCTCACACCTCCCACCCGGCGTGTTGAAACTGAACCGCCCCGACTCATACCCCCGCACCCGCGCCATCGGTAGCTTCGCATACAACTCCCGAATCGGCGTGAACAACCCCGTAAACGTCGCCGGATTCGACCTCGGACTCCGCCCAATCGGCGACTGATCGATCACGATCACCTTATCGATCCCCCCCAACCCCGTCACCGCCTCATGCTTCCCCGGCTCAGCCTTCGCTCCATAAAAATGCCTCATCAACACCCGCATCAAAATCTCATCCACCAGCGTCGACTTCCCACTCCCACTCGGCCCCGTCACACACGTGAAGCACCCCAGCGGAAAAGCCACCGTCACCTCACGCAGATTGTTCTCGCTCGCCCCATGCACCGTCAGCCAACCCTCCACCCCCTCACCCGCCAGCAAACTCCCCTGCCCCACCGGCACCATCCGCTCCCGCGCCACCGCCACCCGCAACCGCCCGCTCAAATACGCCCCCGTTAGCGACCCCTCATCTGCCGCCACCTTCTCAGGGCTCCCCTCCGCCACGATCTTCCCCCCGTGCGCCCCCGCCCCCGGCCCCAGTTCCACCAGCCAGTCCGCCGCCCGCATGATCCCCTCATCATGTTCCACAACCAGCACCGTATTCCCCAAATCCCGCAACCCCTTCAGCGTCCCGATCAACCGCTCCGTATCCACCGGATGCAACCCAATGCTCGGCTCATCCAAAACATACAGCACCCCCGCCAGCCCCGCCCCGATCTGCGTCGCCAACCGAATCCGCTGCATCTCCCCCCCGGACAGCGTCCCGCTCTCCCGATTCAACGCCAGATACCCCAACCCCACCTGCTCCAAAAACGCCAACCGCTTCACAATCTCCTTCAACAAATCCACCACATACCCCCGCTGAAAATCCGTCAAAACCAAACCCCTCATCCACCCCAGCGCCACCTCAATCGGCAACCCGCAAAACCCATCAATCGAAAGCCCACCCCCCGTGGAGCAATCCGCCGGCTTACCCTCCGCTTTCTCCACCCCCGTGGAGCGAGCCGCTGGCTCGCCCTCAGCTTCCTCCACCCCTGTGGGGCAAGCCGCTGGCTTGCCCGTCTCCATTTTCCAGTCAGAACTCAACCTCACCGCCAGCGCCTCCGGCCTCAATCGCTTCCCCCCACAAGCCGGACACACCTTCGGATTCATGAACCGCCCCACCAGACCCCGCATCCCCTCACTCTCCGCACTCAAATACAACCGCTCCGCCTCCACCACCAATCCCTCATACGGCTTCGCAACACTCCGCCGATTCTCCGCTGTCTTCCATCCCGTCGAAATTGCCTTCTCCCCGGTCCCATAAAACAACGCCCGCTTAAAATCTTCCGGCAACTCCTTGAACGGCACCTCCATCGACACCGCAAAATGCCGCGCCAGCGCCGCCAGCCCCGCCTCATGCAGCGCCTTCATCTTCGGCACCCGACTCCACCACGTCTTGACCGCCCCCGCCGCCAAACTCTTCACCCCATCCGGCACCAGCAACCCCGGATCCGCCGCCATCACTGTCCCCACACCCTCACACATCCCGCACGCCCCCACATGCGTGTTGAACGAAAAATGCTGCGGCGTCAGCTTCTCCAAAAGATACCCCGTCCGCGCATTCGCATACGCCGTCGTAAAACCCATCACCTCCTCCGCTCCCTCACCACCCACCAAAAATCGAATCTCCCGCTCATTCCACCGCAACGCCGTCTCAATGCTCTCCATCAGCCTCGCCCTCACCCCCTCCCTCACCACCAAGCGATCCACCACCACCTCCACCACATGACTCTCCCGCACCGCCGGACGCCACCCCTCCTCCTCCAGCTCACGCATCTCCCCATCCACCCGCACCCGCACAAACCCCTGCCTCCTCAACTTCTCAAACAGCCCCTTCAAATCCCCCGCCTCCCCATCCACCACCGGCGCCAGCACCACCACCCGAGTCCCTTCCGCCAGCCCCAGCACCCGCTGCCCGATCTCCTCCGACGTGTTCCGCGTTAGCACCTCCCCCGTCACCGGATCATGCGGCACCCCCACCACCGCATACAGCACCCGCAGATAATCATAAATCTCCGTCACCGTCGCAATCGTCGACCTCGGATTCGGCGTCGAATGCACCTGCTCGATCGCCACCGCCGGACTCAACCCCTCAATGAAATCCACATCCGGCTTCTCCATCTGATCCAAAAACTGCCGCGCATACGCCGACAAACTCTGCACATACCGCCGCTGCCCCTCCGCATACAGCGTGTCAAACGCCAGCGAAGACTTCCCCGACCCACTCACCCCCGTCATCACCACCAACCGCCCACGCGGCAAATCCACATCCACATTCTGCAGATTGTGCTGCCGCGCCCCGCGCACCCTGATAAACTCCGAATCCATAACCCCCCAATCGACACCCCCATTCCCCTTTCCGCAATCCGCAATCCGCAATCCGCAATCCGCAATCCGCATTCCGCATTCCGCATTCCGCATTCCGCATTCCGCATTCCCCAATTCCCCCTCTCCCCCATTGACCACCCCATCACCCCGCCTACCGTCCAACTCAACTGACTACTGACTACTGACTACTGACTACTGACTACTGACTACTGACTACTGACTACTGACTACTGACCACTGACCACTGACTACTGACCACTGACTACTGACCACTGCCCCCCTCCCCATGCTCCTCCACCGCACCACCACCAGCATCCTCGTCTCCCAAAACGACACCTTCCACCTCGTCCCCGCCACCGACTGGGATGAACTCTTCAACGCCCCCGACCTCGACGCCCGCATCGCCGCCGCCCTCGCCACCCCACCGGTCCCCGCCCCCTCTCCCGAAACCCTCCTCGCCCCCATCGGCACCCAGGAAGTCTGGGCCGCAGGCGTCACCTACTTCCGCAGCCGCACCGCCCGCATGGAAGAAAGCAAAGACGCAGGCGGCGGCACCTTCTACGACCGCGTCTACGAAGCCGAACGCCCCGAAATCTTCTTCAAAGCTACCCCCCAGCGCACCGTCGGCCCCGGCGCCCCCATGCACCTCCGCTCCGACTCCACCTGGATGGTCCCCGAACCCGAACTCACCCTCGCCATCAACGCCCGCGGCGAAATCATCGGCGTCACCTGCGGCAACGACCTTTCCTGCCGCGACATCGAAGGAGAGAACCCCCTCTACCTCCCCCAGGCCAAGTGCTTCGCCCGCTGCGCCGCCCTCGGCCCCGCCATCCTCCTCCGCAAAGAACCCCTCCCCCCCGAAACCACCATCACCTGCGAAATCACCCGCTCAGGCACCACCGTCTTCAAAGGCGAAACCACTCTCGCCCAACTCAAACGCACCCCCGCCGAACTCGCCGGCTTCCTCTACCGCGACAACACCTTCCCCACCGGCGCCTTCCTCATGACCGGCACCGGCATCGTCCCCCCAGACGCCTTCACCCTCCACCCCTCCGACACCGTCCACATCACCATCCAACTCATCGGCACCCTCACCAACCCGATGGCTTGAACCCCATTTCGAAAACCGTCACCCACCTTGCATCCTCCGCTTCCTCTAGCATAGTCCCCCATGAGCAACCGCGAAATCGTTCTCGACCTCGTCAACCGACTCCCAGAGGAAACCTCCCTCCACGAAATCGCTCGTGAAATCGAGTTCATCGCTGGCGTGAACGAAGGCTTCGAAGAAATCCAAAGCGGCCAAGGCATCCCCATCCAAGACCTCCGCAACCTCATGCAGACATGGATTGCCGAGTAGTCGTCCATTACATGGCCCGCCACCGGCACGGCACCCGTCTCCTGAATCCCATCGAATCAATTCCAAAACCTCCTGAAAAACGTGGCGACAGCATTCAAGGAGTGAGGGCTTCTAGCCATCACCTTCCTGCTCCAGCCGTCTCTTATGTTATCAATTTATTCCCTTGCTTGGGCAAGATACAAACGCTTCAAAAATGACTCCATGTTCGACAGGCCCAAAACCTAGCGACAAACTGACTGCTGAATCCTGATTCCCAATCACTCCCATTCAATCACCCCACACCATCCAACACATCGGCACCCTCACCAAACCGATCGCCTGACACCACACACTCAAACTTCATCCTGTAAATCCTGCAATCCCGTAATCCTGTCTAACTCTACCATGCAACTCACCGGACACCATCTCATCGCAGGCGCCGAAATCACCCCCATCGGCACCCTCTTCCAAGCTTCCCACACCGCTAAAGGCGAACCCATCGCCCCCTCCTACGGTGACGCCACCGCCGACCAGGCCCACGACGCCCTCCTCTCCGCCGACGCCGCCTTCGACCACCTCCGCCTTGCATCCCCCGAAACCCGCGCCGCCTTCCTCGACTCCCTCGCCGAAGAAATCCTTGCCCTCGGCGACGCCCTCCTCGAACGCGCCCACCAGGAAACCGCCCTCCCCATGGCCCGCCTCACCGGCGAGCGCGGCCGCGCCATGAACCAGTGCAAAATGTTCGCCAACCTCCTTCGCGAAGGCTCCTGGCTGCAACCCTCCATCGACCGCGCCCAGCCCGACCGCCAACCCGTCCCCAAACCCGACGTCCGCAAAGTCCACGTCCCCCTCGGCCCCGTCGTCGTCTTCGGTGCCTCCAACTTCCCCTTCGCCATCGGCGTCGTCGGCACCGACACCGTCTGCGCCCTCGCCGCCGGTTGCCCAGTCGTCGTCAAAGGCCATCCCGCCCACCCCGGCACCTGCGAAATGCTCGCCCGCGCCGTCTACACCGCCCTCCTCAAACACGGCCTCCCCTCCGGCTCCTTCTCCCTCCTTCACGGTCGCGGCAACGACATCGGCCTCACCCTCACCAAACACCCCCTCACCCAGGCCGTCGCCTTCACCGGTTCCCTGCGCGGCGGACGCGCCCTCTTCGACGCCGCCAACGCCCGCCCCCACCCCATCCCCGTTTACGCCGAGATGGGCTCCGTCAACCCCGTCTTCCTCCTCCCCGGCGCCCTCAAAGAACGCGCCGAAAAAATCGCCGAAGCCTATGTCGCCTCCGTCAACATGGGCGTCGGCCAGTTCTGCACCAACCCCGCCATCCTCCTCGGCCTCAAAAGCCAGGACCTCGAAACCTTCGCCGTCAAAACCAGCGACCTCGTCAAAGACGTCCCTCCCTCCAGCATGCTCCACCGCGGCATCTCCGAAGCCTATGAGGCCGGAACCGCCGTCTGGCACACCATCAGCGGCCTCGAAAAAATCGGCCAATCCACCGCCACCCCCGACCACAACGCCTCCCAGGCCGCCTGTCGCATCTTCAAAACCACCCTCGAAGTCGTCGAAGCCAACGAAGAACTCCAGCGCGAAGTCTTCGGCCCCTGCTCCATCATCACCGAGTGCGCCGACCTCGACGCCCTCCTCCGCTTCGCCAACGGCCTCGAAGGCCAGCTCACCGCCGCCCTTCACGGCACCGAGCAGGACCTCAGAGATTACGCCCCCCTCGTCCGCGTCCTCGAGCGGAAGGTCGGCCGCATCATCTTCAACGGCTTCGGCACCGGCATCGAGCCCTGCCCCTCCATGCACCACGGCGGCCCCTACCCCGCCGCCACCCACAGCTTCTTCACCTCCATCGGCACCGACAGCATCTACCGCTTCGTCCGCCCCGTCTCTTACCAAAGCTTCCCCGACTCCGAACTCCCCCCCGCCCTCCAAAACGCCAACCCCACCAACGCCATGCGCCTAGTGGACGGCACCCTCACCCGCGACCCAGTTTAACCAAAGATTATTGAACGAAAAACCATAGCACACCCCCAGTGGTGTGTGAGTCGCCGTCAGGCGCAAAATAACCATAAAAATGGCACCCTCTCTCAGAGGGACACAGTTGCCCTAACGCAGTGTACACTTTGGTATCAAAACCAACAGTGAAATAGGGGCTAAAGGCCTCGTAACTAGTTTCCATTTGGGTCAGGATAAACTGGCAATCCAATTTCAGCGTCTGCACAAATTGCTTGAACTCATCCAGACTCATTTCGCTTCTACCAATACCATGCCCATATTTGTTTTTGCGCACCCAGATGACCTGTTTGTTTTTGATCACTTCAAAGTGTCGGCCATATCGGGGGATCTCACTGAATTCACATTGAATCACTCTTTTTTGACAGGAAAACGCCAACAAGACGCAAAAGGCTGACAACCAAATAAGCTTTCTTCGAAGGAGGGCTCTTGAATTCAAATCGGGGCTTTTGACCCTAGCTCTTGATTCATCATTTCCTTTCATAGGATACCTTCAAAGATAAAGCGCTGGACCGACCGCTGTCCAGTAGCTCTCTCCTTACCCGCAAGACCACCTTCATTCAGCACGTTCTCACCCGAACCATGCGCCGCTTCCTCCTGCTCACCGCTCTCGCCCTCCCCCTCCTCACCCACGCTGCCGAAAACCGCCCCAACGTCATCATCGTTTACATGGACGACATGGGCTACGCCGACGTCTCCGCATTCGGCGCCAAAGACTACACCACCCCCAACATCGACCGCCTCGCCGCCGAAGGCCGCAAGTTCACCTCCTTCCACGTTGCCCAGGCCGTCTGCTCCGCCTCCCGCACCGCCCTCCTCACCGGTTGCTACCCCAACCGCATCGGCATCCACGGCGCCCTCAGTCCCAAAACCACCCACGGCATCAACGCCAGCGAGATGACCCTCGCCGAAGTCTTCAAACAAAAAGGCTACGCCACCGCCTGCTTCGGCAAATGGCACCTCGGCCATCACGAGAAATTCCTCCCCCCCAACCACGGCTTCGACGAATACTACGGCATCCCATACTCCAACGACATGTGGCCCAATCACCCCGAGGCCAAAAAAGGCACCTACCCTCCACTCCCCCTCATCGAAGGCACCCAAATCGTCCACTCCCCCGTCACACACGACGACCAAAAACAGTTCACCAAAAACTTCACCGAGCGCGCCGTCCAGTTCATCGAAAAATCCAAAGACAAACCCTTCTTCCTCTACCTCCCGCACCCCATGGTGCACGTCCCCCTCCACGCCAGCCCCGAGTTCGAAGGCAAATCCGGCAAAGGCCTCTTCGCCGATGTCATGCTCGAGATCGACTGGTCCATCGGCCGTCTCACCGACACCCTCAAAAAACTCGACCTCGAAGACAACACCCTCGTCGTCTATTCGTCCGACAACGGCCCATGGCTTTCCTACGGCGACCACGCCGGCTCCTCTGGTCCCTTCCGCGAAGGCAAAGGCACCTCCTGGGAAGGCGGCAAACGCGTCACCGGCATCATGCGCTGGCCCGGTCACATCCCAGCAGGCACCACCAGCAACGCCATGCTCATGACCATCGACCTCCTGCCCACCCTCGCCAACCACATCGGCGCCAAACTCCCCGACCACCCCATCGACGGAAAAGACGTCATGCCCCTCATTACCGGCCCCGACACCACCCCCAATCCTCACCCCTACTACGCCTTCTACTACGCCCAAAACGAACTCCAAGCCCTCGTCTCCGGCGACGGTCAATGGAAGCTCGTCTTCCCCCACACCTACCGCACCCTCGCCGGCAAACCCGGCGGCAAAGGCGGCATCCCCGCCCAATACCAACAAGCCAAAGTCACCGCTCCCGAACTCTACAACCTCCACACCGACCCCTCCGAAACCACCAACGTCGCCAAGGAAAACCCCAACATCGTCACCCAACTCCAAACCCACGCCGCCGACATCCGCACCCAACTCGGCGACCGCCTCACCCAAACCCAAGGCACCGCCACCCGCGAACCCGGCAAACTTTAATCCTGTTAATCCCCTCAAAATCCTGTCCATCCTGTCTCCCCATGAAACTCATCCCCACCCTCCTCGCCCTAGCCCTCTTCACCACCCTCGCCTCCGCTGACGACGTCAAACACGTCCAATCCAAAGAAGCCGCCGAACTCATCGCCAAAGGCAACATCATCGTCCTCGACGTCCGCACCCCCGACGAATTCGCCGAAGGCCACATCGAAGGCGCCCAAAACATCGACTTCCTCGACGACGCCAAATTCAAAGCCGAAGCCGCCAAACTCGACAAATCGAAGACCTACCTCGTCCACTGCCAAGCCGGCGGCCGCAGCACCAAATCCCTCGAACCCCTGCAAGCCCTCGGCTTCGAGCACCTCATCCACCTCGACGACGGCTTCGGCGGCTGGAAAGACGCCAACCTCCCCATCAAAAAATAAAGT